>JANQLA010000274.1 GCA_028280855.1 Melioribacteraceae bacterium
TTTTATGAGGCAAGTTATTAATTATTTTGCACTTTTCTAAGTCTAATTCTTTATATCCGGTTGCTGAATAACTACTTATTCGATTTTCAGCAAGCCCTACTTATCATACTTTAGTTTAATCGCATAAAAACAAATGACACCAAAATTATCGGTTGTTGCAAATTAAACAGATATAATGTATTATTTTTACTGTTCCTGGAAGTTAATTTCGGATAGCTTATTAAAAATCAAAACAATATATCAATTTACCCAATTCTTGGCGTGAACTTCGTTGGCACTTTAGGATTCAGCATCGTGCTTCCGTTCCTGATTTTTTTAGTTCTTGATTTTGGGGGCAACGCACTTATATACGGATTAATGGGGGCGACGTATTCCGTGTTTCAGCTAATCGGCGCACCGATTTTAGGTAAATGGTCCGATCAGTACGGTCGTAGAAAAATTCTACTGCTGAGCCAGGCGGGTACTTTGCTTTCCTGGTTAATCTTTCTAACTGCGCTTTACCTGCCCATAGAAACTCTGTTGAAAGTTGAATCAGGCGCTCTTGGAACATTTTCATTAACAATACCTCTTATAGTTTTATTCATTGCCCGATCCCTGGATGGAATTACAGGAGGCAACATATCTGTTGCACAAGCTTATCTTTCCGACATAACCGATGACGAAAATAAGAACGAAAATTTCGGTAAAATGGCAATCTCTGCAAACCTTGGCTTTATAATTGGCCCCGCTTTTGCCGGACTAATCGGCGCTACTGCAATGGGAGAAGCTTTACCTGTATTGGCGGCAATTATAATATCGATTATTGCTATGTTGCTGATAGTATTTAAGTTACCGGAATCTAAACCTTGCCTGGTTGAAGAAAACATTTCAAAGGGAAGCGTTCAAAAAATTTTCGGACAGGAGCACAAGGACTGTTATAACATTGAAGGTACAAATAAAATTTCATTTTCCGAAATACGATCAATAAAGAATATACCCTTTGTATTGCTGATATACTTCCTGATTTTCCTCGGGTTTAACTTGTTCTATATTACCTTCCCGGTATATGCAGTTAAAACTATGAACTGGGAATTAACAGATACAGGTGCTTATTTCGCGGTGCTGGGATTTCTAATGGCTTTCTTCCAGGGACCGGTTCTAAAAAAAGCTTCGTACAAATGGAGTGAAATTAAACTGATAGTTACCGGCAGTTTTATACTCTCATTAAGCTTTTTACTGTATAGCTCTACCAACACCGTCATCATTTATTTAGCTGCTTTATTTCTGGCTGCAGGGAACGGTTTGATGTGGCCTTCTGTTTTATCAATACTATCCAAAACCGCAGGTGATAAATACCAGGGAACTGTACAAGGTATAGCGGGCAGTATCGGAAGCATCGCCAGTATACTGGGTTTGGTTTTGGGTGGACTATTTTACAATGAATTTGGTGCAGGAATTTTTGTGTTTTCTGCAGTAATTATTTTTTCAGTTTTTATTATGTCGTTACGTTTGATAAAAATAAAGGTCGGTTAATAGATGGAATCAATTAAAGAAAGGCTGCAACTATTTCCCCAATTCAAAGACAAAAGCGATTCTGCATTAGACTGGCTGATTGAAAACTCAAAGCTCCAGGAAGTTGAAAAAGGCTCTACGCTTTTCAAAGCAGGTGATCCGATATCGCACATGTATATATTGCTGGAAGGGAAAATGGTCTTCCTGGTTAATCAGAACGGTCATTATTCCGAAGCAGGCAATGTAAAAGAACTTGAAATAACGGGTGCGCTTCCTTTTTCGCGGGCAACAACCGCTCAGGGCGACGGATATGCCAAAACCGATTTAAAGGTGCTTTCGTTTCCGCGTGAACTTTTTAAGGAGATGATTCAAGAGCATTACGAACTTGTTGAGCCGCTGGTACATACAATGAGTTCACGGGTTCGGGAGTTTACAACATCTATATTGCAAAATGAAAAAATGATTTCGCTCGGTAAAATTTCTGCTGGTTTATCGCATGAACTTAACAATCCATCGGCAGCAATAATAAGAAGTTCCTCCGAGCTGAAAAAACATTTAACTACGGTTCCCGATAGATTTAAACGCGTTATTTCAATACGGCTTGAACCGGAACAGGTAGATGAAGTAAACAACTTATTATTTGCAAAAGCCGGTGCCGGTATCAATCACAACCTTACTTTAATTGAGCGAAATGAAAAGGAAGATGAGATTGCCGAATTCCTTGAAGATAACGGAATGAGTGATGTTTTTTCCTTTGCCGAAACTTTTGTAGAATTTAGTTTATATCTTGATGATCTGCAAAAAATAAAATCAGTTGTTACGGAAAAATATTTTGTAACTGTGGTTGAGTGGCTTCAAAACGTATTAATAACCGAAAAAC
The DNA here is from genome assembly GCA_028280855.1 of Melioribacteraceae bacterium. GTDB lineage: Bacteria > Bacteroidota > Ignavibacteria > Ignavibacteriales > Melioribacteraceae > PGYT01. Next base: position 2,372 of record JANQLA010000274.1, read on the forward strand.
TTGTTGCTGAAATTCATCAATCTGCGAGGCGGATTAACGACTTAGTAACTTCAGTGAAATCATATTCGCACATGGATCGCTCGCCTGATAAACAGGAAGCGGATCTGCACGAAGGCATTCGCAACACTATTACGATTCTGCAGCACAAACTAAAAAATAACGGTATTGAATATGTTGAAGACTTTTTCCCTGGGTTACCTAAAGTAAAAATGTTTGTCGGTGAAATTAACCAGGTATGGACTAACCTTATAGACAACGCAATCGACGCAATGGAATCCGGTGGCAGGTTGAAAATAAAAACCTACATAGACGGTAATAATGCCGCGGTTGACATTGAAGATTCAGGCAAAGGAATACCGGACGACATAAAAACAAGAATCTTCGATCCTTTCTTTACTACAAAAGAAATAGGGAAAGGCACAGGACTTGGTTTAGATATGGTCCGGAAAATAATTAATAATCACAGAGGTTCAATAGATTTTTCCTCTGAACCGGGTAAAACAGTATTTACAGTAAACATACCATTAAACTGAGAAAGCTATGAAGCAGCCGATTATTTTTATTCTGGACGACGACCAGCAAGTATTACGCGCAATACAGCGCGATGTTCGCAAAGAGTACAAAAATGATTACAGGATAATGAGCACAACATCTGCGTCCGAAGCTCTTGAAGCGCTTTCAGACTTAAAGCAAAAAGGCGAGACCGTTGCACTATATATTTCGGACCAGCGAATGCCTGAAATGCTTGGCGTTGAATTCCTGCAAAAAGCTATTAATATTTTCCCCGACTCTCGCCGCGTTCTTCTCACAGCTTATTCCGATATTGACGCCGCCATAAAAGCAATAAACGATATTCGCCTTGATTACTACTTAATGAAGCCGTGGGATCCCCCCGAAGAAAAGTTGTACCCCGTGCTTTCGGAAATACTCGACGATTGGCAATCGGCTTATACACCCGACTTTCACGGGATAAAAGTAATCGGTTACCAGTTCTCACCCAAATCGCATGATATAAAAGACTTTCTCTCCGGCAACCTGATTCCTTACCAATGGCAAGATGTTGAAGCGAATGAAAAAGCAAAGTCGTTTATCGAAACTGAGCGGCTTTCGTCAACTGATCTTCCGGTAGTTGTCTATGAAGACGGTTCATTCGCTAAAGCTCCCACTCTTCGTGAAGTCGCTGCAAAAATTGGAATGACACCGACGGCATCTCAGAAAATTTACGACGTTGCTATAATCGGCGCAGGCCCGGCAGGTCTTGCGGCTGCTGTATACGGCGGATCGGAAGGACTTAAAACTTTGCTTATTGAAAAGCGCGCGCCGGGCGGTCAAGCAGGTACGAGCTCTCGAATAGAGAACTACCTTGGATTTCCGTCAGGCTTAAGCGGTGCGGAGTTGTCTCGCAGGGCAATTACACAGGCAACGCGGTTCGGGGTCGAGTTTTTATCGCCCCAGGAAGTTACCGATATTTCGATAAAAGACGGGTATAAAATTCTGACACTAAACGACGACGAAACCGTTACTGCCAAAAGCGTAGTGATAACTACAGGAGTATATTACAGACATCTTGAAAAGAAGGGATTGTCGGAATTTACCGGCGCAGGAGTTTATTACGGAGCGGCAACAACCGAAGCAAATGCATGCAAGGAGAAAGACGTGTTTGTAGTCGGCGGCGGCAACTCTGCCGGGCAAGGCGCTATGTACCTAGCGAAATTTGCTAAGAATGTATTCATTGTAATTCGAAGAGATTCACTCGTGTTTTCAATGTCGTCGTATCTTATCGATCAAATTAAAGCGACCGAAAACATTCACCTGCTGGCAAATTCGGAAATTGAAGAAGCAAGGGGCGACGGAAGGCTGGAAAAAATTATCTTGAAAAATAACATTACAAATGAGTGCTTCGATAAAGATGCAGGAGCGCTTTTTATTTTTATCGGCGCTAAACCGGTAACCGGGTGGATTCAACTAAACATCATTAAAAACAATAAAGGTTATATAGAGACGGGTAGAGACTTGCTGAAGTATGATTCGTTTAATAAATCGTGGAAGCTGGAACGCCAGCCGTTTTTATTTGAATCATGTGTCCCCGGTATATTTGCCGCAGGCGATGTACGCGCCGGCGCTATGAACAGGGTTGCATCCGCAGTTGGAGAAGGAGCCATGGCTATTAAGTTTGTGCATGAATACTTAGCTGATAACTAACTTGCAATGATAATTTGTTTTTGTAAAAAAAAGATATTTTGTCGTATTATTTAAAGATATTTTTCACTATTATCAGCTTAATTGACAATAAGTTAGAATCAAATTAAGAAAGGAATTGAAATGAACGATATATCTTCAAGAGGTTATGTAAAACAGGAGGTATTGGTATCCACTGATTGGGTTGACAACAATCTAAAAAATGAAAATATACGAATTGTTGAATCAAACGAAGACCCGTTGCTTTATCCATCGGGCCATATTCCCGGCGCCGTGCAAATTGATTGGACTACTGATTTAAACGACCAGTTAATAAGGGATTACCTCCAGAAAGGCGGCTTCGAAAAACTTCTGCGCAAAAACGGCATAGGTAAAGACACCACGGTTATATTTTACGGTGATAAAAATAACTGGTGGGCTTGCTATGCTTTCTGGGTGTTTCAGCTATTCGGTTTCACTAATGCCAGGGTTATGGATGGCGGCAGGCTGAAATGGGAAAAGGAAGGCAGGGTATTAACAAAGGATGTGCCTACTTATAAAGAATCAGACTACATAGCGCCGGAAAGAGATGACGGCACCGTTAGAGCATTTAGGGACGAAGTGCTAAATCATGTAAAAGCCGGCTTGCCTTTGGTAGATGTAAGAAGCCCGCAGGAATTCAGCGGCGAAAGGCTGCATATGCCCGAATACCCTAACGAAGGCGCTTTACGCGGCGGACACATACCCGGGGCTTTAAACGTTCCATGGGCAACAGCAATCAACCCTGAAGACGGTACATTCAAAAATGCTGAAGAGCTTAAAGATATTTACGAAAACAAACAGCATTTGCAGTCGAAAGATGATATTATTGCTTATTGTAGAATAGGTGAACGAAGCAGCCACACATGGTTTGTATTAACTTACTTGCTTGGTTATAAAAATGTTAAAAACTACGACGGCAGCTGGACCGAATGGGGCAACCTAGTCGGCGTACCGATTGAAAAGTAATGCCGGATGTTAAAGTTAGATTCGAAATTGATATGAATAAATACCCGCAAAAGCTTCAGCACATTGTAGATGACTTGGCATTCTTTACAGATCAAAACGACCGTATTAGCATACTTATTGATTATGCCGAAAAATTTAAAGAAGTGCCGGAAGAAATAGCTAAACGCCCTTTCCCGGATGATAACAAAGTAGATTTCTGCGAAAGCGAAGCTTATGTTTGGGTAGTGCAGAATAATGAAGGAAAAATTAAGCTTTATTTTGCCGTTGAAAATCCGCAAGGCATATCGGCAAAAGCATTAGCTGCCATTTTTAGCGAAGGTCTCGATGGTGAAACAAAGGAAAATATGTTAAAAGTATCAACGGATGTAGTCTTCGAAATTTTCGGTCAACAGCTTTCTATGGGTAAAAATCTTGGTTTAACAGGGATACTTCAACTCGTTCAAAGACAGGTAAAAAAACTTGATTGACGAATTGCATGGCCGCATTACTGCGCGGTTACTTTGCTAAATTGTTCCTCAAACCCGCACGTCTGACAGATTAGCAATCTGTCAAAGCCGAAGCGGTACTATATACAACTGCTCCAAATTACGACGCGTAACCTTCAAGGAAAGAACAAGTTTATCAATCTTTGGTAGGCTACCTCGAAGGTTTGTTCGAGTTCTGAGCATTAGATGCGGCTGCCCGCGGGCGTCATTCTGTTGTCTGACTTAGGCGGAAGGATTGCTGAATGGCTTTATAGTGGTTCAATAATATAAAGCTGGCAAGCCCTGAAATTAATTCACGAAACACGTTGAGCTGTAATTGAACTTATTGTAAAAATTAACTTTCATTTTTCACTTCTACCGCTTAATTTTCATTGTTAACAAATTATTAACCTATCATCAAAATAGTATTAATTCGTGAAGAACAACGCAACACCCCCTCACATCAAACAATATAAAGGAGTCCTATGATCAAACAAACTAAACTATTTCTAGTTATCTCCATTATGCTAATTGCATGCGGAACCCTTTTTTCACAAGGTTTAACAACGGCATCGCTTAACGGAATTGTTAAAGGGGCCGATGGAGAATTTTTACCCGGCGCAAATGTTATTGCTGTGCATACCCCCAGCGGAACGCAATACGGAGCATCAACCCGTGAAAACGGCTTGTTTAATTTGCCCAACTTAAGAATCGGCGGACCGTATACTATTACGGTATCCTTCGTTGGATATAACCCGCAAAAAAGAGAAGACATTTTTCTTAAGTTAGGTCAGAACTTAAGAGTTGATTTCGAACTCGTGACCGAAGCAGTTGAGCTCGACCAAGTCGTTGTTTCCGGCCAGGAAGACAAAGTTTTAAACAGCGGGCGAACCGGCGCTGCCACTTATATTGATCCCGGTCAGGTAACAGCTCTACCATCAATTAAAAGAAGTACAAGAGACTTAACCAGGCTCGACCCGCGCAGCGACGGAAACTTTTCATTCAATGGTAAAAACTGGTTATTGAACAACGTATCGGTAGACGGTTCTTACTTCAATAATCCCTTCGGGCTTGACGATCCTGCTCCCGGCGGCCAAACAGAAGCTGAACCTTTGCCCTATGATGCAATTGAACAGGTACAAGTATCTATTGCTCCGTTTGATGTTCGAGAAGGCGGTTTTACAGGAGCAGGTATTAACACCGTAACCAAAAGTGGAACTAATAATTTCAGGGGATCTATTTACAGCTTCATTAGAAATGAATCTTTTATCGGCGACCAGGTTAGCGGCGCTGATATTCTGGTTCCCGATTTAACTTATAATCAATCCGGTTTTACGGCAAGCGGGCCAATTATTCCGAATAAATTGTTCGTCTTTATAAGCGGCGAAATTGAACGACGAGAAGATCCAGGTAACGGCGCGTTTATTGCCGATACGGATAGCAATCCTAATAATAATCCTCCTGGCGTTTCACGCGCTGCTGCCGATTCATTAAATCTTATCCGCAACAGGATGATAACTGAATACGGATACGATCCCGGTGTATATCAGGGCTACAATCATGAAACTAATAACAACAAGATACTTGTAAAATTAGATTGGAATATTAACGACAACAACAACCTCACTTTCCGTTATAATATGCTCGATGCAGAAAAGCAAAAACCTCCGCATCCTACAGCAATTAGCTTTTTATTCGGCGGAGGAAGAGGACCAAATCAAAATACTCTTCCTTTTGAGAATGCAGGTTACTTGATTAACAACGAACTTAACTCTTTTGCTCTCGAGCTAAACAGCCGTTACGAAAGTTTCTCTAACAGGTTCTTTGCCAGCTATAACAGGTTCAGAGATTCCAGAGATCCTTTCAGCCGTGATTATCCAACAATTGAAATTGGCAGAAGCGACGGTACCGGTTATACTACTCTTGGTCACGAGCCGTTTTCAATTCATAACATACTAGACCAGGATGTCATTCAAATAACAAATAATTTTAGTTACTATCTGGGAAAACATGTACTAACAGTCGGAGCTACTTTCGAATATTTTGATTTCTTCAATTCATTCAACTTATTCCGGCATGGATTTATGGGATTCAATATTGGTCAGTCTGCTTTTACTTCCGTTAAACATTTTCTTGATGCAACCGATCCTGGAAATCCTAACCAGGTTAATTTCGATGAACTGATAACTCCTAATTCAGTGCCGTTCAAAGGTGAATTTATTGAAGTCGGGCAGCTTGCATTTTATGCTCAGGATGAATTCCTGGTTTCCGAAGATTTCAGTTTAACTTTCGGACTAAGGGTCGATATCCCGATGTATATAACTGATCCCGTGGACAACGAGTGGTCGAGAAACCTGCTGTTGCTCGATGAAAACTTCAACAACGAATCAATAGACCAGAGTAAACTACCTGATGCAGCGCCTTTATTCTCGCCAAGAATCGGTTTTAACTGGGATGTTGACGGCGAAAGAAATACACAGCTTCGCGGCGGTGTTGGAATATTCACCGGTAGACTCCCGTTCGTTTGGGTAGGAAATAATATTTCTAACCCGGGCTTAAACTCAAGGTTATATCCGAACATCAATCCTTCTCTAGCCGATCCGACACAAATTACTCCGCCTGCCGAAATTTTTGAAACGCAGGATAATTCTGTTCTGATGCAGACATTCGACATGAACGCAATGGTTGATGACTTTAAATGGCCGCAGGCATTAACATTTAACTTAGCCGTCGATCAAAAGTTACCTTTAGATATTCTCGGCACGCTTGAACTCATGTACACAAAGGATTATAATTCAATCTATATAAGGAATGCAAACCTCGGGAGACCAGTTTCAACATTAAGCGACGGTCGTCCGTATTTCGGCGGCGGTAAAGCTGACCCTAATTGGACGGGCTCTGCCTTCATTATCGATAATAAAGACGAAGGATACTCGTTCAATATTACCACGCAGCTCAGAAAGCAATTCGATTTTGGATTGAATACGTTTGTTTCTTATCGATACCTGGAAGCAAAAACTCTGATGAAAACAGCTGAGATTGCATTCGATCTTTATTCCTTAAATCCAATTGGCGATAATCCCAATAATCCCGAAGCGGCTTATTCAGAGTTCGGTCAGCGCCACAGGATAGTCGGCGGCGCTACTTACAAACACACATGGAACGAAAACTTTTCAACCACTTTTGGTTTATTTGCAGAGATTGCCGAGGGTAATTTGTTTACTACTAGCGGAGGTAATAGATACTCCTTCACTTACGCAGGTGATGCAAACGGCGATGGCTTTGGCGCTAATGATCTGATATATATACCGAATAATCAAAGTGAAATTAACTTCGCTGATATTAGAGATAGCGACGGTAATGTATTAGTAACTGCCAATGAACAATGGAATGCATTCAATGCATTTATTGAGCAAGATGACTATTTAAGCGAAAACAGGGGCGAAATTGCTGAAAAAAATGGATTGATTAATCCCTGGTATATTAATATCGACTTGAGAATTCTGCAGGATTTCTCATTGGCCTTAGGCGGTAAAAATCACACTTTCCAATTAAGTCTCGATATTCTTAATGTTCCTAACTTCTTGAATTCAGACTGGGGCGTAAGACAGGTTGCAGATCGAAGAGCTACATCGCCTTTAGCGGTTGTTGGAACTGCGGCAAATAATGATCCGATTGTTAATTTCGACACTTCCTTAAAAGAAACATTTGTCGATGATCCTTCAATTTTCTCACGTTGGCAAATGCAAGTTGGCTTAAGATATTTCTTCGAGTAATATTTTAAAATCTTCTCCAACTTATTACAAAAGGGCGGCCGGTTGGCTGCCCTTTTTATTATGTTTTTTGATTCAATAAATTTACTTATGTTTCATACAAGATTTTGAATCTATCCGTCGGTTGACGGAAGGTTACACTAGAAATTTTTAGAAAATAATTTTACCGGACTTGATCCTTGGGACAGGTACCTGAAACAGGCAACATATCTTACCTTATTGTTGGCAATGGAAGATTAGCCAATCACATTAGGCATTATTTTAAGTCGCTGAATGTTTCCTATTCAAAATGGCACAGGAATTCTTCGAAGTCCTTTGCAAAAAAAGCAAAACGATGCAGTAAAATTTTATTAGCCATCAACGACAGTAGCATCGAAGAATTTATAAGGCAAAATGAAACAGGGGATAAAACCTGGATTCATTTTTCAGGAGCGTTAAAAACCGATTTAGCGTGTTCTGTTCACCCTTTGATGACTTTCTCGGACAAGCTTTATGAGCTCGATTTTTACAAGTCAATTCCATTCATTACAATAAAAGGCAAACCTACTTTCAAAGAGTTGTTTCCAGAACTTCCTAATCCTTCGTATCAAATTGAATACTCGCAAAAAACATTTTACCATGCTTGGTGCAGTGTTGCAGGTAACTTTACTTCAATCCTCTGGAGCGAGTTTTTCAAAACACTTGAAAACTCGCTGGGCATAGATAAATCTGCAGCGTATCCTTACCTGCAAAAAATAAAAGAAAATTTAATAACCGCTAAGGAACCTTTAACTGGTCCGCTTGCTCGAGGAGATGCTTCAACAATTCAAAAACATATGCTGGCCCTGGAAAGAGACGCGATATCGAATGTTTATCAATCATTCATAGAATATTACAAAACGAGATCGAAGAGTAAAAAATGACTAGTGTGCTTGAATTTCAACGTTACAAAAAACGCAATAAACCGATTTCGATTATAACTTGCTATGATTACTGGAGTGCGAAAATAATTGATGAAACCGGAGTTGACGCAGTTCTGGTTGGTGATAGCGTAGCAATGGTTATGCACGGATTTGACACGACTGTAAATGCAAACCTGGAAATGATGAAATTGCACGTAAGCGCAGTGCGTAAAGGTTTAAAGAATAAGTTCCTTATTGCCGATATGCCTTTCCTTGCACACAGGAAAGGATTAAAAGAACTTATTGAATCTGTTGACGATGTGATGAAATGCGGTGCGCAGGCTGTTAAAATTGAAGGAGCCAACGGCCACATCGAAGCTATTTCACATGTGGTTGGCTCAGGTATTCCGGTTATGGGGCATATTGGTCTTACGCCGCAATCGGTTCATCAACTCGGCGGATTTAAAGTGCAGGGGAAAAACGATGAACAAGCCAGGCAGCTAATTGATGATGCAAAATCTCTTGAACAAGCCGGTTGTTTTGCAATGGTACTCGAAATGGTACCAGCCGAACTCGCCAAAAAGATAAGCGAAATTGTTTCTGTGCCGACAATTGGTATCGGCGCGGGAAAG
>JANQLA010000287.1 GCA_028280855.1 Melioribacteraceae bacterium
ACTACTAAGCGTACAAGTACTATTATGATATTCGCAATCGTACAAATGTTTTAAAGCATCTTCGATATTTACCCGCTTTGTGTCCCGACGCGCTTTTCTCCATTTTGCCAGCAAGCCCTTTTGTGGATAGAAAAAAATTATAAGTGTCCCTAGTATTCCAACTCCTATCAACAGTGCTGCTAAATTCTCATTCATTACTATTCCTATTTAAAGTCACAAATACTTTTGAAGCAACTTGTTCGCTGAGCCTATAGTTGGAATTTCCTATTACAACAAGAATTGAGTTATCAAAACTCAACCGTTCAATCAGTTTTATTTCGGTATTTAACCCTATTGAAATGCTGGTTAAATAATCCATTAGCTCCTTGTTCTCGTCTACTACCTTAACAATAGTGTAGCAATTTCCTTTTTCAGCAGCTGTAAGATTAAGACTCTGAGGTACTGCAGGAATTTTACCATCCCTTTGCGGAATAGGATGTCCATGCGGATCGCACTTAGGGTGATTCAAATACTCATCAATCCGGTCAATCAGAAAATCCGATGTCTGGTGTTCAAGTTTTTCAGCTTCTGCGTGTACTTCACTCCATGACAATCCAAGTGCATCCATCAAAAAGGACTCCCAAAGCCTGTGGCGCCGAATTATCTTCAAAGCCTGCCTTTTACCCTTGCCGGTTAGTTTTACTCCCTTGTATTTCTCATAAGTTACCAATCCCGAATTATGCAACTTCTTGGCCATCTCGCTTATAGCTGCGTTGGAAACCGATAACTTTTCGGCAAGTGTAGAAGTACTTACTTTAGCTCTTGACTCACAACTTAGGTTGTAAATCTCTTTTAAATAATCTTCTTTGGAAATTGTAATCATAACAATACAAAGTTAAGTATACTTAAATATTTTGTCAAGCATGCTTTAACTTTCCTTTGTATTTTCGGATTTGCATTACTTTGATCATGATTATGAAGTTGTTTTTGTTTAAATTTATCGTTCAAATTTTTAGCGGAAAGGATAAAACATGTCGGAAATTCAGAAAGATCAAATATTAAATGCGCTACGAAAGGTTGATGACCCCGACCTTAAAAAAGACCTTGTTACTTTGAACATGGTAAAAGATATATCTATAAACGGAAAATCGTTAAGCGTAACAATAGAATTAACAACTCCCGCTTGCCCATTGAAGGATAAGATAGAACAGGATTGCATTGATGCTATAAAAGCTGAAGTCAATGAAGTGCAGGAAGTAAAGATCGAAATGACATCAAGAGTAACAGGCGCAAATAACAGTAACGGCGTATTGCCCGGTGTAAAAAATACAATTGCGATTGCTTCGGGTAAAGGAGGCGTAGGCAAAAGCACGGTTGCGGTTAACATTGCTGTGGCTTTAGCACAGGAAGGCGCCAAGGTTGGCTTAATCGATGCCGATATCTACGGTCCTTCTATTCCGCTTATGCTTGGTATTGATGAGAAACCAAAAATGTACCAGGACAAAGGTTCTCAAAAAATGCTGCCGCTTGAGAACTACGGATTGAAACTGATGTCAATCGGATTTTTAATTGAAGACAACTCCCCGGTAATATGGCGTGGTCCAATGGCCAGCGGCGCAATAAAACAATTTATGGCCGATGTTAAATGGGGTGAGCTCGATTACCTGATTTTCGATATGCCTCCTGGAACAGGTGATATCCAGCTTACACTTGTTCAAACGATACCGCTAAGCGGTGCTGTTCTTGTTACAACACCTCAACCTGTATCACTTGTAGATGCCAAAAAAGGACTCAATATGTTCCGACGAGTTAATGTGCCAATAATGGGAATTGTTGAGAATATGAGTTATTTCATAGCTCCGGATACAGGCAACCGGTATGAAATCTTCGGCAATGGGGGAGGAGAAAAGTTAGCCGCTGAACTTGAAACAAAATTTTTAGGTGGAATTCCTATTGATCCAAGGATCAGAGAAGGCGGGGATGCCGGCAAACCAATAACTTTCGACCGGAAGGATTCACGTGAATCACAAATAATTTACGAGATAAGCAGGCAATTAGCCGCACAGGTTAGCATTAGTAATCATTCAGATAAATCTTCCGTTGAAATAATAGTTGATTAATATAAATTTTTCGGAGAGATCATGGCTGAAGACATAGTAGAAAAAGTTGAAACCGCACTTGGAACAATTAGGCCTTATTTGCAGGCTGACGGTGGAGATGTAGAGTTAGTAAAAGTAAAAGATGACGGAATAGTTGAGGTTCGGCTTACAGGCGCCTGCGTGGGTTGCCCTATGTCGCAAATGACCTTAAGGGCCGGTATAGAAAGAGCGTTGATTCGAGAAGTACCTGGAATCAAGAGGGTTGAATCTGTAACATAATTAATTTTAACAAAAAAGACGGAACCGTAATGAGACGAAAAGTAATTGCAGGCAACTGGAAGATGAATAACGATTTGGGAGCATCCATAAGCTTAGCTTCAGAATTAAAAACAAATTTACCTGAGCTTGGTGAAAACCAGTTAATTATTTGTCCTCCTTTCACATCATTAGAGAGCGTTAACGAAGTAATTAAAGATTCCCCAATTGCTCTCGGCGCACAAAATATGTCGAAACAGGATAGCGGCGCTTATACAGGAGAAGTTTCTGCATCAATGCTCAAAAGCGTCGGTTGCGAATATGTTATTCTTGGACATTCTGAAAGGAGAACTATTTTTAATGAGCAGGATGCGCTGATTAATGCTAAAATTAGGAAAGCATTGAGCGAAGGCTTGAAGCCTATTTTCTGCATTGGCGAAACACTTGAAGAACGTGAAGGAGGTATTACCAATCAGGTAGTGAAACGTCAGGTTGTAGAAGGTCTGAAAGATATTACGGAAGAAAATCTCGCACTAATCATTTTGGCTTACGAGCCTGTTTGGGCAATTGGTACCGGAAAAACCGCTACTCCAGAGCAGGCGCAAGAAGTTCACAAATTTTTGAGGGAATTACTAGCCGAACTATATTCGGCACCAGCAGCCGATAAATTAATTATTCAGTACGGCGGCAGTGTAAAGCCTGATAATGCAGGTGAGCTACTCTCTCAAGCCGATATCGACGGTGCTCTGGTAGGCGGCGCATGCTTAAAAAGCGATTCATTCGTCAATATTATTAAATCTGCTTAAAAATTTGCCCGTCAATACCGGCGGGCAAACTTGTTAACTTATTGTAAAATAACGGTTTACATAAACTCTTTTCATTGATTTCCCCTCTTTTCTTTATTATATTTGTTGTCTTTATTTTTTAATTT
>JANQLA010000498.1 GCA_028280855.1 Melioribacteraceae bacterium
CTTTTTGTTTGCATCCGCTGCTTTTATAGACTCTTTCAAATTTGTTTAATAGGTTGCCGCCTTTTTTTACTGCTAATGTTGCCAGCTTCATAATGAAAATCTTTAGTTACCTGTTCCCAATGAAGCCCGCTTGAATAACTGATCCAGAAAAAACTAAAATCTTCGCGCTGGACTGCCCCGAAGGGATCCCTTTAGGAGGAAACTACTAGCTTGCCCTGATACAGACAGGGCTTGCCAATTAAATATCTGGAATAACTCATATTTTTTAATGTGAGTTATTCGGCTATTGCCAGATAAGTCCCATAAAGCCTGTCCCGAGCTTGTCGAGGGGAGGTTTGGTAGCTATTACCAATGTAGATATTTGGCATAACGTAATTGTTGTTTAATTCAATCTATCAAAGAACTTTTTAATAACAATTTTTATTGCGATGAAATCTTATGTCATATTGACTTTTTACTTATTTAAGAGGTTATACACCAATTATCTAAAATAGTGTGGACTTACAGTACAAATTGTCCTACCCATGTGGTCTAATAACTGACATCCGGAACAAAATTCCTTACTATGAATCTCTTTTGATGATATAATGCCATATTTTTGTTTAGCATCTTCATCGACTATCTGTGCAAATGGACATCCTTCTGATACACCAACATATTTCAATAGTTCGTTATTAGTTTTTCTCAGGTTTGCATTGATTGATAGAATATTAAATCCGCCTACAGAAACTAAACCGCCGAACAAAGTAAAACTAACAATTGAAAGAAGATTTGTAATTTGAATCGAAGCAACATTTGTAATCCCAAAAACTAATAATGTGATAAAAGTTAAAATTCCAATAGCAGAAATGAGAGATACAATTTTGCCGATATTACCCAAATTACGCAGAAGCCAATTGCCGTTGCTTGTATCGGTTTCTTCTAGTGCGGGTAGTTTATTTGCATGATTGGAAATTTTTTCATCTAGGATTTTATTGATTCGCTTTATTATCAATTCTTCATAGAAAGGATGATGAAATCCATCGACAGTAACATTATCAATTTTCTTTATGGAGATGCTTGGGTATTTATTTCTAAATATTGCCATATATTATTCCTCCATTTGGTGTATAACGGCGTCGCTTTTCACTCGTCTGCCCCGAAGAGCAATGCCGAATTAAAAAGCTACTGCCATTTTTAATAATTTTATTTAATAAAACAATGTTACAAGAAATGCTATACTTATTTATAAAACCTAATAACATATCCACTGCCCAAATGAAAATGCGGGCGGGTGGAAAAGCTGGTTATGCATAATTTATCCAAATGATTTTTCCAGATTCAATAAATAAGAATAAGGATTATTTCGTAACTCATTTTTTTTGTTTGCATTATAGTTAACACCATGAATTGTTAATGAAATACCTATCCCCACCAATATGGCAGAAGGGATGGATAATCCTAAGCCAACTAAAACAGAGGAGGAGCCGGTTGATAGAAATATAGTTTTTAAAAATCCATCACTAATGGACTTTATACCACTACCTTTTAATGCACTTTCCAAATCATTTATAGCCGGTTTAACGTCGTTTTCATAGAGGTCACTTATTTGTTGCCTTAAGTTTTCAATCGGTAATTCGGCATCAATTGGTGAAGTTAATTTTGATAATTCAGTTCTCAATTTTGCTAACTCGTCATTATGATTGCGTCTGAATTCAATTAACTTATTAATTGGAGTTTTTGGATCAATCCCAACTTTTTCAACTACAAGATTTGCTAACATTCCAGTTGCAACCTTGCCAGGGAATTTTTTCCTTTTACCCCAACCGTCATATTCTCTATATCTCCGTCTATTATGCCAGTAGGAATTATTGGGATTTTGCATAGGCGAATCAAGTTTTGCATTTATTGATAATCTATCAGATAGTGATGAAGGAGTTAATAGGCTAACACCTATTCTTTCAGAAAGACGAGTTGCTAAAAGCGTCATATAAAAAGATCCAAATTGATTATCAACTTCAACCCAGTCATCTGTTCGACCAAATTTGAAGCCAAAATCTTCTGTTATTTCTTCAATAATATACGGTAACTTTTCAGGATGTATTCTAGACAACTCTCGCATCCGTCTGGGTAACTTATCACGATGAATTAACGAAGATTTTTTAAGGAATAACATTTCTTGTGCTTCGGGACTATTGAAATAGTTAACTATGTCAGAAGTGAGGTTTGCTATTTCATCCATTTCTGGATTAACTCTTAATGGTAAAAGAAATCCTTCATCTTGTAGTGCTTTTGCTGTACTAGTTGAGTACGGATCAGAAATAGACTCTGGAACGATTGTTCTGATAGTATCCCAATATAATATCGAAGTTTTGAGCCACTTTGTATCAGTAATATCAATCCAAGGATAATAAAGGGCTTCTGTTGCTGGCATCATTAACCTCTTTTATTTATATAATTTCATTATGCCTAACGGTGTGTTATGTTAAAACACAAGCCGTATTAACCTCTCTTCTTTATAAATATAATTAGTTACATCCTCCCGCAAAGCGGGACAAGTTGTTATTCGCCGTCATTTGCGGCTGTTATTCTATCCGTTTTCAATAGAACCGGGCCCATTCTTGCTGTATACAATATTTATTTTTCTCTTGCTTGTCCCGCGCTTTATTGCGGGGACTCCTTACCTTTAATATGGGTTAGATATTTATTATTTCACTTGTGAAATTATTTTTTTCATATTATTTAGTGATTTTATAGAATAATTTATTTCTGCTGCGATACCTTGTGCTATTGTTATAACTCCCAGAACAAAGAAAAATATACCCATAAAATTAAATACCCATAAAGAATCGGTCAAGTATAGTAAATTGTATTCTAACGCTATAATTGATGTCAAGGGAAGCCCAAAGTGAACTGTAATAGACAGCACTTTAAGAAAAAATAGATAAGGAAGTGCCAAATAATTAAGTAATTTGAATTTACTTCTAATTAAGGATTCTGGTCCACTCCACACAGTTAGAGTGCTGGGATATACTAAATAATCCCAAATTTCTTTTTTGATAAAGTTGTTTCCATCAATCTTTACTTCAGGAAATGCAATAAATAACTTTTCTACAATTCTTGTTCTTAATCTAATCCCTCGATTATATATTTCCATCCATCTTAATAATATAGCTGAGTGAAAACCTAATGATAATACGCAAAACCAACTAGTTGAAAGTTCTATATGCACGAAGGGTAATGGAATAGCATTACTTGATTCTTTTATTAAAGAATAAGCAATAGAATACACACTTAGTATTGCCAGTGATAACCATAGTTTTGTTACTGCCCGCCCATGATTATTGTATCCTTCTAACAATATAGAGTATGGTTCTTCCAATTGCATTATAATAACCGAAAAATTTTTTTTATTCCTAACGCAGCGAGAGCTAAGTACTGCATACCGGGATATACTCTATTGCTCACGCAAAGTGCAGCATAAAATTCTCGCCGATTTATTCAACTATTGATTTATTAAAAAAAGAACTGACTTCCTATTATAGAATTCAGTTCTAATTTTTTTTCTTAACTTTTCAAGTAATTTCGGTTTTAGCGCAGCTTCGCGGATTGAGTCTTTTGATTTTGAAACTGAGTATTTTTGTTCCCCGACTATACTCAATTATATGCCCTGTATTTTAAAATTGCCCTGCTGAATTGTATAAGTTAAAATAAGGTTTGACGATTCGAAAAGCAATAACGGTTTAAAGGATAATGGCTGCTGACTGCTTGCTGGCATCTGGATTCTTGTGCCTATGTTTCGGTTTTTACTTCAACATTCGACATTGGCTGTTCGATATTCGTTATTCAATAAATAACGGCAAATAGAAGTCGGATAACCGAAAAAAAGAAAAAACAAATATCCAATATTGAACAAGGAATACTGAAATTTCTTGCCGGCGGCGGCTGGTGTAACAGGCGAAAGGCAAACAATTTACCAATTAAACTGTTGAGCCGTTCCGACATTCAAAAATTCTTTCTTACTACTGAATGCGTGGTTGTCCGCATTAGCAATTCGGTACTCGCTATTTAAGATACTTTACCATTTGGTAAACCAACGCTTCCTTATGCAAAAAGCCCGGTTTGGTTGCTTAGTAACACCTAAACAACCGGCTCAGCCTGTCGCTGCCTGAACAGCACCTGTATGTGCTTTGCGTGTTCGTTTGGCGTAAAAATCTGAACTATTTCCCACGAGTCGTCGTATTGATTTAACAGCTCCCGCAGATGGTTTATTTTTATCTGAGTTTCCGAAACGGATTCCATCATGTTCGTTTCGTTTTCTTCTATTCCCCACGGAAACGACTCAACGCGGTAATTGTATTTTTTCTTTTTGCCGTTTACGGTAACTTCAACTTCGGCTATCTGGTGCTCGCCGAAATGCGGTATTGGAATACAAATTTCTTTCATGGTTACTCCCCCTTTTATTCATATCGTATTGCGTTAATAGGATTTATCACGGCAGCTTTTATTGCCTGGTAGCTAATAGTTAATATGCAAATTACGGCAACCAGCAATCCGGCAAGAAGGAAAACAATTACACTCTGTCCGCCCGAATATGCGAATGTTTGCAGCCAGTAGTTCATGCCGATATAGGCAAGAGGCCAGGCTATAATGTTTGCTATAATTATTAACCTGCTGAATTCGTTACCGAACTGAAAAAGTATGCTGCTAATACTTGCACCTAAAGTTTTCCTTATGCCTATTTCCTTTGTTTTTTGCTCAGCCGTATAAGAAGCAAGGCCCAATAGCCCCAGGCTCGCAATAATGACGGCAAGGATTGCGAAAATAGAAAAAACCTCGCCCAGCTTTGCTTCGTTTTTGTATAGTTGATCGAACCTGTCGTCAAGGAATTCGTATTCAAACGGGTAATCCGGCCGGTATTCCTGCCAAATATTTTTAAGATAATCCAAAGTACCTGCTATATCGGTTCCGGCTATCTTAACGGACGTATTATACACCCGGTGCTGTATTAAATATATCTGCGGAGAAATTTTATTATGCAGCGATTCAAAATTGTTATTCGCAACTACGCCTACAACCCTGCCTTCCCTGTTGCCGTATTTAAGCGGCCTGTTTACCGCTTCCTCGGGAGGCCACCACTCGAGTCTCCTGGCCGCTTCTTCATTTATTACAAACGCCTCTGCAGAATCGGTTGCAAACTCTTGGCTCTGCACTCTGCCGGCAATCAGTTTCATTTCGTAAGTTTCAAAAAAATCGTAATCTATTTCTACAACGGCCAGGCGAAAACCAACCGGGCCCGGGTTGTCACCGTCAACTCTCCTGGCGCCCCAACTGTTCAATAGCATATTTGACGGAACAAGTCTTGAGAAACTAACGTTACTTACATTAGGATTCTGCATTACCCTGCTCTTGAAAGCATTTATATCGGAAGTCATTGAACCGGAAGCAGGCAGAAGAACTATTCTCTCCTTTGTAAAACCAAGGTCTTTGTTTTTCATGAAATCTATCTGCTCCGATACAATTCCAACGCATATTATTAAACATGTAGATATGGTAAACTGACTAACTACAAGGAACTTACGCAAAGACGACGTACCGGACGCAATTTTATCGGAAGACTTAAGCGCTCGTGTTGGTTTGAATCCCGACAGCAGGAAAGCCGGGTAGCTACCCGCAACCAGGGTTACAATTACAAGCAATGATATCAAACCGAAAAATATAACGGGATCGCCGATAAAACTAAACGACAGATCCTTGTCAATAAAACTATTGAACGGCTTTAACGCTGCTTCTACAGCCAGTAGAGAAATTAACAACGAGACAATCGTAATAAAAAACGACTCGCCTAGGAACTGGTAAACCAACTGTTTTCTAACGGCGCCCAATACTTTCCGCATCCCGATCTCACGAGCTCTTTTTGCAGAACGAGCTGTTGCCAGGTTCATAAAGTTTATACATGCAATTAAAAGAGTAAAGACGGCTATACCGGTAAACAGGTAAATATTTACTATATCTCCGTTTGTACCAACCTCCGAGCTCAGGTGAGAGTGCAAATGAATGTCGGTAAGCTTTTGGAGGTGAAGCATTGTACCCTCGCTTGGTTTTCTCTCCGGAAGCTCACGGCCGAGTGCTAAAACTCTGGCGGTAAGATGTTTGTCGAGAAAAGGCGGAAATTTTTGAAGCAGTTGTTCGGGATTTACGTTTTCGGGCAGCAATACATATGTTAAGTAGTTATTCCGTCCCCAGTTTGTTGTAAAAAACTCCTTTCCAAAAACCGGAATAAGCGATTTAAAGGAGCCCAGTGCACTAAAATGGAAATGTGTGTTGGATGGCAGGTCCTCTATTACACCTGTAACCTTAACCGGGGTTTCGCCTTCGTACATAAAAGTTTTCCCAACCGGGTCTCCGTCACCGAAATACTTTTTACTTGTTGATTCGGTAAGAACCGCCGTATTAGGTTCGCTTAGCGAATTGGCCGGGTCACCGTAAATAAACTTGTGATCAAAAATTTCAAAAAAGTTTTCTTCGGCCCAGAAAAAATCATCCTCAACAAGAGAGCTGTTGTCATCAAACTTAATTAAAGTATTATAATCTGCCCGAACGCGGGTAATTTGCTCAATTAAATCAGGGTAATCGTTTTTGAGCAAAGGCGCAATAGGCGGTGCTATCCTTGCAAGGTGCAGGCTGGACTCTCCGCTGGTGTTCTTCCACTCGCGCGTTATCCTGTAAATACGATCTTTATTTTCAAAATGTTCGTCATAACTAAGCTCGTCTTTAACAAATAAAAGAATAAGGATTGTACAAGTGATGCCAAGCGATAGACCAAGAATATTAATAAGAGAGTATGTCTTATATTTATTTAAATTTCTTAAAGCAATTTTAAGATAGTTTCTTAACATAGTATTCTCGTTTTAGTTTGTCTCTTCTATCCAGCCATCGGCAAGGTTAATTATCCTGTTTCCGTATTTTGCATTTATTTCGGAATGTGTAACCTGGATAATAGTTGTACCTTCGTCGTTAAGGGCTTTCAGCAGATCCATTATTTCTTTACCCTGGTCGCTGTGCAAATTACCTGTCGGTTCATCGGCAAGTATTAGCTTGGGTCTGGAGATAATTGCCCGGGCTACTGCCACAAGCTGCTGCTGCCCGCCCGATAACTGGTTGGGAAATAGATCTTTTTTGGCAACTATATTAAACTTGTCCAGAATTTCTGCGACCATACCTTTTCGTTCGTTTCCTTTTACCTTTTGGTAAAGAAGAGGCGTTTCAAGATTTTCGTAAACGGTTAGCTCGTCAATTAGATGATACTGCTGGAACACAAAGCCGATAGCCGACTTATGCATTTCGGATAGCTGGCGCTCGCTCATTTTATGAACAGGTTGTTCATCGAAATAATATTCGCCGCCCGACGGGGTATCGAGCATACCCAGGATATAAAGCAGAGTTGATTTACCGGCGCCGGAGGGACCCATTATTGAAATAAATTCCCCTTCATTAATCTTCAGGTTTATATTCCTGAGAACGTATGTTTTTACAAATTTGTTTTTGTAATACTTCTCAATGTTTCTTAATTCTATCATATCATCTCACAATAATTGGGATGCAAAATAAATTAGTATAATCCCCCGCCAAGCAATTACACGTGAAACTTCTCTTTAAAGTTTTCGGTAACAACATGACCGTCGAATAAATGCACAATACGATTTCCATACTCTGCGTAAGTTGGCGAGTGGGTTACCATAACTATAGTTGTTCCGTTTTCATTAAGATCCGTCAGTAAACTCATTACCTCGTCGCCTCTTTCGGAATCAAGATTACCGGTAGGCTCATCCGCCAATATTATTTTGGGATTGCTAACAATCGCACGCGCTACTGCAACACGCTGCTGCTGACCGCCTGATAGCTGCTGCGGAAAGTGATTCACACGGTGCATAATTTCCATGTTCTCCAGGACTTCATTTACCTTTTTCTTTCTGTCACCTGAGCTATAACCCAGGTACAACAACGGTAATTCAACGTTTTCAAAAACGGTTAATTCGTCAATGAGATTAAAACTCTGGAAAACGAAACCGATATTTTCTTTTCGTAATTTTGCCCTTTGCCGCTCGGAATACTTTGAGACTTCTTCGCCTGTAAAATGGTACTCTCCTCCCGAAGGATTATCGAGTAATCCCAATATATTCAGCAATGTTGACTTACCGCATCCAGAAGGACCCATTATAGAAACAAACTCCCCCTTTTCGATTTCGAGATTTACATTGTTCAAAGCAGTTGTTTCAACTTCTTCGGTCATGTAAATTTTAGTTAGGTCTTGAGTTTTAATCATTGTTATACCCCGTATATATTTTGTAATAAATTATAATCTGATTTAGTTTAGTATTAAAACCTCGTTATCACCAAAATTTTCGTAGGAAGACGAAACTACTCTTTCGCCTTCCTCCAAACCTGAGAGAACCTCGTAAACCTGAGTGTTCTGTTGCCCGAGGCTTATTTTACGTTTAGTAGCTCTTTCGCCGCTTTGATCAACAACAAAAATCCATTGCCCTCCCGTTGTTTGATAGAATCCCCCCCGGTCTATCATAAGTGCGTTACGAAGCTCGCTTAACGAAAGTTTGATGTGTACTGTTTGACCCCTTCTTATCCCGGTTGGTTGCACTTCGCCAAAATGCATATCTACTTCGAACCGTCCGTTGCTAACTTCGGGATAAACGGTTTTAATGTCCATTTCATATTCGCTGCCGTCAAATGTAAAAGAACCGGTCTGGCCGGTTCCTACCCGTGCTATATAATGTTCGTCAATTTGAGCGCGTACCTTGAAGGCGTCTATGTTATCAATTTGCCCAAGATTTTGTCCCTGCTGAATAGATTGCCCGATCTCTGCATTAAGTGAAGTTAGCTGCCCTTTGATTGGCGCACGAACAGTTAAATTTTCCAACTGGCGTTTTGCAACATCAAGGTTTGCTTCCATCCTGTCAATAGATGTTTGAAGCTGTGCAACCTGGTTCTCCCTGAAAAGTGAATCGGTTTTCTGAGTCTCCAGTGTAAGCTCAAGGCTTCGCATCAAAAAATCATATTGTTCTTTGCTTTCCTTGAACTCAAAATCTGAAATCAATTTTTTTTCATACAATTGTTTATCGCGCGTGAAAATTCTACGCTGCCTGGCTATCTGGTTTCGGAGGCTCAAATTTTGCGACATTAAAGTTAACTTGTTTTGTTCCATTTGTAACCTTGTCTGGCGCAAAGAATTCATCTGCTGAAACAATTGTGCTTCGTTGTACATTACAGTCAAAGTTAATTGCGGATTTTCAAGTTGAATTATAGGATCGCCGATTTCAAGAAAAGCGCCTTCTTCAGCAAACTTTGTTACTACTCTTCCGCCTTCGCTTACATCAAGATAAAATGTTTCAATAGGTTGAACAGCTCCCGTAACAGGAATATTCTCGTTAAACGGGCCGTACTGTACAGTTGATAACGTTATACGTTCCAAATCAACATTTAACCTTGAGGAGCTATCCCCGAATATGAATGTATAGCCGACAAAAATAACAAAGATTGATATAGCAGCATAGATTGAAATATTCTTAACAGTCCATTTTTTTTTCTTGATTTTTCGATCCATCTAAAGTCCTTTTTTTGAATCTTATTACTCAATAAGTATGCCGTAAAATTGAATGAAAAGCTTATTTTTCCTTCATTTTCGGCATATTTTCGCGTTTTTTTTAAGCACAATTTCAGCTAATTTGTTAAGGTGTTCGTTTTCGGTTTTTAATGTACGTTTGCGTACAGAATATAAATTAGTATTTGATTTTCCATCACGGTTTAAAATAAAAAACGAGGAAAATCCATTTCCCCGCTTAACCACTCTTTCAGGAAACATAAAATAAACTACTGCTAATTATCAATTAATACTGTTATGCCGTACATCTCGGGATTATCCGGCGGAGATGAATTCCAACGATTATAAGAATGGGAACCGTCTGTTTCATAATACAGGTAGTAGTTGCCTTTCTCAAGCAAAATTGTATCATTGAAAAGCCTGTTTTTCCTAGCCCCCCCCGCGTGTTCGGTTTTTCGATAAGTCATTTCCCAAACAACTTTGCCTCTTGCGTTTTCAATCCAGCCGTAATCATACATTTCGCTTCTATCGCCTTCGCCAACAGCAATTATTCTTACTCTTGTATCGCTATCAAGTGTGAATCTTTCATCAATTTCTTTATGATCTCTGACCCTAATTATTTCCGCAAGAATATTCTCATTTTTGTATTCCGACTCGTCAAACAATTCAACGCTTCCTCGCTTAGACTTATCTTTCGCCCAGATAGTTAAACCCCATCGATCGCTTTCAATTGGTCTTGTAGCATTCCAGTCCTCGTAGCTGTGTGAACCGTCGGTTGTGTAGTATGCTATATAATTTCCCATAGCAAAAGATACCACATCATCAAACAACCTGTTCTTATCTGCCCCGCCTCCGTGTTCAGTGCGGCGCTTATTCATTTTCCAAACCGTCTCTTTCGTATCCGCATTTATTATCCAGCCGTAATCTGCCATAATTCTTCCACTGCCTTCGCCAAGACAGAATATTCGTAAATCCATATCTTCATCAAGTCTGAATCCCTGGGACAAAAATTCATCATCACCAACACGTACAAGCTCAACAACAGGTTGCACCCTTTCGCGTTCGGTAAACGGCTTTACATTATCCAAGTCGGATTCGTTAACTGCAAACAAAGTTAATCCCCACATTTGCGGATCGTCCGGGGGCAGAACATTCCATTCATCGTACGAATGTGAATCATCGGTCGAATATCTTACTGTGTAACTGCCGGCGGGTAACGTCATTGTTCTGTCAACAAGCATATTTTTTCTTCCGCCGCCCGCATGATCAGTCCGCTTCGAATTCATAGTCCAAATTCGCTCATGGTTATCTTCATCGTAGATCCAGCCGAAATCATAATTACTGCCTTTTCGTCCTTCGCCTAATGCATAAATTCTAACTTCGGTATCATCTGCAAGAGTAAAACTTTTCTCCTTGTCCTCATAGTCGCCCATCCTTATTATTGAAACTATAGCATTATCAACTTTCTCATCTACCAATTCTTTCGGGTTAACTACTCTGAAATTCGACGAACCTTCCACTGTCATGTACAATCTTTTCCTGTAGCTTGCTTTATACTTGTTATCACCGAACATGTTGTTCCAAAAATCCCCCCACCCGGAAATCTTAATATAATTTCGAACTGAGCCTGCATAATAAACTTCGTAGTCACCCCTGGGTAATGAAACATCGGCGGAAAATTCAAATATTCCTTCATCCTCGTCAAATTCGGATTCTTCTCTTAAGTGCCAAACAACTTCGCGTGTTTCCGAATCCAGAATCCACCCGTAAAACGCCATTTCTTCTTCCCAATGTCCAAACGTAGCGCCTTTGCCCGAAATCGATACGCTCCCACTGCTGCTTAGGGTAAAAGCCGCCATGTCAACTTCGCCCGGGCTAACTTTGCCAATATTTACTTCATCGATTTGAGCAAATATGTTGCTGGAAGTTAAAAGTGCAAGTGAAGTCAAAAAGTATAATATTCTATTAGTGTTAGATAACATGTTAATTTGCCTTTTTTTGTTTACTTACAGTCCATAGGACGTATTTATCGATAAAATGTTTTATTAATTCGTACAGGAAATAATGCAAATAATATATTAGAAAATTGGATTGAGTAACTCTGTACGTTTTCGAACATTTCCTTTATATTATATTGCGATTTTGAAGCATATTGTAAGGGTACGAAAGTTGTATAGGTATCAAATAAAAAGGATAGCAAATGGCTGATAACGCACCGAAAGTTCTAATAATTGACGATAACGAAGATATACTTCTCGCAGCTAAATTATTGTTGAAACCATACGCGAAACTTACAATCACTGAAAAGGATCCGTCAAATATTCCGTCACTTATCAAAAACAGCAGTTTTGATGTTATTTTTCTTGATATGAATTTTACACAGGATATGACGAGCGGACAGGAAGGCTTTTATTGGTTGCGCCAGATTTTAAATTATGATCCCGCAGCAATAGTTATTCTTATTACGGCATACGGTGATGTTGAAATGGCAGTTCGCGCGATAAAGGAAGGAGCTACAGATTTTGTGCTTAAGCCCTGGCAAAATGAAAAATTCCTTGCCACGCTGAATTCTGGGTATGCCTTGCGGAAATCAAAGATTGAACTTCTGAATCTGAAGAGCAGGCAGAAACAGCTTAGCGAAGACCTCGATAAAAAATTCCATGATATCATTGGCGTTTCGCAGCCGATGCAAAATGTTTTTAACACGATTCAAAAGGTTGCGGAAACAGATGCAAACGTACTTATTACAGGTGAAAACGGAACCGGTAAAGAGCTTGTAGCTCGTGCTCTTCATCGGAATAGTAAACGGACAAACGAAGTTTTTATAAGCGTAGATATGGGCGCCATTAGCTCTTCGTTATTTGAGAGCGAGCTTTTCGGGCATGTTAGAGGAGCATTTACGGATGCACGGGATGACCGCGCAGGAAGATTCGAAATAGCATCGGGAGGAACGCTATTCCTTGATGAAATAGGGAATCTTTCTACCGAGCTACAGGCAAAGCTGCTAACTGTGATCCAAAACCGGGAAGTATCGCGAGTTGGGGCAAACAAAAAAATACCAATCGATATAAGACTGATATGCGCTACAAATATGTCGCTTAAAGAAATGGTTCAGTCAAATGAATTCAGGCAGGACTTATTATATAGGATTAATACTGTTGAAATTCATATTCCGCCTCTGCGGGAACGAAGAGAAGACATACCTCTTTTAGCCGAGCACTTCCTTAGTATGAACAAACGTAAGTACAATAAACCGGAATTAAAACTCGGTGAAAATACAATTACTAAATTAAAAAACTACGGTTGGCCTGGCAATATTAGGGAACTGCAACATTCTATTGAGCGGGCGGTAATTTTATCGGATTCGTCTTTATTAAGCCCTAACGATTTTTTCTTGTCGGATTCCGATACTGGAAGTGAAATGGAGTCAGCGGAAAATTACAACCTGGAAGAAGTTGAAAGAGATATAATTAAAAAAGTTCTTCTTCAGAACGACGGCAATATCACCAAAGCGGCAAAGGAACTTGGATTAACGAGGACCTCGCTCTATAGGAGGCTAGAGAAATACGGACTGTAAAACTCTGCGGCGCGAGATAATGAACACGGCATCATATGAAAAATTTTAGACTAAATCTTTTATTTAGAATTCTTTTACTGACCTCTACTCTATTTATCCTGGTTTATGTCGCGAATTATACGACTCTGGTAGCAACTATGGTGGTACTAATTATTATCACGTTGCTTCAGGTCTACGGACTAATAAAGTACGTTGACATCACCAACAGGGAGTTGACAAGGTTTCTACTTTCAATTAAACACTCGGATTTCTCACAAACATTTACCCACCAGGGACTAGGCGGTTCCTTCAAAGATTTAAGCGATGCGTTTAACGAAGTTATATTAAGCTTTCAAAAAACAAGGAGCGAAAAAGAAGAACACCTGCGCTATCTTCAGACCGTGATGCAGCACGTTGGGATAGGGCTGATTTCTTACAACCAGGATGGTAAAGTAGAGTTCATTAATAAAGCTGCAAAAAAATTATTACGTGTAAATTACTTAAAATGGATTCATCAGTTAGAAAGCGTAAGCAAGGGTTTATCCGAAATTGTTAGAGACACAAAACCGGGTGATAAAAACACAGTTAAAATAGTCGGTGAAAACGAGATTGTTCAGCTTCTTGTTTATTCGACCGGGTTTAAAATGCGAAACCAAACATACACTCTTGCCGCTTTTCAGAATATTCAGAGTGAGCTTGAAGATAATGAAATGGAAGCATGGCAAAAGCTAATCCGGGTGCTTACCCATGAAATAATGAACTCAGTAACCCCCATATCCTCTTTGGCAGCTACAGTGAATGCAATGATATCAAATGAATCCGACTTTGATAAAGACACTATTGAAGACGTTAAAAGCGCAGTAAGCACCATTCGGAAAAGAAGTGAAGGATTAATTCACTTCGTAGAGAATTACCGCAACCTTACCAAAATTCCAAAGCCTAACTTTCAGATAGTTTCTGTGCAATCCTTGTTCAAACAGGCCGAACAATTAATGGGCAAACAATTCGAAGAAATGTCAATAAGTTTAAGCTTTTCTGTTGAACCGGAGTCACTTGTAATTACAGCCGATGCCGAAATGATTGAACAGGTATTAATTAACATATTGCTAAACGCGAGGCACGCCCTTGCAAATACTAAAGACCCACAAGTTGTTGTGATTAGTTATCTTGATGAAAGAGGAAAAATAATAATCAGGATTATTGATAATGGTCCCGGGATAAGCGAAGAGGTACAGGAAAAAATATTCATTCCGTTTTACACAACAAAACAGGATGGCTCGGGAATCGGTTTAAGCCTGTCGAGGCAAATTATGAGAAGTCATGGCGGAAATATAAGAGTTAATTCGGTTGTCGGCGACGGGACTGTATTTACTTTACGTTTCTAATTACATTGAATCGCGATATGCTTCAGTTTCTTCACGAGAAGTAAAAAATCCAATTCTGACCCTGTACCAGGTTCCTCTTTTATGCTTTGGCTTTGCAGCTACAACGAACGCGTTGTGTCCGTTCCTTTTAAGTTTTCTTTCTTCTCTGTCAGCAATAGATTTCCGCTTCCATGATGAAACCTGAAAGCAATATACTTTGCCATCTGTAAAAATAGTATTTGTAACTTGCGTTTCGTTTGCCGAAACATAATCATAATTTTCTAAATCAATTTTTTCTTGGCTGTCTTCAATATTAGGACTCTCGGATTTCAACTCAATATAGCTGCCTGTTATGGGGTTATAAATTTTTGCAGTACGCACAACGGATTTGTTGTCTATACTTCTAGCAGGTTGATTATTTTCCTCAACTGAAATTAAATCTTTCTGCGGCAAAAGAGATGTATTCACATCTCTCACAAACTCAATTGGGTTTTGTTGATCCGGCGAAGGTAGGGAACTTTGCTCAACTTGAGAAACAGGTTTATTAGCGGTTTGTTGTCCGGCGATATTCTCTAAAGTATTATCAGTTGATTCATCAGTTTGCACAAAGTCTGTTGAATTTTCATTATTCATTGATGTCAGTTCATCAAACTGCTCAGGAGTGTTACTTGTAGCTAAATCTAATTGCGGTCTCTGTACGTTGATATCGAGATATTCGGTTAATG
>JANQLA010000295.1 GCA_028280855.1 Melioribacteraceae bacterium
AAATTACCCGGGCGGATTTCATCAACGCCTTCAAAGTAATCTTCCATTGTACAGCCAGGTGTATCACCCATTGAGATAATGATTTTATCGGAAACATCTTGAAATCTTTTCTTGAGCGAAACTAAATGATTAATTGAATTTCGGTGAATATTTGACAGCTCTTCACCTGATTTTGCTTTATAAGTGTGACCTGCATGGGTAAAGAGTCCGCAAAGGTTTAATTTTGGTGATTGGTTAATCTTTTTAATTACATTGTCAATAGTTTTCGTATCTGTGAATGAAATACCGCTCCGATTATAGCCGGTATCAATTTTTACAAATACGTTCAAGCTATCTAGCAAATTGTTTGAGAGAAACTCTACAACATTTACAGATTCCACAAGTAAGTTAAGATTTACTCTTTCATTTAATTTATTGATTTCTTCTATTTCCAGGATGTTTACAGGAAATGCTATTGTAATATCTTTCCAACCGTTTCCAGCAAAATACCTTGCCATTGAAACAGAAGAGACAGTTATTGCAGAGATGCCATATTCCCGAAACCAACTGCCGACTTCAGCAGATTGGTGAGTTTTAAAATGCGGACGAAATATTAAACCGTGTCGCTTCGCTTTGGCTGCCATGAATTCGATATTGCGCAGACATTTTTGTTTATCCAGCAGTAAAGTTGGTTTAGTTATGTTATTCATTTGCTTTTCTTAATTTAAATTCGATAATGCAATTATAATAATTTCACCAGGTAGTAATAAATTTATTTTTCTTTTCACTGTTTTATCGTATAATTGTACAACATTATTGTACAATAAATATTAAAAACAATGTCATTAAATCTATCATATAGTCATGTAAGGGCAAATCTTGCTAAGCTTCTTGATCGAGTTTCTCTTGATAAAGAGGTTGTAATAATAAATCGTAAAAATGCTGAAAATGTAGCCATCATATCCGAGAGTGAATTAACTGGTTTATTGGAAACCGCACATCTGCTTCGCTCTCCTAAAAACGCTAAACGATTGCTGGAAGCAATTCAGCGGGTTGAAAATTCGAAGGAAAAGCCGAAGAGCATTGATGAATTAAAATCGGCAATGGGACTTGGCTAAGAGTAAGAAAGTATTCGAATCCGTATTTGAAAAAGAATTTTTAGAGGATTTAAAATTCTGGATTAAAACGGATCGTAAAACAGCTTTGCGAATCATTGATATAGTTGAACAAACCATCCGTCACCCTTTTGAAGGTATCGGTAAACCGGAGCCTCTTAAATATCTTGGCACAAATGCTTGGTCGCGAAGACTAACTCAAGAACATCGAGTTGTTTACGTTATCAAGCTGAAGCGTATCCACTTTGTCCAATGCCGTTATCACTATTAACTTCTCTTGGATAATGATCAAAACTTATCCGTTTACAATCTTTGCTGAATTGTAACTGGTCGTGCCTAAAAAATGAGTCGTCTTTAATTGATCCAAATAGCAGATCGAAATCATCGTCAAAAATATAATTACGATTTTCATGAAGATTATCTCAGATAATAATTCTCCTTCTTCGTGTTTTACAGCCTTTATGGCAAGTAAAGAAATTCAGCCCTACTTCATCCCCTCTTCCAAAAAATCATTCATTGGTACACTTGCTTTATAGACTTTCATCACGGTATCCATTAGGTTTTTTGCAAGTAATTTTTTTGGCTCCAAACGTGCAAAAAAATAGAATTGCTTATTGGCAATTAAAGGCTGTTTTTCGAAAACTTCGCTAAACTCTTTAGGGATACGTTTATTTGCTTCACCGTGAATTTTGCCAAACCACTTTTTGAATTCCTTTTCTTTCATCAACTTGTCGAACTCATCAAGATTCGATGCTATGTGTTCTCGTAAGCGTTGGAGCTGGTCTGTTTCCAAATAGTAGGCGCCGCCGTAAACTTTCCAATTATCGTGATGAAGCTCAACATAAGTTCCTGGTGTTGTGAAATCTTTTCGTCCGCCTTGTGAAATAACCGCCGAAACTTGTTCTTTATATGGTCTTTTATCCTTGCTGAACCGCACATCCTTGTAAATTCGAAAGATTGCCTCCTTAGGCGTTATTGTTATGCGATCATCTATTTCGTGAATACGGTTTATTAAATCCTGCACGAAATTTTCGAATGGAATTTTAACAGATAACTCGTATCGTTTTTTGCTTTCGTTAAACCATTCGCGGTTATTGTTATTTGACAGATCCTTTAAAAAATCTAAAAAGTCTTGATTAAAATGTGACATGCCAACTCCGGATTTAAGTTACTTTTTTATAGTTAAATTTTATTTCTTCAATTTTGTCGTCATCGCCTATCATCACATACATATTTATTTCATTGTCCGAGATTCGCTCAATTGTGAAGCCGTCAAAATATACTCTGCTTTCTTCTACTTTAACAAGCGGAAAATCAACGGTTTCATTCTTTTCTTCCCATCCCTTTAAATCGCCATGAAAGTGTTTTAGCCGCAATATCAGTGAGCCGCTTTCTTCAACAATTGTTACAAGCTCATAAAACTTTACTTTTTTATCTACTACTAGTTTGAATGCACACATCATTGATCCGCACAGTGGCGGCGACCATATTTCTTCGGCAATTCCACCGAAGGCTTCGCCCCTCCAGTGTCCTTCGAGCCAGACAACACTTTTTAAATTGGCTTGTGGAGAAGAAGAGTTTTCATTAAGAGTTAGTGTGTTGTCCGATAATTTTGATTGCGAAAATAGATGAACCTGACAAAGCGTTAACCCAATGAATACTGCTAAATAAATCCGTTTCATTATTCCCTCTTTGTAATGAAATCCGGATCAATACGCTTCGATCCGGATTTATTAATAATTATTTTGGCGAATGAAAACCAATGCTGTTTCCTTCAGTATCAACAAAGAAAGCAAAGTACCCAATCTCATCTGAAATTTTCGTTTTAGGTAAAGTAACTTTTCCACCGGCAGTTTCAACCTTTGATAGCGGTGTAGCTAAATCCTCACCACCGTTTAAATAAAGTATAGAGCCTTCGGACGAGGGTTTGTGCATTTCTCCTTTACACAAAGCGCCGCCAACACCTTCACCTTCCATAGGAAGAAACGCCATTTCAGTTCCCATTACTTCTTGTCTATGAAGCTCGCCATCTAAAACTTCCGCATAAAACTTGGATGCTCTGTCCATATCTTGAACGGGGATTTCAAACCAATTTATTGCATTTGCCATTTATCGCTCCTTTTTTATTAGCCGCCAATGCACGAAGGCGCAAAGCAAATAATTTTGAATAAATTAAAAACTTTTGAGCCTTCGGGTCTTGCGGCGTTATTACATTGTAGTTAACAGTTCTTTTTGTTTCTTTGTTAGTGAGTCAATAACCAAATTGTACGAATGGTCGATCAACTCTTTAATTAGGTTGTTTCTAAGTGATCCGTCAAAATAAATAGAATTCCAATGCTTCTTATTTTGATGCCACCCAGGTTGAACAGCAGGGTACTTTGCACGTAATTCTTCGGCCTTTTCAGGATCACATTTAAGATTAGCGAAATGAAATGGAGGAACAATCTCTTCCCCCATCTTCATTTCAACCACATTTACAATTGAAAACAATTTGCCTTTTACTTTAAGCCAGGCGCATTCACCATCAAACGGATATTCATCAGTAACTCCCGGTTTTGCCTTACAATAATTTAGGTAATCTTCTAAAGTCATTAATTAACCTTAAGTTAAAATCTACTTAACTTACGGAATGAAGCGCGACACGGTTACCTTCGCAATCTTCAAAATGAGCAACAAAACCATACTCTCCAATACTCATTTTAGGATTGAGAGTTTTGCCTCCATTCTCGTTAACCTTGTTTAGAGTTCCTTCAATATCCTCTACGCTAAAATATACAACCGATCCGGAATGAGATGGCTCGTAACTTTCAGCTTCTACAAGGCTGCCGGTTGCTCCCGCACCATTTTGTTCCATTGGGAACCATGCCATCTTTAACGGCCCCATTCCATTTAAAGAAAGTTCGTAGCCTAAAATTTTTTCGTAAAATTCTTTAGCTTTTTGTATGTCGTTTACTGGTATTTCAAACCAGTTAACTGCATTTGCCATTGTAACTCCTATAATTTAGTTAGAAAAAATAGTTTCGTGGGATCCCCTAAATATTCTGTCAAAAGTGAGCGCTGAATATTTCTGAAGCCAATTTAACACTTCATGTCCTCATTTCAAGTTAAATATTATTAAAAACGTAGAATGCTAATACAAGGATGTTATTTTGTTTTTGTTCTGTTTTCAACGTATTTTTGGTTCAATTGAGACAAAACGTAAATTTCTAACGATTATTATGGCTAGAAAAGAAAACTTGTACAAGCTTATTTCATCCCTCAGCAAAGCGGAAAAACGACATTTTAAAATTTCTGTCTCTAGCTCCGCAGGTAATTCAAACTATATCAAATTGTTTGACGCGATCGATAAACAAGTAATATACGATGAAGTTGAAATCAAAAAGAAGTTTGCCAATGAAAAGTTCGTCAAACAACTGCATGTTACTAAGAATTACCTGGCAAAATTAATTTTGAAAAGTTTGCGAAACTATCATTCGTTTGTATCTATAGAAGCGGAACTAAATATACATGTAAGAAATATTGAAATACTCTACCGCCGCGACTTGCTTGACCAATGCGAAGCTGAAATAAAACGGGCAGAAAATATAGCAGATGAATACGAAAAATTTTCGTGGCTACTCCAATTGATGGTTTGGAAGCGAAAGGTTCTGATGGCTATGACGAGTGGCGTAGCATCAAGTGAAGTGTTGGATGCTATATTAAATAAAGAAAAAGAAGCTATTCTAAAACGGGAGAGAATAAATGAATATTGGCAACTGATTGCCAGAATTTCCGATGTATTTAAAGGGAAATTGAAATGGAATGTAATAACCCATCGAAAGATATTTCAAAACATTAAACTCGCAAATTCTTTACAAGCGCGAATTCTTTTTTACCACCTCCACTATACGTACAATGTAACAAATGGTAAATCGGCAGAGGCAGGCAAAGTATTAACCCGCCTAATTAACTATATCGAAAAATATCCGTACAGGATACAGGATGATCCAAGTTCATACATTACAGCAATGAACAATAAGATTGGTCATTTGCTTACCGATAAGGACTATAAACCTGTACCCGCTCTATTAAATAAAATTCGCTCCGTGCCAGATAAATACGGACTAAAAGATAGCAGCAGCATTACCGTAAAGCTCATGCTGCGGTACTATAACATAGAGTTGGAAATGTTTCGCGATCTTAAAAGGTGGGATGAAGGCGTGAGTAAAATTAGCGAAGTAAAGACATACCTGGAAAAAGTAAACGACTCGGTTCCCGATATGTATAGAATTCTTTTTTATTACCAGTTTGCATACATCTACTTTAGAAAGAATCTATACTCTGAAGCATTAAAATGGACGAATGAAATTTTGTACGGAAAGTTTACGGAAACACGAGAAGATATTTTGAGCTACGCCAGGTTTCTAAATCTTATCATACATTTTGAGATGAAAAATATTTATGTGTTACGCTATGCTGTTGAGTCGACTCGCAGGTTCCTCAAAAAGAAGCGTACACTCTTAGACTACGAAAAAGTATTGCTGAAGTTCTTCGCTAAAATAAGCACTTCATTGCGCGAGAATCATAAACTGCTATTGCTTAAATTAAACAACGAGCTTTTTTCAAGCACTGATGAACGAAAAAAAAATGATATCTTGGATTACCTGGATTTCGATTCGTGGATATCCGAAAAATTAAAAGACTATAAATAATTGATTGAATTGTAAATGAGACTGGATAGACGAACTATTTTATTATCTTTTTTACTTGTTCATTCTGTTTTGCTTTCTGCTCAACAGCCCCCCGATACCATACAGGTTCTATTTTACGGCAATAGTTACACTTTTTATAACAACATGCCCGGAATGTTCGAGAAGCTTGTTACAAGCAACTTTCCTAGGCACGAAGTGCATATCAAAAATTTTACTTTTAATGGAGCAACTCTGGAATCAATATATAATCACCCTGATTTCAAAATGACTCTCAATGAACAGAAATGGGATTATGTAGTTCTTCAGGAACAAAGCAGACGACCAATTACCGATTTCGATTTGATGCGAAAGTATGCGGGAAAATTAAATAGAATAATTACGGAATCCGGTGCCGAAACTATTTTCTTTATGACGTGGGGACGGAAGTCGAATCCCGGAATGATCAAACAACTTGCCGAATCATATAAAGACGTTACAAAAAATAACCGCGCAATGCTTGCACCGGTCGGACTGATTTGGCACAACTTAATTAACATGTATCCGAAAATTGAGTTGTATGATTCGGATGGCAGCCACCCGAATATTTATGGATCTTATCTTTGCCTTGTTACAATTTATCAGACGATTTTTGGCGCTGGTGAAAAATTCAAGGGACTGAAAATAGAAGAAGCCGAGGAAGAATTGATGACTTCAATAGAAAATGAAGTCATGAAATTTTTTATTAAAAAACAATCGCAGGCTAATTAATATATTTCACTATTTTTGATTTCATCATTCAGAAAACTTGACCGGGTAAAATGACAGTAAAGCAAATTAAAGATCAATCAATACACGAACTGAATCTGATAAAACGCGACTATGATTCGATAAAAAGCGATGTTGAATCGTCTTCATTGGTTAAAGAAGTTGAAAAGAGATTCATAAAATTGTTCAGTAAAAGTAACGCGGTGAAAATATTAGTAGAGCCTGATCAAGGTTATATAGTAGACGCTAACGCAAAAGCATGTCAATTTTATGGTTATACTTTACATGAGTTACAAAAGAAAAAAATTATTGAGATAAATAAACTAACAGAAGACGAAGTAATTGAGGAATACAAACGACAGCAGGATGAGGGACGAGATTATTTTATTAACAAACAAGTTGTGGCTTCAGGCAGCATTTTACCAGTTGAGGTTCGCTCAACGCAAGTTTTAAAAGGTGGACTGAAATTATTCTATTTTTTAATTCACGAACACGTTAAAGGTACAGCAGATGACAACTCAATAGAAGTTAAACTTGAGAAAGAGCCGGAATCATTAACCGAAATAGCGGCGTCCGCACCTTTAATGTTCGCGAAGGATCTTGATCTTATCGAAAACAACGCACGTGAACTTGTTACTCTTACACAAAAACTTACAGTGTCCGAAGCGAAATTACGCGAGTTGAACGCCAGTAAAGATAGATTCTTTTCTATCATTTCTCACGATTTGAAAAATAATTTTGCTTCTATCCTTGGATTGAGTCGGTTATTAACAAACTCGAATCAAAATGTAAATTCTGAAAGCAGGTTGGAAACAGCAACACTTCTTCATTCAAGCTCGCAAAAGCTGTATTCACTTTTGGAAAACTTGTTGGAATGGGCTAAACTGCAGCGGGAAGAAATAAGTTTCGGTCCTTCCCGGTTCGGATTAAAAAACACTGCAAGGGAAGCAATAGAGCTATTTAAACTAAAGGCTGATGAAAAAAGCATCGAACTAATCGATGAAATACCAGAAGACGCTGCCGCATTTGCAGATCAGAATATGATAAAGACGGTTCTTCGCAACCTGATTTCCAATGCTATCAATTTTACGGACTCCAATGGTAAAATCGTGATTTCGGCTGCGGTTGCAGCTGAGAAAATAATCGTTAAAGTTTCCGATACGGGTGTTGGTATTAATAAGGAAAACCAGGATAAGCTGTTTAAAATTGGAGAAAAGTTCATTGGCCTTACAACAGAAGGTACAAAAGGAACGGGTCTAGGGCTTATACTGTGTAAAGAGTTCGTTGAAAAGAACAACGGCGAAATTTGGGTAGAAAGCGAACCAGGTAAAGGATCAACATTTTACTTTTCAATGCCGGTTTAAGAAACTAAAACATATTTAGTATTTTGGGTAAACCGATATAAACAAAGAGCACGATAGTTAGTATTAAAACAGCATCAGTTAAAGGTTTGTTGGCATTATCGCCTATTTCCTTTTTACGGTTCAAAAATAGAAGTGATAATGCAAGCAGTGGAATTACAAGAGACCCCATTACGGCGTATACTTTTTGAATAAATACGAATTTATAAGCCAAACCTAATATTGGAGTTGTTGCAATAGCTACTAAATAGTATCGATACGGTTTGCCTTTAACATCAATAACCTTATTCATATCATTTTTAGAATCAGATCTAAACATTTGCCAAAAATCCGCAAATAAGTACGGCGCCGATTGCCAAACACCCAACAGACTGCTGAATATCGCCGCCCATGCTCCTACAAGAAATATCGAACTCCCAATTGATCCGCTAGTATTATTTAATTGATCTGCTAATGTGATGATTAGCTTTGAACTGCTTTGTTTGTCTAAGTCTATACTTGAAGCTATGATGATCATACATATACCAAATATTGCAGTAATCACATATGCTGTAGCAAGGTCAATCCTGGAAAGTTTAAGAAACTCGTTTCCTTTTCTGCCTTTTTCACGTATCCAGTATCCGTAGCTTAGTATAGTTAACGTACCGCCAACTCCGCCCATTAATGCTAATGTCCAAACAACACCTTGCTCGCTTCCGTCCGGGTTTATATAAGATGGAATTGAAGGGTAAAGTAAACCAGTAAAGAGTTCCGTTAAGTTTGGCTTTATCATAATAGCTGTATAAATAACTGTGGCAAACATGAATCCTATGCATACGCTCATTATTTTCTCAAATGTTGCATAACTGCCACGCCACGCTATTGCCAATCCGATAAGGCTGTGAATAATTCCCCACACTACTTTACCCGTTTCGGCTGAATCGAATATCGGTAGTAAAGCGTGTGCGGCAACTCCGCTTGCGCTTATTAGCGCTGAACCAACCATGAAAGTCCAAACAACCAGGTAAACAAGAAAAAATATTTCGATTGGTTTTCCGTATTTCGAGAAAAGTCCTTCTAGCAAAGTTTGTTCGGTTGTCAATTGGTACCGGGTGAGCCCTTCCGTAATTACGTATTTCAGAAATGCACCCAGTAATACGGCCCACAATATAGCTAAGCCCAGTTTACTGCCTGCAAAAGCGCCTCCGGCTAAATCACCGGCGCCAACGCCTGTGGCAGCTATTAACAACCCCGGGCCAATGGTTTTAAATAAATCTTTTATTTTCATTGAAAATTCATCTTGATGGATTCTGAGTGGTAAAGTTATACTAATTGTTAAAAACATTCCCGCAAATATTACAAGTAATATTTACAGTTTACTTTGTGAGAAATATTAAAAACGGCTTTAAGGCTTATTTTTGATACTATGAATATTGGTATAGTTATTGCTGAATAACTTCTTGGATTCAATGATTTGATTATGTGGGATTCGAGCAATAGCATAGCTTTCTCTTAAATGATTGCAATGCTGTAACATTTTATTGATGCCGGTAAACTATTATACGGCTGTTGTGTAAATTGATAATAATACAAACAGAATCCCAGATGAAAGCGGTAGGGCCATTGATTTTCGAATCAACTTATTGTTTTCAATAAGCAGCATACTTTCGCTTTACACATGGCTTTGTTATTGTGTTTACCGGCATTTTTGAAATGCCTTTTCTATTTCCGTTCACCACAGCAACCCTGTTTTTTGTCCCTAACGGATTAAACCTACTTTCGGGAAGTGTCTGAATATCAATAAACAGATATACTCATAGAGGAAAGTATCTTAAAACATTTTTGTAACCTTTTTAGTTTTGTCGAGTTATACCGTCGGTATAATTTGCTTATTTTGTAGCGTAAGCAAAATTCAGCAATTAAAAAAATATTGAATTGAAATCAGATGTTGGTTTAATGCTCCAGGTCAAATCAGGTGATATTGATAAGCTTGGAATTTTATTTGAACGATACAAAAATTCGTTGTTTCATTATTTTTTCCGAATTTCATGGAATCGGGATGTTAGTGAAGATTTGGTGCAAAACGTTTTTTTCAGAATGCTAAAATACAGGCATAATTTTACAGGCGAGGGAAAGTTTACATCATGGATGTATCATATAGCTCACAACGTGTTTGTTGATAATTTCAGGAAGAATAAAAAATATCATTATGAAGAAGAACTTACACATACCCGTTCTACTGAAGATGATAACCTGGAGAAGCAAATTGTAAAAGAGGAAGAATTAAAATTACTAAATGATTCCCTCAAACTCTTAAACCCCGAAAAAAGAGAATTACTCGTATTATCTAAGTTAAGGGGCATGAGATATAAAGATATAGGAGAGGTATTAAATATTTCGGAGGGAGCCGTAAAAGCGAGAATATGTAGAGCAGTTAAAGAATTGAAAGATATCTATTTGCAGTTAGGAGGAGAAAATGAAAACTCGTGAAAACCTTATAACAGAATTTTTACAAAGAGATACATCGGCAGGGAGAAGAAAACAAATCCAAGTTGAACTTGAAAATATAGGAGTTAGTATTAGTGAAGTAGAGGAAATGAAAAAAATATATGATGGCTTGGATTTTATTGCATCTCGGCAACCTTCGGAAAAAATGACGGCAAATTTCTACGAACAGTTAGAAAATTATAAGACTGAACATACCAAAAATCAGCCGCCTATTGATAGGTTAATTGAGTGGATTACTGATGTTTTTACTCCTCAAAGAGTATTGGCAGTTT
Source organism: Melioribacteraceae bacterium (assembly GCA_028280855.1). Classification (GTDB taxonomy): domain Bacteria; phylum Bacteroidota; class Ignavibacteria; order Ignavibacteriales; family Melioribacteraceae; genus PGYT01. The sequence goes on from JANQLA010000295.1 coordinate 10,650, forward strand.
CTTATAGCTTAATATTGTTAATTATAGGTTGGGGGGTAGGCTATTGGTCAAATTCAAGTAATAGCTATAAGACCCAAATTACGCAGATGTCTTCGGAAATCCGTGAAATGAAGGAAATAGTTATGCTGAATATGTTGAATGAATCTTCTCCTTCCGAGAGAATTAAAGCTGTGAAGTATACAGATGAGTTTAGAAAAGTTGATTACAAAATAATTGATGCACTTTTAACAGCACTCAATACGGACCCCAATGCTAACGTAAGACTTGTAATCGTGAATACATTAGCTAAGTTTGCTGATGAAACAATAGTTAGGTATGGTTTAATTCAATCAATAAATAAGCAGGAGTCCCCGATCGTTCAATTGGCATTAGCCGATTTAATGGTTAAGCTTCATGAAAAGAATTCAGTTACGGAATTAAAAAAGCTTTTGGAAAGAAGAGATTTGAATCATGCTGTAAGAAACAAAATACAAAAATCTATATACCTGTTATAACTTTATGATGTTGCTAAGAAATAAGATACTGTTAATATTTGTTTTTCTCCTATTATCTCAAACAATATTTGCGCAAAATCATCGCCTGGAACAAATCATTGTCCCTCTTTCTAATCCCGGTAGTCCGGGCAGGCTGATCATCAATCATTATAAAGGATCAATTCATGTGAACGGTTATGACGGTAATGTTGTAATTATTGAAGCATCTTATCGTCAGATAGAAAGCAGCGATGGTATGAAGATAATATCTAATTCATCTTTACAACTAAATGCAACTGAAAGGAATAATAGAATAATTGCAAATACTAACTCGCATCAACGAACAGTCGACCTAAAAATAAAGGTTCCCAAAAGTCTTTCGCTAAATTTAACTACGTATCATAACGGTGAAATAAATGTAAATAATGTTAAGGGCGAGTTGGAAATCAATAACAATAACGGCAATATATTGTTAACAAAGATATCGGGGAGCGCTGTACTTTCAACCATTGATGGAGATATAACGGTTGAATTTGAAAAGGTGGAACAGAATGTCCCTATGGCTATTACTTCTGTTGAGGGAGATCTTGATATTACTTTACCGCCCGGTGTAAATTCCTTTGTTAAGATGAAATCCGATTACGGTGAGATTTTTACTGATTTTGAAATAAAGTTCGCGAAAAGAAAAACGCAAATTGATAAATCCGATAAAACAGGATTAGTAAAAATTTTTCTTGATGATTGGATTCACGGTACTATAAACCGCGGTGGTCCGGAACTATTACTGAAGACTCTTAACGGTAACATTTACATAAGAAAAGGAATATGAATCGTTTTGGTTCATCAACCACTGCTTCAAACCCAACCTAAACCGGCCACTATTTTTTTGAGAGTAGTGTAACCTTTTGTTTTATACCAAGTTTTATAGAATAAAAAAACATTACTTACTACCGGCATAAGAGCGAAATTGAATAATTACCAACAAAGAACTGGAGCAGTAACCATGAGAGCAACTAACTTTTTACTTGTTTTGATTTGTTCACTTTTTTCATCCCATTTTATCAATGCGGCAAACGAAGAGATAGAGGGAGATTGGAGGGCGAAAATAAGCAACGATAAAATCAGGTTCAAACTGACAATATTTTATGAAAATAATTTTGACAGAGAATGGAATTCCTCATTAACGATTGAAAAAAGCGAACTGGAAGGACTTCAACTTGAAAAAGAGCACGTGTTTGAATTGTCTAAGGATCCGGGAACAATAACTTTTAACGGTAAATTTTCGGGTAACAGAGGGAAAGGGGAGTTTGTATTCAAACCCAACGAGGAGTTTATAGATTTTTTAGATAAAAACGGGTTCGGTTCAGTTGATGATGAAGAATTGTTGCTATTATGCATGAACGGCATTGATAGGAAATATATAGAGGAGTTAAAAACTCTAGGGTATTCGGATATATCCGGATCGAGATTGGTAGAATTCGCAATACACGATGTTACAATTGATTTTATTAAAGAAATTCATTCGCTTGGATTCAAAAGTATTTCCACTTCTAAATTAGTTGAATTCAGTATACACGACGTTAAGCCAAAATTTATTAAAGGATTAAGAGAACTAGGTTATACAGATTTGTCGCCGTCAGAGCTTATCGAGTTAAATATTCATGATGTTACAATTGATTACATAAATCGGATGCGTTCTTCGGGCTTTCGAAATATACCGTTATCCAAACTGGTGGAATTTAAGATACATGATGTGGATCCAAATTATGCAGAAGAGTTAAGCAAGTTAGGATACAAAGATGTTTCGGCTTCTAGATTAGTTGAATTAAATATTCATGATGTTGATATTGATTATATCAAGAAGATACATGCAATGGGGTTTAGGGATATTTCTTTATCTAAACTTTTAGAGTTTGCAATACATGATGTAGATCTTGATATGATTCGGGAACTAAAGAATCTGGGGTACGATGATATCCCGGCATCAAAACTTGTTGAGTTCAGTATTCATGGTGTAACCGGTGATTATATAAAGGAGATGTATGATTTAGGTTATGTTAACATTTCACCCTCCAAACTTGTTGAATTTAAGATTCATGATGTAGAGCCTGAGTATATAAAAGAGTTGCAGAAATTGGGGTTTAAAGATATTTCCGCTTCTAAACTGGTAGAATTGAATATTCATGATGTTACAATAAGGTATATTAAAGATATACAAAGAACTGCCTTGAAAAATATCAATCTCTCAAGGTTTGTTGAAATGAAAATTCATGGCGTCGATAGAGAATTTGTTGAATCTGCAATAGAATACCTTGAAAAAAGAGGGAAACGAGTTTCTGCAAGTAAAATTATCAATATGAAAATTCATGATTGGTAACAGTGTAATTCGCTGGTTAATTCTGAACTCATTGGGGGAGATAATACTAGCACAACTGATGGCTGATAATCATCCACTTAGTGGTTGATTATCAGCCGTTTTAAGTCTACATTGCCTATGTGAAAAAACGAAACATTACAAATAAACTTATAAAAGCCTTAGCAGACTCCCCTGTAATTTTATTGCATGGTGCGAGACAAACAGGCAAAAGCACTTTGGTCAGGGAGCTTCTACCCGAGCATCATAAAGCGCGTTATCTGACTTTCGACGACTCAAATACACTTGCTGCCGCAGAAAATAATCCCGAAGAGTTTATAGAAAGCTTTGATGAAAACATTATTATAGATGAAGTTCAGAGAGTTCCTGATTTATTTATTGCAATAAAAAAATATGTTGATAAAAAGCGTAAATCGGGAAAGTTTATTATTACCGGTTCGGCCAATCCGCTTTTACTTCCGAAAATTTCCGAATCACTAACAGGCAGAATTGAAATTCTAAATATGTTTCCTTTTTCGCAAAATGAAGTCTCCGGGAGCATGTTCAATCTTGTAGATGTTCTTTTCAACAAACGTTTTGTTGTTAATGGAATTAACAGTAAAAAGGATGTAAAAAAACGAATTTTAACCGGCGGTTACCCTGAAGTGAACAAGAGAAAAACGAACGAGCGAAGAGAAGCATGGTTCAACTCATACCTAAATACGATCATCCAAAGAGATATTAGAGATATTGCAAATATTGAACGTCTCGGAGAATTTCCCAGGTTATTAAGAATATTAGCAGCACGAGCAGGGACGCTACTAAACTTCGCGGAGCTTTCGAGGTCAAGCGCAATTGCTCAAACATCGCTTAAAAGATACGTTGCTTTGCTCGAAACTATTTTTCTTCTTCAATTTGTACCTGCATGGTCTGGAAATTTCTCCAAACGTAGTATAAAAGCACCAAAAGTTTTTATGAATGATACAGGGTTATTATCATACTTGGTCGGTTTTTCCTTAGAACGCATATTAACCGATCAATTTATGTGGGGGAGAGTTTTCGAAAACTTTGTCGCTAATGAATTAACAAAGCAAATTTCGTGGAGTAAATATTTTTTAAGACTTTTCCACTACCGTTCAGCGTCGGGACAGGAAATAGATTTTATTATTGAAAAAAATGACGGTTCTTTGGTCGGCATAGAAGCTAAAGCATCAAACAAGATTACAGCAGCCGACTTTAAACACATGAAAGTTTTTGCTGAGGAACAAAAAGATAAATTTGTAAGAGGAATTGTCCTTTATACAGGTGAGGAAGTTATACCATTTGCAAAAAACTTATATGCTCTTCCGATAAAATATTTTTGGAGCTGATTATTATGAAAAAGTTGAATTCAAAACAAATATTTACAATAATTCTTTTCACCTTCCTTTTTCTTTCGGAGGCATATTTCCCGCAAATAGAATACAAGAAATTTGGCGATCTCTACCGGTTGCAACTTACTAACTCTATGTTCCCAGATAAAGAAAGGAGGGAAGGACGCACATATCGCGATAGCCTCTACTCATTCGAAGATCACTATAACGACTCAACAACGCTAGTGTTTGTGCCGGATTACCTCTCGTTGGAAGACAGCTTCGACATAATTGTTTACTTTCACGGATGGTGGAATAATGTTGACAGCGTGATAGCGCAATTTAGGCTGATCGAACAGTTGTACGATAGCAAACGAAATGCGATTCTTGTAATGCCAGAAGGTCCCAAAAACGCTCCCGATTCATTCGGCGGAAAGCTCGAAGAAGAAGGAAGATTCAAAAAACTTATTGAAGAAACGATTTCGCATTTACCGGGATCAAGCATCAAGGAACCAGAATCTTTTAATTATATTCTTGCAGGGCACAGCGGAGGATACCGCGTAATGGCGTTTATCTTAATGTACGGCGGCTTAACAGAACAAATTAAAGAAGTCTATTTGTTCGACGGACTATACGCACACGTTGAAAAGTATACCTATTGGCTCGATCACCATAACGGACGTTTCATAAACATATACACGCCTGACGGCGGCATAAAAAACGCGTCGGTAAATTTGATGGTGTCGTTAAACGCCTGGAAAATTCCATTTGTACATATCAATTCCGATGATTTTACAAATAATGATTTAAGAAGCGAACGAATTGTTATAATAGAATCACAGCTCGGACATAATGAAGTAATAAGCTCGCAAAACCAGTTCAAACGATTTTTGGAAACAGGCAAATAAAG
>JANQLA010000323.1 GCA_028280855.1 Melioribacteraceae bacterium
GTATTGCCCCGCAGTTTACGCTAACCATTTTGCGCCCTGCTCGCGAACTTGCTTTGTGTAAGGCATTAGCAAATATTTCTTTACCTGTGCCGCTTTCGCCGTTTATAAGAACTGAAATATCGGATTGGGCAACCTGTAGAACTATATCAACCAGGTCCTTTACTTCCTTGGACTTTCCTATAATATTATGTACTGTTTGGAATGCTTCCCGAGTCATGACTGATTTAAGAAATTTCGTATTATTAAAGGTATAGAATTAACTGTAATTTTTCGACCAAGAAATATATGCATTTTAGAAGATTGTCCGCTTACCGACAGGATTGTTCTTTTCAGAAAACAAATTAGTTGACGGGAATTATACGTCCATCAAGATTATAATTCTTTTTAAGAGTGATAAGAAATTTATCAGCTTCAGGTTTATTAGCGAACCTGCCGACAGTAACAACGTTCAGGATTGAACCGCCTACTACTTTTGGAAAAATTTCAGAATGATACCCTTTGTTTTTAAACCTTGTGTTCAAATTCCTGGCATTGTTTACATTCAAGAAAGCGCCTGCCTGAATTGTGTAATTAAACTCCGGTTTCTTATCCGGAGTCTTTGCGACCGAAGAGGATACTAATTCCTCTTGTATGTACCCAGTGTTCGCACCTTCGTCCGGCAAATTACGATTAGTAGATTTAATATAAGGTGAAGAGGGAAACTTCGATACCAAATCATTCTTCAATTTTTCGGCCTTTTTGTAAGAGCCCAATGCATAGTAGTAAGAGAACAACCTGTAGAGTGAAGCATCAGCGTATTTACTTCCGGGATGATTCTTGTGAATATCCTCGTAAATTCTTTTTGCAGCTCCGGCGTTTTCTTGCAGAATAGCATTTAGAAATTTTACAGACGGATCATTTGGATTCGATTGCACCAAATCGTTAAGCCGCTTACGGGCTTCATCCAAATTGCCTTCTTCAACAAGTTTTAAAAAGGGAGTTACGTTAGTTTCCTGCGGATAGCTAAAAAGTGATGAAGAAAAAATTATTATAAATACTGTTTTAAGCATTTCACCTAATTTAATTTATTCTACACTAGCTCAGGTGTTTTTATATCATAAGGTAGCACAATTTCAGCTTGTTTTCCAAAAAGTGTAGCTGAAGTTGCCCTGTCAATATTCAGTTTTACGTAATCGCCTTTTTTTACAATGCCGTCGTTCGGGAATATTACAACTTTATTATTGTCTGTTCTGCCTGCCATAAATTCGTCGGACTTTTTGCTGAAACCTTCAACTAGCACTTCTTCAGATTTCCCGATTAGCTGCTGATTGAGATTGTAAGAAATACTTTGCTGCAAATCAATTATTTCATTGAGCCTTTTTGTTTTTGTTTCTTCGGAAACATCGTCTTCCATTTTGTATGCCTTTGTACCCTCACGTGCAGAATACTTGAACATGTAGGCGCCGTCGTATTTCACCTGTTGCATAACATCCAGAGTCATCAAGTGATCTTCAAATGTCTCGGAAGGGAACCCGGCGATAATATCGGTGGAGAAGGTCACACTATCGATTATTTTCCTCGCTTTTTCGATGAGATTTAAGTAGTGTTCTATTGTGTAAGTCCTGTTCATTAATTCCAATATCCTGTTCGAACCACTTTGCACGGGCAAATGAATGTAGCTACATAGATTTTTATGCTCGGCAATTGTATAAAGCAGTTTGTCGGATAAATCCTGCGGATGACTTGTAGTAAACCTGATACGGACAGAAGGATCAACTAATGCTGAGGACTCGAGCAAGTCGGCAAAATCGTATTTGTCATCACAGTACGAGTTTACGTTCTGCCCCAGAAGCGATACTTCCCGAAATCCTCTTTGGGAAAGAATCTTTACTTCGTTTACAATTGAGTCTAGTGACCTGCTTCTCTCACGGCCTCGCGTGAACGGCACAACACAGAAAGTGCAGAACTTATCGCAGCCGCGCATTACTGAAATCCAGGCCGATAGGCCGTCTTCGCGGAAAGGTATTATGTCGTCATAGGTTTCCGTGCGCGAAAGCTTAACGCCGATTCCTTTGTCTCCTGCCAATGCCGTGTCGATGAATTCAGGGAGCCTGCGGTATTCGTCCGGGCCTACAACAAGGTCAACCATTTTCTTTTCTTCGATCAAGTCTTTGCGAACTCTTTCTGCCATGCATCCAAGTATGCCAATTACAGTATCGGATTTATGTTCTTTTATTTTCTTGAGGTTGCCCAATCTTCCGTAAATACGCTGTTCCGCGTTTTCTCTTATACTGCATGTGTTAAGAAGTATTACATTTGCGGATTTAATATCCTTTGTAATATCGTACCCTTTGTTGTTTAATATTCCCATCACAAGCTCGGTATCGGCTACATTCATCTGGCAGCCGTATGTTTCTATGTATATGTTATTCTTCATAATAACTTCTTTCTGATAAACTTTAATCAAAAATTAAGGCAATAAAAGTAAAGATAGAATATCCTAAAAACAATTCACAAATTGTCAAGTCTAAAATCACCAAATAATATATATTAATAAATCACTTCCAAAATTCAGATTAATTTGATAAGCTTCGAACGATATTAATAACTTATTATATATAATTATTCTCCTTGTCTGATATAATTCACGAAAAACGACTTGCAGCAGAAAAAGCTGTAGACCTGATTAACGATGGCGATGTTGTAGGCTTAGGAACAGGCTCTACCGTTCATTTTTTTTTGCTGAAGTTGTCCGAATCCATTAGGAACGGTTCTTTGAAAAATATAGTCGGTGTAGCTACATCAAAAAACACAGAACAAAAAGCTGTAGAACTTGGCATACCTGTCTCGGCTTTGAACAGTAACCCGGTAATTAATATAACGGTTGACGGCGCTGATGAAATTGACCCGGAATTTAATCTGATAAAAGGCGGCGGCGGAGCATTGCTGAGGGAAAAAATTATTGCGCAGGCTAGTAAGCAACTTGTGATTGTGGCTGACCCAAGTAAATTTTCCGAGAGGCTGTTTCAAAAATTCAGACTTCCGGTAGAAGTATTTCCAATGGCACTAGGAGTAGAAGCACATTATTTGATGGGGCTTGGGGCGGTACCGGAACAAAGAGTAGATGAAAAAGGGAAAACTTATATTACCGACGAAGGCAATTTTATTTTGGATTGCAAGTTTTCAATTGAGTCGGATATTTTGGAAATTGATCGAAAAATAAATTCAAGAGCCGGTGTTGCAGAGCACGGGTTGTTTCTAAATATGGCTACAAAAATAATTTCTATGGGAAATGGTTTTGCGAAAATATTTGAAAATAGTCAAGAACTATTAAAATTAAAATCAGCTAAAAAATAAAAATATTGTTTGCTTATTTAAGCAAATAGTCTAATATTTATCATGAATTTTATTGGAAATTCTTATTTGGTAATACCTCACATCGCAGAGTATAGCATTATTATTAAGAACTATTATATATCAGTTCCCCCAAAAAAATCTAAAGCTATAGGTGAAGAATCATTTTAGTATTTATATAAGGTATGCAAATATCATCTTGAGATTATTCTCAAACGAACGGCTGTAAAATGCGGTTATATTTGAAATTATAAAATTATTATTTCTAGTAGAAATGTTGACAAACAGATCATTTTTGTATATTTTTCAAAAAATCGAATAAAATACTTGATCTACTTCTTTAAACAACAGGGCTACATTATAAAAAAGACTATTTATAGATTATTTTAATTAAAGGAATAATGTGAATTTAAACAAAAAAGTATGGAGGACGGTTAATGAACAAAAATTTACCACCCTAACCTACGTGCAATTATTAAAAACTAATCTCATTGAGAATGAATTAATTTTCAAACGATCGGAAAATTTATTTCATAATATTTTCGGAGTAAAACATGAATCTTAAAAAACTTCTTTCATTTGTACTTGTGTTTCTCTTACTTGGTATTGCCACACAAGCACAAACCCCACCTAACTTTTACGTTAATAACGTAACGGGTAACGATGCTAATCCTGGAACAACTGCGCTTCCAAAGAAAACAGTTACCTCCGCATTAATTGCTGCTGCAAGTGGTTCAACTATCCACGTGGCTGCAACCGGAGTTAATTATACTGAAGCAACTCCAGGTATGGTTATCGGTACACCGGGTATAACCGGAACTTATACTTTTACAGTATGGGGTGCTGGTACGCCTGTTTTCACAAGTGACCTCCAGATAGGTACTGCCGGAACTGCCGGCGATGTAACCTTCACTGGAACATTTAACTTCAACGGGCTTACTTTAACTAATGGTGTTCTTAAGAACGCTAATAACGTAACTATGGCTGCTGGCGCTACAGTTACCAGAACTGAAAATGGATCTATTACATCGGGTCAGCTGGCTTTTGCCGGTGCTGCTGATTATAATTACATCAACGCTGGAACAGCGGCTGGAACAACAATTACAGTTGGTCTTGAATACAGTAATACAGCTGCTCGTAATGTAACTACTACAGCTACTGGTGGAGATATTACTTGGAGACTCGACCAGAATAGAAGTCTTAATGGTATTCTAACTTTAGGCGCTGGTGCCAATAATGGTGGAGCTAATTTAAATGCATTTACACTTACTCTAACCGGTGCTAATGCTCACATAACTGATGGTGACATCACGAATGGAACATTGAGTTTCGCATTAACAGGCGCTGCATCAATTGATGGCGTTGTTGTTGGTTATGACCTACCAAACGTTACAGCGACATCTTCAACTGCTCTTGCTGCTTTAACAATTAATCCTGCAACTGGTATTACACATGTTGATGATATTACAGCTTCTGGAACTGCATCAATTAATGCCAACAATACTGGAGATATTGACAATGTTACGTTAAATGGTTCAGGCAATATAGTTACTACGAACGATGGATTAGCTGTTGGAAATGTCCTTGCAGCTTCTGGTAGTACAGGAAATATTACCATTAATAATGCAGTTTTAGGTGCAAACACAGTTGCAAGTATTACGCAAACGGGTATAGGTATTATTACTTATGGTGGTAACGTTAATGCAATAAATGTAACTGGAAATGTTTTATTAAATACAGCAATAGCACTTCCTTCGGCTCCAGGTGGCGCTAAAATTGGACAAGCATTAATTACATTTACAGACTGGCCTGTAATTATTGGTGGTTCGGTTACTAATAATGCATCATTTTCTAATACAACAAATGTTGCTGGCAACACAAACCTTTCTGTAATTCTTTTTGCTGGTACTGGTAACACAGTTAATGTTACAGGCGCTCTTACAAATAGTGTGAGTGGTTCAGTTGCTACAACTGGCGGCGGTACAGTTACTGCTTCCGGTGACATTCAGTTTGCTGCAACTGGAGGTAATTTAGATTTAGCTAATGTTACAAACAGCGCTACTTTAACAGGCGCTACAAATACCAATGGTAGAATAATTGCTACAGGCGGCGGCGTTGCCACTGTTGATGCAGATGATGTTTTGAACAGTTCAACTTATGCAGGCGCAATGATTGATTTTAGTCTGCTTTCAGGTGTTAATACATTAAACTCAATTGTAAGTAGTGGAACCGGAACTGGCGGTGACATACTTTTCGGAAACGGAAACTTAGTTTGCCCAACAATTACTAACTCACGCGGAGCTGCCGGAGCTGATATTAATCTTGGTACCGGTGCTGGTGGAGCTGGAACAGTTACTTCGAACACAGTTACTAACTCTGGTTCTTCAGATATTAACTTTATTCTTACTGTTGGAGGTGCTGTTGGCGCGGCTCTTTCACCAATTGACATTACACAAAGCGGTTCAGGTACCATCGACTTCCCTAATTCTGCAGGTGCTGTGTTTACATTCGATAATGTAAACCTATCAGCTGGTAGATTAGATTTCGGGGACGGTACTGGTGCAATTGGTGTTGGTGGAAACTCAACTTTATCAAACGGTACATTAGACCTTGGCGTAGCAGCAAGAAGCTTAAACTTCACAGCTGCGATCATTCAATTGGGAGGAACCGGAACTAAAGTTACTTTTGCAAATAGTAACTTAGCGGTAATAGATTTCCAACAACCAGTTCCTAATGTTAATCAACAAATATTAATTGGTACTTTAGATATGACGTTCCCAGGTAGCGTAACAGTAACTAATGCTGCTACATTACCAGCCCCATATGTTTATTTCCAATCAACTGATGGTGGTTCGGGTAATCCTGGTAACTTAATTATTACTAATCTTGGCGCTGCTCCAGACGCTCTAACATTTAACGCATCAGGATTAGGTGTTTATAATACAGTTAGTTTAGATAACGTAAGATTTTATATTGGTACAAACGATCCTGGCGGTACTGCTGGCGGAAACTTCCAGAACACTACAGGCTACGTTAGTACGAATGCTGGTTTTGTTATGATGTCAGGAAATGCTGCTCAAGCTGTTAATGCAACAGCCGCTGTAGCCGATCCTTCAGTACGTTTCGGTGGCTTCGGTGTTGATAACAACGCGGCAGGGGCTCCAGACGTAACAT
>JANQLA010000501.1 GCA_028280855.1 Melioribacteraceae bacterium
GCTGAACGTGATGATTTTTTATCATGTGCTTGCTCACATCGACTTTTTTCAAAACAACAAGTTTTACGAAAAGACCTGGGACTACGACTTCAAAGAAAAAGCTCTTACCGAGAAAAGAATGATTGCAAGATTGCGTTCTCAGAAAGGAAGGGTAGTTGATTATCTTATTGAATTCTCGCGCGGAATAGATAACCTGGTTGGGTACTTTGATAACCTTAGCAACAATGATGACGAGATTCAATTTGATTTACCTGCTAAAATGGATTTTTATTTTAACACGTTTCTGCAGGAAATTAAGAAAATCGGCCAGCGTGATTTTCTGAATGAAATAGACAGGTATAATAATATTAAGCATTCCGTTAAGGATAAGGATGAGCAATTTCTAAAACCCGTTCTGCAAAAGCACCCGGAATTTGAAGAGCTTTTCGCGAAGCATTTAAAGAGTAGTAATAATGAAAGCAGTGATAGGGATCTCTTTCGATTTATAACGGATGAAAGCTCGTTCCTTAACAGCAAAGACAACCGGTGGATGAAATCCGTTTTGGAAATTATACGTGATACAGCCTTATATTTTTCGCCGCAGATACGTACTAAAATAATGAACGAAGGATGGGCAAGTTACTGGCATGAAAAGCTTTTCCTTGCAGATGAAAGAATAAAAGGTCACGAAGTTGCATTCGCCCGAATTAATGCCAAGGTAACTTCAATCAATCGCGTGGGTTTGAATCCTTACGCAATAGGTTGGAGAATGTTTATGTACATAGAAGAGATGGCTAACCAGGGTAAGTTTTCGTTCGATTACATGATGTTGAAAGATAACGAGGAAAGAAAAAACTTCGATAGATCAACTGACCAGGGAAAGAAATACATATTTAATGTCCGTAAGAATTATTGCGACAGTACGTTTATCAACCAATTTATTGACCAGGATTTTGTTGATAAGTATAAGTTAATGGTTGTTGGTCAAAGGATTAATGAAGAAAAGTATGTTAAAGAGTATTATGTAAAAAGCAGGAAAGCCAGGGACTATAAAAAAATGATTAACGACAGTTTGCACCATCCTCCGCATATTAAATACAATAAAGAAAAAGACGGAGCATTATACCTCAAGCATACTTTTGAAGGAAAAGAGCTTTATTCGGATTATATACCCAACACAATGATTGGAATTGAATATTTATGGGGCGATAAAGTGCTTTTGGAAACTTACGAAATTGATTGGGATGAAATGAAGAAAAAATATAATGATTCATCCAACAATAACGGTATTCAAAAGATTAAACCAATATTCAGAAAAGTAATTTATAAAGCGGAAAACAAGAAGGTTACAAAACAAAAATTGGCGATTATTAAAGAGTAATGTCACCGCGTTTATTAAATAATGTGAAGAGTGTCTTAAGCACTTTGGATAAAAAAATTAAAAAGGACGAAAAGGATTCAATAATTTCGTTCGAGCAATTTTTATCCCGTGCACAGGCAGAACCTCACAAGTACTTTCGTAATGTCTTTCAGTTGTTCAGCAATATGATTTATCATTATGTTGCCGAAGAAGACGAGTATGAAACGGATCCTGAGAATATAAAGTATAAGACAATCGACTGCGACCGCTTGCTGGTAGATAATACCAACACACCGTTCTTTGCCGATTTACCGCTTGCAAACCGTTTACTAAGATTTGCAGACTCGTTTAAGGAAGGCGCACAGCAGAATAAAATTTATGTTTTTATTGGTCCGCCGGGAAGTGGTAAAAGTACGTTTTTAAATAATTTGCTCATCCGCTTTCAGGAATATTCCCAATCGTCCGAAGGTATAACATACGAAGTGCTTTGGCGATTGGAGGACGAACAGTTAGGTCCAAACATAGCGGAAGATATAAAAGAAGCTTTAAAAGATTATTACTCGCGTAATAAGGTGAAGTTTAAAGACCGCGCCGGGTTTCACCTTGACGTTCCTTGTCCGAATCATGATCACCCAATATTAGCCGTACCTAGGGAGCATCGTAAAGATTTACTCGAACAAATTATTCACGGTGAGGACCGTATTAAAATTTTCAACAAAAAAGAATACGAATGGGTATTTAAACAGGAGCCGTGTACCATTTGCCAGTCGATATACCAGGCTTTAATAAAAAGGCTGGAGTCTCCCACAAAAGTATTCAGCATGCTGTTTGCAAGGCGTTATGTATTCGATCGGCGTCTTGGTAAAGGCATTAGCGTTTATAACCCTGGAGATAACGATCCCGAGAAGTTATACTACGTTAATACACAAATTCAGCGGGAGTTAAGCCAGCGCTTTAAAGACAGCGAAATTGTAAAATATATTTATTCCAAGTATGCAAGTACAAACGACGGCGTTTACGTGTTGATGGATGTTAAAGGCAATAACGAAAAGCGTTTCCTCGATCTGCACGGAATAATTAGTGAAGGCACTCACAAAATTGAAGAGATCGAAGAGAATGTAAGTTCGTTGTTCCTGGCTGTAATGAACCCCGAAGACAAAGACAAAATTCTGAAACTGAAATCTTTCAAGGACAGGATTACCGAAATAAATGTCAACTACATTCTCAATTACATGGCGGAAGTAAAAATATATTACAATGCTTTCGGCGCTCAGATTAAAAATAAATTTTTGCCGGGTGTATTAAACAACTTTGCTAAAATTATTATCAGTTCGAGACTTGATTGTAATTCTGAAGCCATGAAGGAATGGATTAAGGATTACAAAAAATATTCGAAGTACTGCGACGAAGATTTACTGCTTCTGAAGCTGAGTATTTTTAACAATAAAATTCCATCTTGGCTTACCGAGGAAGATTATAAGAACTTCGACAGAAACGTAAGACGTAAAATAGTGAATGAATCGGAGCGCGAAGGAAGAACGGGATTTTCGGGCAGGGAGTCGATTAATATTTTCAACGAGTTCTATAACGAAGTACGAAAGAGATTCAGCGAATCGAACGGAAAGAAGCGCAGTGTATTGATTACAATGGAGGATTTAAAAAACTTTTTTAACAAAAAATCGGATTACTTCAAACGAATTCCTAAAGGTTTTATCGACTCGATCATACGGCTCTACAACTACAATGTAATGCAGCAAATAAAGAAAAGTTTATTTCATCAAAACGAAGAGCGAATTAGTAAAGACATTCAAAATTATTTATTCGCAACCAACTACGATATTGGCGAGAAGCAAATATGCCCTTATACCGGGGAGCAACTTGAGATTACCGATGCCTTTTTCGAAGTAATAGAACAGAATTTATTCGACAAAAAGGTCGACGGGGATAAGAGAAAGGAGTTCCGGAACGACATTGCATCAAGGTTTACAATTAGTCTTCAATCAATGCAGGCAGATGATTCGGAAATTACAAATACTCCTCTGTACAACGAATTGTATAACAACTACATGAAGAATTTACGGGAAAATATTTTTCAGCCGTTCCTGCAGTACACTTCTTTTGAGAACGCGATTAAAGAATACGGTACTTCAAAGTTAGATGTGTTTGACGAACGTACGAAGGAACAGGTTACTTTCCTTTTGCAAAATCTCGAAAAGAATTTCGGTTACTCGAAAAACGGCGCCCAGCAAGTATGCCTGTATGTTCTGAACAATAAAATTGCTGAAACATTTAAGGAGTAAATTTCCGTCTTGTAAACCGTTTGTTTTACTATTGCCGATTCAAATACTCTTATCACTTCATTTCATGAACTTAATCTTTGGCGGATTAGCCGTATTTATCTATTATATAATAGTTTACACCTTGTAAAAGCATTGCTTTTGCACATATTCGTATCTAAATTTGTTGTTCTGAATTTTAATAATGCAAAATGGAGGAAATGTAGATTATGGCAATGATGGCCAAAATGAGGAGTTTGGCTCCGTGGTTTATAATAACGGTTGGCGGGTTGTTTGTTTTATTTATGATCTTATCCGATTCCAGAATTACAGATATAATGATGCAGCGTGATAATAATATCGGCGTTGTTAACGGCGAGGAAATTAGTTACCAGGAATTTGCAAATCTTTTAGAACAGTACAGACAGTTCCAGGTTAATCAAACAGGCCAGGATTTGACCGACGATCAAATAGCATCACTTAGAGAAACGGTTTGGCAGAATCTTGTAAATCAAAAATTAGTAACTCGCAAGATTAATGACTGGGGATTAGAAGTTTCGGATGACGAAGTAAAAGATGCATTACTCGGTCCAAATCCCCCGGCGTCAGTTACCCAGTATTTTATTGATTCAACCGGCGCTTTTAATCGACAAGCATATGAAGCAGCAATTTTTAATCCCGAAAACAAGCAGGCAATTATACAGGTTGAAGACCAGGTGCGATCCGAATTACTTCAATCAAAGCTGCAAAGCTTTATTAATGCTTCTATAGTAGTTAGCGAAGAGGATGTTAAGCAAAAATTCATTGACGACAATATTAAAATGGATGCCAACTATGTTTTGGTTGATGCAAATACAATCAACGACTCCTTAATTGAGGTTGCTGATAACGATATTGAACAGTATTACAATGAGAATAAGAGCAACTACGAAATCAAACCCTCGCGAAAAGTTAAATACGTGCTGTTCCGCGAAGAGGCTTCCGCGTCGGATTCTTCGGGTATTCGTAAAAACCTTGAAGAAATAATCACCAAGTTGGATGTCGACACTTCGTCCTTTAAAACTTATGTGGAAATATATTCCGACCAACCTTACACAAAAGACACGCTTTCAATCTCCCGTATCGCCCCAGGCGCACAGTCCCCTATTATTGAAGCTAACCCCGGCGATATTGTTGGCCCGTTGGTAACAAACGAAGGATACGCGGTTTACAGGCTTATCGATAAACTTAGAGGAAACGAAGAAACAGTACGTGCATCGCACATTCTGATTCAAGCCGGGGATGATCCAAATAACGATAGCCTGGCAATGGCAATTTATAATAGGATTACGAGCGGCGGCGAGGATTTTGCTGCCGTGGCTAAAGAGGTTTCTGCCGACCCCGGGAGCGGCTCCAAGGGCGGTGATTTAGGCTGGTTTGGGAAAGGAGCGATGGTTAAAGAATTTGAAGAAGCGGCATTTGGCGGAAGAATTGGTGTTATTCAGAAGCCGGTTAAATCACAGTTCGGATGGCATATAATTAAAACCACGGGCAAAACAAGAAACGATTTTGTGCTTGAAAAAATTGTAAACCAAATTGAACCCTCTATGACCACTATGGACGAGCTGTTTAATAACGCCGGCGACTTTGCATTCCTGGCCGAAGAGGATGGTTTTGAAAAAGTTGCAGGCGAGCTGGATTACGATATTGTTGAAACCACTAATTTCAGGGAAGATTCAAGAACCGTTCCCGGCTTAGGTTCAAACAGGTCTCTTATAGTTTTTGCATTTGATAACAGCATTGGTTCCATAAGCAGTGTTTTCAAGGTTGCTGCGGGTTACGTTGTTTGCATGGTTTCATCGATTGATGACGGCGGGTATCGTCCATTGGACGAAGTAAGAACGGCAATTGAAAATATCGTAAAACGCGAAAAGAAAAAAGAGAAAACTCTTAGCATTGCTCAGGATATTTATTCAAAAGTAGTCGCTTCAGCAGATATTATGGGTGCTAAAGAAGTTAATCCCACGGCAAAGGTCGCATCGGTTCAAAACTTTTCTACCAGCGGCATAGTGCAGAACCTTGGTAGAGATTATGCCTTTGTAAAACAAGCATATAAGATGAATTTGAATGAAATATCCGAACCGTTTATCGGGACTAAAGGCAGTTATATAATCGAAGTAACCAGGAAAGATGGGTTTGACTCAACAGCTTTCTCAATTCAAAAAAATACGATAAGAGAGAACCTGCTTACTCAAAAGAGAAACAGCTTGTTCAATAGTTGGTTGACCGAGTTGAAAGAAAATTCGGATATTGAAGATAAACGACATCTCTGGTACCAGTAGACATAAAATGATTTTATTTTCAAGCCCAATTTACCGAAACGTATTTTGGGCTTTTTTATTTCTGTTTTTGCCTCCAAAAGCCTGCTAACAATGAGCCTGAAATATTATGCCAAATACTGAAAACCGCACCGGGTATTGCCGCTACGGAACCGTAAAATTTTATTGCCAGTGCTACAGCCAGGCCGGAGTTTTGCATGCCAACTTCGAATGCAATTGTGCGACAAGTTTCAGGATCATACCTGAATATCTTTGGAAAGAAGTAGCCGGCTGCTAACCCGATCGAGTTGTGCAATATAACAGCCGAAGCAATTACGAAACCGATTTTGCTTAGGTTATCTTTATTAAGCGCCACTATAATGGCTATGATAATTACTATTGCCGCCACCGACAATAAAGGAAAAACATTCTTATACTTCTCAATGTTACTTCCCCACAAGGAATTGATCAATGTTCCTATTAAAACCGGAGCCAATACTATTTGCAAAACACTTAAAAACATATTCCAGACGGGTACTTCAATCAACTCGTTCAAGTAAAGATAGCTTAAATACGGGGTAAGCAGTACAGCCAGTAATGTTGATGATAATGTAAGCGTTATCGAAAGCGCTACCCGCCCTTTAGCGAGGAATGTAATTACGTTTGATGCAGTACCTCCCGGGCTCGCTCCGACCAAAACCATCCCGGCAATTAATTCGTTGCTTAGATTCAACGTTATTCCGATTACATAAGCTGTTAACGGCATCAATAAATATTGAAGTACAACACCCATTATTAAAACAGTAGGATTCTTGAGAACATCAATAAAATTTTGGAAGGTAAGAGTCATGCCCATTCCGAACATTATTAATGTCAAAAGAGGAATGATGGCTGACTTCATGCCCGCAAAGAGATCAGGAATTGAATATGCCAATATTGAGAAAAGAACTGCCCAAAGCGGAAACAGATTCATGATTCTATTAATCATACCGAACCGAACATTTAAATAAAAGGTTTTGTGCGAAAGGCCTAAAATTAGTTAAATATTAGTAAAAAACATTCGATTATTATAATGGAGGAAAATTCAACAGGAGGTCAGAATGTCTTTAATAAATTGTTGGGAAGTGAAAAAATGTGGTCGTGAACCGGGCGGAGCTAAAGTTGCAGAATTGGGAGTATGTCCTGCGTCTACCGAAACAAAAGTAAATGGAGTTAACAGGGGTAAAAACGGCGGTAGGGCTTGCTGGGCTGTTAAATGTACTTTTTGCGGCGGACAAGTTCAGGGTTCCTACGCTGCGAAATTAGCTAATTGTATGAAGTGCCAGTTCTATAAAGACGTTCTAAAAGAGGAGGGAAAATCATACATGTCATCACGGCAAATATTGAAGAAACTGGGCTAACCAAAGTAACATAACACGGCCGTTTTTTTCGCTTTCTATTATTAAGGTATTTCGATATAATTGCCACACTATGAAAGTAATTAAACGAGCAATACTTCTTTTATTATTTGTATCTCCCTTATTAATGGGGCAGTACAGAGGCAACGACTGGGCTTTTTCCCTGAGCTATAGTTATACCACAACTGCAAAAATGTTTCCGTTTCCTAACTCTGCCGATGTTATACAACGGAACCAAAGCGACGATATCGAAGATATATACAGCTATTCGTTCGAAACGCGTTATAAATTTTCTGAACTGTTCGCGCTGGGTCTTGTTCTTGAATATATTGAAGATACACAGAGGCGCGATTTGGTAGTTAACGGAACGGGAGGTAACCTTAGATTAAAGGCCGACGAAGGATTTTCAATAATACCAATTGAGCTAGCCGCTTATTATTTACTTCCGTTCTCAACCGAAGATTTTAAGTTTCACATGGGCGGCGGTGCGGGAGCATACATCGGCAGTCATATTCGTAAAGTCGGCAGCGCTGAGCTCGAAAGCGTTGAACGCGATATTGCATTCGGCATTCATGTTAACATTGGAATGGATTACATGATATATGATTTTCTTTCCGTTCGCGGAGAGATGAGATTTCGCGATCCGCAGTTCGATACTAAAAGCAAGTATAACAAAGATGAAGTAATGATAAACGATCGACTTTTTTTTCTTACTCAAAACCCGATCGATTCTAAAATAAATATGGACGGAATTACTTTTACATTGGGAATAGTTTTTCACACCTTTTAACAGCATCTTTCAGTCCGCTGTATTATTTTGCCGCACATCATTTGTTTATTTAATAAGGGACTTCGCATAACCCTTATATCAGTCAGATTTTGATGATGCAAAAAGTAAAATAGCTCTAAAATTGCAATTTATTATTTTGCTTCGCCCTCCTTTTGGAGGTTATTCACAGGCGTCTAATATGAAAAGCAGCACGATTTTTTTAACAGGGTTTATGACAAGCGGTAAAAGCACTTTAGGACCAATACTGGCAAATGTTCTCGGCTACTCATTTATTGATTTGGATGATGAAATAGTGGATGATGAGGAGTGCAGCATTGATGAAATTTTTGCAAAAAAAGGAGAAGGCTATTTCAGAGAAATAGAATCAAAGAAATTGCGTGAGCTTGGTAGAATAAATAAATGCATACTTTCCCTTGGCGGCGGTGCTGTAATCAATAATAGCAATGTTGAATTTATTAAGAAACAAGGATTACTGATCTATTTAAAATCATCTCCTGACGTAATTTATAATCGTATTAAGAATAAACTTGATCGTCCGTTATTTAAAGACCTGGTTGAAAAGAAAAGCCCGCGTGAAGATTTTATCAAGAGAATTTCCGGAATGCTAAAAAGCCGGGAGAAATATTACAAGCAGGCCCATGTAACCGTAAATACCGATGATCATAATATAGGTCGTACAATTGATTTCCTCGCAAATAAAATTAAAAAGATGCTAAATGAAGAAAATAAAAGTTGATCTAAAAGAAAATGCTTACGATGTATTAATCCGGACGGGATTAGTAAATACTATAGAAAGCGAAGTTCGAAAAAGAAATTTACCAGAAAAATTTTTCGTAATAGTTGATAAGAACGTAAAGAAAAACTATCCGAAATTACTTCGGCAAATCGACGCGGATACGAAGAACACTTATACACTTAATGCGTATGAAAAAAACAAAAGTTACGATACGCTACAGGCAATTCATAAAAAAATGATTGGCGCAAACTTAAGTAGAAACAGCACCATTCTTGCTATTGGAGGGGGCATAACAGGGGATGTCGGCGGTTTTGCAGCTTCCACTTATATGCGTGGAATTAAATACATACAGGTTCCGACAACGCTCCTTGCCGCCGTAGATAGTTCGGTCGGCGGAAAAACAGGAATCAATTTTAATGAAACCAAAAATATTATAGGCTCGTTTTATCAGCCCGATTTGGTATTAATCGATACGAACTTCTTTAACACATTGCCCAAAGAAGAAATCCTTTGTGGTATCGGCGAACTTGTTAAATATGCTTTTATAACTTCAACCAAATTTTCGCGCTGGTTAATTAAAAACATTGATAACATTTTTGCGCTTGATGAAAGATCCGTTGTTAAAGCGATTGCCGAGTCTGTACGGTACAAAGGCGACGTTGTAATATCCGACGAAAAGGAAAGCGGGCTAAGGAAAGTATTGAACTTCGGACATACGTTTGCACATGCTATCGAAGTTGAACAGGATCACAAAATAAAACACGGTCAAGCCGTTGTCGTGGGAATTGCATGCGCTCTTTACCTTTCTCATAGAACACACTTAATCCCGGAAGCTAAACTCAATAAATTTTTAAAAATAATTGAGCCGTTTAAAGAATTGATTGCAATACGTACATACGATAAAAACAAACTCTATTCAATTATGGGGCGCGACAAGAAAAATGTATCCGGTAAAATTAAGTTCGTGCTTATTAAAGATATTGGCGAAATTGTTTTAGACTATGAAGCCTCAAAGAAAGATGTTTTGTATTCGTTGGATAAAGGACTTTCACTTTTTGCAGGTTAAGCATTTGAGAATTTTTTTGCTGTGCATAATTGTTTGGATATCCGTACTTCCAATTAAAATGCAATCTCAAGTAGATCGTGAAACACGTGCCGTATGGATTGCTTCAAACTTCCGGCTAGATTGGCCTCCGACGACTTTTAACCAGCAGGAACAGAAACAGGCGCTGGTTAAAATTTTAGATAACATTGAACGACAAAATTTAAACACCATCTACTTCCAGGTGCGATTCAACGGCACCGTTCTTTTTAATAGTGATTACGAACCATGGTCGTACGACTTATCCGGTGATGTGGGTGGTAACCCGAAATATGATCCGCTGCAGTTTGCAATTAATGAAGCTCATAAACGCGGGTTAGAAATTCATGCCTGGTTTAATATGCTGAAATGCTTCGATGGTGCCGAGCAGCAAGTATTTGAACATCCTGAACACGTAATGAACAAACACATCAACTGGGTGCACAAAGTTGATATTGAAGGTAAGGTAACTTATTGGCTTGATCCCGGTTTGCCCGAGGTGCAGGAGTACCTGGTAAATGTTGTTGCCGATGCCGCGGAAAAATATGATGTTGACGGAATTCATCTAGATTACATCCGTTACCCGTCGAGACCGATAGACGACAGCTTTTCATATTCTGCATACGGCAATGAGCAAGATATTGATCAATGGCGTCGCGATAATATTACTAATATTGTACGCGGTATTAAAGCCAGGATAAATGAAATTAATCCCTATATAAAACTTGGCGCCGCACCAATTGGTATTTATAAAAACAAACCCGGGGCCACCGGTATGCAGGCTTACTCGGAAATTCATCAAGCGTCTCGGGAATGGTTGCGTGAAGGATTGGCTGATTATCTTGCCCCGCAGGTTTACTGGAATTTCGACAACAACCCAAAATTTAATTTAGTTGTTGATGACTGGCTAAGAGAATCCTACGGACGAAACATAGTAATTGGAATAGCGAGCTACAAAGATGATGTTAAGCGGGAAACACCCGGGATGATAAAATACACTCGCAAAGCCGGGGCGCAGGGAGTATCCTTTTTCCGCTACAAATTTATTGAGCAAGATCAGCATTACTTCTCGAAGAAAGC
>JANQLA010000336.1 GCA_028280855.1 Melioribacteraceae bacterium
ATGTTAAGATCACGTAAGTTGCTTAAGGAGCTTAAATCCCCGGTGTAGGTCGCTTCGTTAAAGACCGGTCGGCTTGTGTAAATTGCCGTTTTACTTTCATGAGAATTAATTGTAAATGTTCTTGATGTAAATGTTTCCCCCGTATTCCAATTCTCAAACCTGTACCTTATGCCGTCTATAAAATAGGTTTGTTCTGCCTGTACGGTTATTGTGTTTTGCTCCACTACCCCGAAGCCGGCTGCAGGTAATGAATAGGTTGTTCCGTTTACTTTCATATGACCACTTTCACTTGTTCCGGTCATATCGTTGCTGAAACTTACATTGCACACTTTGCGTAAGTTGGCAATAAATATCGAATGATCGTCACTTATACTATTAATATTATATGTATGATTACTACTATAGCTAATATGTTCTTCATTTCCTTGTAAGTATTTCTGCACCCAATTACTTTTTAGCAGAGGTGCCTCAATATCATTCCAAATATAGTCATAGCCAATATGGTGATTCGTGACGGCGTTTAATTTTATTTGATCATTCCCCCTCGCAGTAAATCCATGAGGGCTATTTTCAGATGATGCCTCGGCATTTATACCTATTCCAATTTGTCCACCACTAAAACCATTCATATTATTTTCTGCTGCAAAATCAAATTCTTTATCATAATAAATTTTTAAAGTCAAAAGTAAAGTAGCATGAGAAGATCCCATTGATTCACTATTACCTCTCGCACCCAACTTAACAAATCCATTTGATTTTTTTTCTTCAATATAATTTACTAGTGATTGAGAGCCAACAGTACTTGAAGAAGGCCCCAAACTACTAAAAATCGATGTAGAATTACCTACATTCTGCCAAAGGTTCCCCTGAAGAAAATTATATTCGGTTATTCTAAATGTTGAAAAGTTACCTCCCTTGTTAAGGAGTGTATAGGTTATTTCTACATTGTTGATTATAGCGTCATCAGGCAACCCATTTAAATCAAATCTATAAGCAGATCGATTTATCTGATAACTCGCGCCAGGTTCAATTCTTCCCTGCCTTCCAATAGAATAACTGTCATTCATAACATAATAAGGCGGCCAGTCTTGTTTTGATACCGTCGTCTTTACACCATTTACGACAAAGCTGAATTGACTATAAATGCAAATTGAATTAAATAAAAAAACGATTACAAGAATTATTGGAAATTTTTTTTTCATCTCCTCTCCTTTGATAATTATATTAATCTAGAAATATAGTTTATTAATATTTTATACAAATCATATCTAATTAATATTGTAATAGCCGCGATAAATAAGATTTCGTTTGTTGGTTAAGTCATAACAAAGAACTATCAAAGAACCGGGAAAGACTAAAATATCAGTAACAAGAGTATTAGTATTCAGTGTTATCAAATACACAACATTTGCTCCATTATAGTGCGCAACTCCATTTAACATTCTTAGCACAATATCCTTCTCATTTCTTCCGTATACTTGAAAACCAAAATCTGAATTATTTATTGAAAAAATCAATTCTTTCTCAATTCCTTTCAACAAAAAGATATCTTGCCCTAAAACCATATAAACATTTTTGCCAATTTTTTGAATAGTGAGAAGTTTGTTTGGAACTCTAGGCTCTTTATCGAGAATTAAAAGTTCATTTTCGTAAAAATATAGTACTGCATTTGAATCTGTTTCAAAATTACTTGAATCAAATCCTCCCAAATAATAGCTATTTCTATTGCTTTCTTTCCTTATCCTATATAAATAAAGATTAATTCCTGTTGTTGGAATCTTTTTCCAGTCAATTCCGTCATAGTGATATATTAGACTTAATCTAACATTATTACTATCTGCAAAACCTACAGCATACATATTACTGGATGATTCTCCAGCAAAATCTGTAATCCCATAAAAATTATAATAACCTGGATTAGAAATTTGGTACTTAAGTTTCCATGTTTCACCATCGTAATATGATATTCGTCCATCTTGTCCACCAATCCAAATGTCACTTTCACTAAATCCATTTATACCAAATGGAACCGTACCTACAAAGGAACCGTAAGAATTCCATGATTCCCCATCAAAATGCCAAACGAAATTGTCAGCTTCGCCACCGTCCCCAATAGCCCACACATCATCTTCAGCTGCACCCCACAACATACTCAAATCATTAAAAGCTATATCTAAAGTATCTATTTCCCAAACGTAATCCCTTCTGCCAGGTGGCGGTTCTTCCGGTCCATTTGGATTGTTGTCGCAGGAAAGGGTAAAAATTAATGTAGTTGTAGCTGCTGCTAAAAGTAGTATTATAGTTAGATATTTCTTAATATTTTTCATTTTCATTTACTCTTTGTCTGAATCACAATCCGATATTACGGATATCTTTTGCAGTTAAGACATTTAGGCTGATTTTATCTTTGAATTCGTTTAACAATAAATTTATAATAGGATATCTTATCTTTGGTTTAATAAATTTATAGACTTATAAGCTATATGCAATTTATTATTTGAGGATCTTCGTCTCAAGTTAAAAAAATATGGCTTTTCTATTTAAATACCGCCAAGTATTTAAATATATGCTCCCGCGAGCTTTAAGGTTGCGGGAGTTTTTACTTAAATATTTTCCCGGTGTAAATCAGTTAAATCTGTGTCATCAGCGCCCGCCCGGCGAAGTCATGTTAGTTATGACAAAGACGGGTGCTATCACCAATAAAACCTAATACCAAACCTTGCCATAACACCGCTCATGTCGAAAACCCGTTCGAACGTACCGCTTCGGCGAAGATCGTCGTCGTTTACTTCGTAAGTCCAGCTTGGCTCGGAAGCGTGGTAAACAATTTCGCCGAAAATATCCGAGCGATAACCCAATTCATACAGAATTCCCATGCCTGCGCGCCAGCTAAAATCGAAAGCAGCTTGGAACTCGTCGTCCCTCGGATTCTGAAAGTTGTTGTAAAAGATCAGCAGCATTTCCGCGCCAACGCCCCCTGTTACGTATGCGCTTACGCGCGGCGACATAGGGAATAAGCCCGACATTGTGAACATTAGCGGAATGCTGTGCAGGTTGGTTTCAGCCCGCAACTGGTTAAGCTGCCCGGCGGGACCAAAGTATGAGTCAAATTCTTCTACTAATGTTTTATCAACGTAATTCTTGTTGAACCAGTCGATACTCCATCCCACTCTTAAATTTTTGTCTACGAACCTGCCCCCTTCGTAACCGAGAATAAATCCCCCGTCGGTTGCCGATGGATTGAAATGACCAATTTTAACTGAAGCTGAATTTCGTTGTGCGGATAAAATGATTGGAGTTAGAATTATGCATAGTGTAATTATCTTTTTCATAACCTTCTCAAATTGTTTTGGGTGTTCGGAAGGTCATGACAAAATGAATGCCATTTATAATGCACTAAAAAATGCGTGAATCAACGTTACAAAATATGCTGCTGTTTGTTTTAGTAAACAATCAAAGTTTTGCATAGTGTACAGAATTCGTATTTACACGAATTTTCTGCGTTAGATAGGTTGGTTTTGGGCTAAAGCCAATATTTCTTTTTCTCTTTTAACCCTTCTTCCTAAAGTGCGTGCTGCAAAAGAATTTTAACAGGGTGGCTAGGACCATTCTTTAAAAAATAAGTTCT
>JANQLA010000338.1 GCA_028280855.1 Melioribacteraceae bacterium
GATTTTTAAGGTCCCAGCTTAAAAACAACGCAGAGGTAAAAATTACCAGTGCGAGTAAGTGTGAATTAAAATATAAACTATCCGGTATTCTGATGATAATTGACCCGAAAGAACCGATTATTGTAATTAAAGAGACATGAATTAATGCAGTTAAATTTCTTTGTCCGAAACTAAAGTTTGTAAGCAGAAGAACTACAAATCCTATAATGGTAGCTATCACCCTGCCAAAATAAATATCCAGTGAAAACTCGGCAAAATATGATACCTCGAACATTAAAGCGAATGACCCGGCTATAACCAAAATTGATGCAATGATTTGAAGTGGCAACAAAATTAATCTTTTGTTTTCTATTTCAAACTCGTTAATTTTTGAGATCATCCGGATGCTTACTATTATAATTTATAGTTCATTTATGCCAACTGCATGGCACATTTTTGATTGCGGAAAGATAAGAAGTTTTAAAACAACTTAAGTGAGAATTTTTATTATACGGTGTAACCTTCAACGTCAAAAGTCATCAACGTTGAAGATTTATTTGCTATTGGAAATTACTCCGACCGTGTGGCTCACTAATTAACGATATGATAAGATCAAAAGATTTCATTCTGTGTTATTCTTACTTTTCCGTAAGCTGATATTCCCGGAACGGTTTTTAACTTTGAGAATATTCTCTGCTTCGCCAACATTACCTTCAACAATTGAAGTTGTTTCGCCTTTAATTCTGCTATGCGCAAAGTCCGTTCTTACTTCTCCGTACTTGCATTCAAGTTCGTATCTGCCCTCAAAATCTCCTGGTATTATGACCGACACGCTTTCATATTGATTTTCAATTTGCACATCCGAAGGAACGTTTAAAAATTCCACGTCAACTTTTCCGCTCCTGTTCTTTATGAAAAGCTTTTCAGAATTAACATTCCTTAGTTCAACTTTGCAATACTCGGTCGTGGACGACCAGTTGCCGGTTATATTTTCAGCGATAACACTATTACTTCGTGAACTCAGCTTTACATCGCCCTCTACTTCACGGAGTTTTATCTCCGAGTACCCGTCGTCTATTTCAATAGAGCTCTTAACATTAGATAAATATATTTTTCCGGATCTATTCCGGAAAAGCGATTTAATCGTAGAATCAGTATTAGTAAGTCCATTAACTACTAAATTGGAATAAGGTCCCTCGAATTTTAATGCAGCAACATTTTTAACTCTGACTTTGCTGCTGCGCGTGCTCACGACTGACTTACCTTCCACATCTTCAATTTCGATGTTCGAGTAATCGGAGTCAACATCAAGGTTGCCCGATACACTAGTTATACCAAT
This sequence comes from Melioribacteraceae bacterium, assembly GCA_028280855.1. Lineage (GTDB taxonomy): Bacteria > Bacteroidota > Ignavibacteria > Ignavibacteriales > Melioribacteraceae > PGYT01. Next base: position 1,319 of record JANQLA010000338.1, read on the forward strand.
TTCCCCGCTTCTTCCATCAATATCTAATTTTCCTTCGATTTCGAATGCCGTAATATTTGAATTAGGTGCCGAAATAACTAAATCGCCTTTATGGTTCTCTACAGTTACCGTAGAACTCCGGCTGATTATTTCCAGTTCATCACCTTGCGTATTTCGTATGTTAATGTTTCCATATTCGTTTTTAATTTTTTTTACTTCGCTGCAATTATCCAGCTTAAGTTCATTCCCTCTTCCCTCAATGGTAAGATCTTCACGCATATCCTGCAACATAATTTCACTGTAGCGCACTCTTGCTAAAAACGGATTCTTCTTTGGAACAAATATTTCTCCCTTTACATTAACCTCAACCGATTTATCGAAATTGAAGCTAATAATATCCCAAAATGTTGTGGTAAATTCTTCATCTGTATCTTCAATGGTGATTTCGACTTCGTACGAATTCTCCCACACATCAATTTCAAATTCTTCTATGTATAACTTTTCATATTCTTTTTCAGAACTCTTTACTTTAACATAAAGGTCAATATAAACGCTGTCTTTGTCCCATGATTTCATCTTAACATCCAGGCCCACTTCACTTACAAGTTCAATGCTTTTGCCTGGTTCCACGTAAACACTCTTGGTAAATCGTTTTCTTTCCGTGGCAAAATAAGATGCTGCAAATAGAATGATTAATACGGCTAACATTATCTTTTTCATTTTTATCCCCCTTCCATTGCGATAATTTCATCGAGTATTTCAAGTTTCATTAAGTATAGCTGGCGCAATCGTTTTTCTTTTATGGTTTCGAATTCCCTCAATTCTTTATTTGTTTTAATTTCGGAAATAGCATTACTCACACTGTTTAGCCGCTCGCTCTTAGCCTGCAAAAGCTCATCAAGATTTTTTACATTACTGTTAGATAATTTTCGAGCCGCAATTTTTTCAAGTTTATATATTGCCTGACTATAGGTGCTGTTTAATAAACTTAGTTCAGATTCAGCGTTAATTCGCGAATCTCCTATTAAAGTCCAAACTCCGATACCGGCAAGGAAAAGTATAACACTTGTTGCCATTCCAAGCGTATAATTCCGCCATTCAAAATTAAAATGTGATTTAAGATCCCCGCTAAACAATTGAAAATGTACAGCCTGCCAGATCCTACTTTTCTGAACCCTGGTTATTCTATCTTCTTCTTTATAAAACTCTGTTCTTCGGATCATTTTATTAACCTGCTTCTATTATTTTTTCTTTTAATATTTTTTTTGTTCTGTGAAGCGTAGTGCGCGAAAACGTTTCGCTAATTTCCAAAATCTCCGATGCTTCGCGGTGCGAATATCCCTCAACTTCAACTAACAAAAATACCGCTCTTTTTAACTCGTCTAATTCAAGAAGCATTAACCTCACGTCGTGCTGTGATTCAAATTCGTTTGAGACATTGTTTGCCGGGAGATTCAATGCATCATCTATTTCAAGGAAAGTAACTTTGCCGTATTTCAGGTAATCGGTTTTCATCTCGTTAATTGCAATTTTAAAGAGCCAAGTCGAGAATTTCGAGTTTCCCTTGAACTGATGCAGTTTACCGAATGCCTTTATAAAAGCTCTTTGAACCCACTCTTCCACCTCATCGTTATCAGAACTGAACTGTTTCATAAATGAGTATAACTTGGAAATATTCAAGTCAAAAAGTTTTTTGAAAGCTCTCGGTTTTCCTTTTCTAGCTGCTTCAATGAGTTTATTTTCAGTCAAATGTTTACCATAACTTTTGCTAGTTAGATTATGAAAATCGGTGGAATGTTACAGATACGCAAAACTATTTTTCACGCTTACAGTTAATCTGACAATCAATCCATTTCTGAAGTCCACATTATTCGCAGAGAGCGATAAAAAATATCTCAATACTAGCCAGCTTGTGGACAATTCTCTTTTGAATCTGTAAAAGTGTTGATATGTTTGTAGAGAACAATTTGTCTTATTTTATTGTTATTAAAATTCAATTAATAATTTTTATTTCCAGGGAATAACAAATGGCAAGCAAAGAGGTTTCCAAGTATCACCAGGAACTGTTTAACCACTTTGGCTATAATTTTGGATTTGTAGCTGACTTACTTGAAAAATATCTTGAAGATCACTCATCGGTTTCGGACTATTGGCAGAATTTTTTCGATAAAATTACCGGTAACGGTAATGCAAACACTGCCCGGGCGATGAAAGCTGAAACTGATACAGCTACAACACCAACAAAATCCGTTCGCCCTGCTAAGCCTGTTCACTCATTCGAATTTTCGGATGAAGACGAAATTAAAGTAGTGACAGGAGTAGGCGCAAAGATCATAGAGAATATGGACGCCAGTCTTAATATTCCAACGGCAACCTCGTTAAGAAGCATCTCGGTTAAGCTACTTGAAGAAAACCGTAGAATACTTAACACACACTTGCAGAGAATAAATGCAGGAAAAATCTCGTTCACACATATTGTTGCTTATGCTATTGTATCGGCGCTAAAAAAATATCCGACCATTAACAATTCATTTGCCGAAATTGACGGAGCCCCAAACATTGTAAACAAACCGTATATAAACCTTGGCATTGCCGTAGATGTTACCAGAAAAGACGGATCGCGATCATTAATAGTACCGAACATTAAGAAAGCCGGTAAAATGAATTTCCTGGAATTCTTTGAGGCTTATAATAGTTTGATTTCCCGTGTGAAGGCGGGCAGGATAGAGCCTTCGGATTTTCAGGGAACCACACTTACTTTAACGAACCCGGGCGGTATCGGCACGGTATCTTCTACCCCTCGTTTGATGCTTGGGCAGGGTTGTATAATAGCCGTTGGCGCTATCGATTACCCATCGGAATTCAAGGCTATGAACCCGACATCGCTTGCTTCACTTGGGGTAGGTAAAGTAATGAATATAACAAGCACTTATGATCATCGAATTATCCAGGGGGCCGAATCGGGTGAATTTCTTAAGAAGATTGATAGTCTTTTACGAGGCGAAAATAATTTTTATGAAAATATATTTAACGATCTCAGCATCCCTCAAACACCGGTAAGCTGGGGTGTTGATACAACTGCTAAAGGACAGGCCTTTGGAGAAGACAGAAGTGTAGTTGAAAAACAAGCACAGATTCTTGCCCTGATAAATATGTACCGCGTAAGGGGACATCTCATTGCCAACCTGAATCCGCTTTCATCAAAAATTGAATTTCAGCAGGAGCTTGACCCGGCTTTTTACGGGTTTACTATCTGGGACTACGACAGGAATTTTGTAACGGCAAACCTTCAAGGTTTGGAATCAGGCACACTGCGCGAAATCCTTGATATACTTCATGCTACTTACTGCGAAAAGATCGGTGTTGAATATATGCATATTCAGAATCCGGAAGAAAAAGCCTGGCTGCAATCTAAAATGGAACCAGTGCAAAATAAGCCGGGGATAAATCTTGATTTACAAATGCGAATAATGGATAAGTTGATTATTGCGGAGGCTTTCGAACATTTTCTTCATACAAAATTTATCGGGCACAAAAGGTTTTCACTGGAAGGAAACGAAACACTTATCCCGGTGCTTGATATACTCCTTGATGAAGCAGGTAAAGCCAACGCGAGGGAAGTTATACTTGGAATGGCGCACAGGGGCAGGCTGAACGTACTATCGAACATTATCGGCAAGAAGTACGTTAAAATATTCTCTGAATTCGAGGATAACACCGCTCCCGGTTCATCGCAAGGAACAGGCGACGTAAAATATCACCTTGGCGCTACAGGGTTGTACAAAACATTTAGCGGAAATGAAATAAGTATTTCAGTTGCATCGAACCCTAGCCACCTTGAATGGGTTAACCCTGTGGTTGAAGGGATTGTTCGAGCTAAACAAACTCGCGGTAATGATCAAGAGCGGGATGCAATAATACCGTTGCTTATTCACGGCGACGCAGCTTTCGCGGGACAAGGCGTTGTTTCGGAAACACTGAACCTTTCGCAACTAAAAGGATACCGAACCGGCGGAACAATACATATTATTATAAATAATCAAATCGGATTTACAACTGCTCCCGAAGATGCGCGATCGTCACCTTACGCGACCGATGTGGCAAAGATGGTGCAGTCGCCCATATTCCACGTAAACGGGGACGATCCCGAGGCTTCGGTATGGGTAACAAAGCTTGCTTTTGAGTATCGTCAAAAGTTTAACAAAGATGTTGTAATAGACTTATTCGGCTACAGGCGTCATGGACACAATGAAGGAGATGATCCTGTTTACACGCAGCCGCTTATGTACAAAAAAATTAAACAGCATCCCTCTGTAAAACAAATTTACCAGCAAAAGCTAATACAGGATAATATTCTAACCGCCGATGAAATTAAGGCAATGGATAAGGTGGTTTACGATAAACTTGATAAATCATTAAAAGAGTCGAAAAAGCACTCTAACGTATTTGTGCCCGACCGCTGCCTGGCTATTGACTGGGATGAATATAGAGCCGGTAGAAAGGACAAAGCAACTGCGGTACCGTTTAGCGAGTTATCAAAAGTTGTTAAGGCAGTTACAACATTTCCTGAAAATTTTTCACTTAATCCAAAACTCAAAAAACATATCGGCAAACGAAAAGAATTTTTAACCGGTAATACTCATGTTGATTGGGCTTTCGGTGAAGCTCTCGCGTTTGGCTCGCTTCTGATTGAAGGAGTACCTGTTAGATTAAGCGGGCAGGACAGCGCGCGGGGAACATTCAGCCAGCGACACCTGATTTTAACAGATATGACAAATGAACGAGAGATTATTCCGCATAATCATATTAGCGATAACCAGGCAACGATTGAGCCGCTCGATAGTTTCTTATCTGAAGCCGCAGTTCTTGGCTTCGAATACGGCTACAGTGTTTCGGATCCGCTTGCCCTGGTTATATGGGAAGCACAATTCGGCGACTTTGCAAACGGCGCTCAAATAATTATTGATAATTTTATTTGCTCGTCTGAAAAGAAATGGCAGCTGCCGAATAATGTTGTTTTACTTCTGCCGCACGGTCAGGAAGGACAGGGACCAGAACACAGCAGCGCAAGGCTGGAGCGCTTTCTTATACTTTGCGCCGAAGACAACATGAAAGTTTGCTACCCTACTACTCCGTCACAGTATTTCCACCTCCTGCGTACACAAGCACACTCTTCGAAAGAGAAACCGTTGGTGGTTATGACCCCAAAAAGTATTCTCAGACTTCCTGCTGCAAGGTCAACGGTTAATGAGTTTACCGAAGGAACTTTCCGGGAAGTGATAGATGATTTAGACACGCCCGGTAATGTTGAGAAAATTAAAAGAGTCTTGCTTACAAGCGGCAAAGTATACTATGACCTTATCAGGTACCGGGATATAAATAACATCGAAGATACGGCAATAGTTAGAGTTGAACAGCTTTATCCATTCCCGGCTAATGTTATTGAACAAATTCTGAAAAAATATTCTAATGCAAAAGAAGTTAACTGGGTTCAGGAAGAGCCGAAGAATATGGGCGCCTGGTATTTCATGTTTCCGCGGCTTACTGAGATTCTTTCAAAAGGTCAAAAGTTAAAATACATTGGAAGAACGGAGAGTCCTAGCCCGGCTTCGGGGTCTGGCAAATTACACGCTCAACAGCAAGAAGAATTGGTGAAAGATGCTTTTAAGTAATTGATGGATATCCGCTCCGGATATTAATTCGCTGCAGCGACTTCTGTAACAACCCTTTCAATTTCAATCGCATCGAGATGCAATTTAATTGAATCGCGAAAAGAAATAAATTGAGCTTTACTGTCTTCGGAAACAGGGTACGACGAGGGAAATTCCTGTCGCAAGTAATTAACTAATTGCCCGTTCTTCCAAAACCTAAAATCAAGATGGGGGCCAGTGGACAAACCACTTGATCCTACATAACCAATAACATCACCCTGGCTAACGCGAACGCCGGGCTTTATGCCTTTTGCATACTTCGACAAATGCATGTAGCCACTTGAGTATGTACTATTGTGCTTTATCTTTACGAATCGCCCCCCCTGCTTGGTCCATCGCACATCGGTAACAGTTCCGTCGCCAACCGATTGAATCGGTGTCCCGGTAGGGGCGGCATAATCAATACCGCGATGAGGTCTGTAATATTTTAAGATCGGGTGAAACCTGCGATTCGTATACCCAGAACTTATACGCGAAAATTTTAGCGGCGCCTTCAAAAATGCTTTTCTTAACCCGTTGCCTTCTTCGTCAAAATATTCGTCTTTGCCGTTCTGTTTAAACCGGAACGCATAGAAATCTTTTCCTCGATGATTAAATAACGCCGTATTTATCTTGCCGACACCGATAAATTGCGTATCAACAAGATTTTCTTCGAAAATAACTTTAAAGAAGTCCCCCTCCTGTATGCCGTAAAAATCAATCTGCCATGCGTATACATCAGCCAGCTTAAGCGCCAATAAATCACTTACTCTTTGCTCTTTTAAAGTCATGTATAAAGAATTTCTTATAACGCCTGAAACTTCCCGGATTTGTGTAGCAACTTCACGACTTTCTTTATAAATATTAATAGAGTCGGTTAAATCGCAGACTACGTAATTGATCGGATCAATCTCGTAAACAAAGTATTTCAGGCTTTCCACGGAATCAATTTTTGAATAGAGCGTATAACTTTTACCGAAGTTTATTTTGGTAAAATCGTAAATGTCTTTTGAGGCGTCGGCAATCTGATAAATTTTCTGCAACGGAACATTATGCGGATTCAGTATATCTGAGATAGTTTCGTTTCTATCTACTACTCCTTTTACTTCCGTTAAAGAATCTACCTGCAGCCCATATTCATTTATCTTAGGCTTGGGTATTTCAACCGAACCTAAATTTGGATCATCGCTTTTGCATGCAATTAAACCGATAACGCCTAGTAATAAAACACAAATATTTTTCATTTAGTCCTGCCGGTTTAGTTTCGTGATTCTGCCGTCTTCATAAATTTTTAGCGGCGTTTTCGGAAAGTCCTGCCTGGTTAATTTTGCAATCAATTTTGCAGCTTCGTTGGTATCATCCTGCACAGGACCACGTGGCCTTACCTGTCTGGCAGATATAATTTTACCTTCTATAAATTTACCGGTATTGTCTAATTCAACTTGTAAAACTGGTGCCAAGCCTTTTTCACGTAATACGCTAAAACCCCGGTAAGTACAAAAGTTGCCAAGTGAGTATGCAATTATCCTGCCCTCGTATAGTTCAACTGCACGGGGCACATGCGGCCCGTGTCCTATAACTACATCGGCGCCTGCATCAACAACGGTGTGCGCAAATTTTTTAACATCTCCCCGTTTCTCGCCATAGTAATATTCCATTTTTCCCGGAACGTTCATATGCTCTCTGCCTTCAGCCCCCCCATGGAACGAAACTACTAAGATATCGCATCGATCATTAAACTCCTTAACCTGTCTGGTAACTTCATTAATGTCATTTATTGATGTACAACCATAATTCGGGGCATAAGCCAACAACCCGATCTTGAGGCTATCAAGTTCATAAATTGCCGATGTACCGGCTGCCCCTGCATACTTAATGCTATATTTATCCAGCGCTCGTGCAGTACTTTCATAACCGTTTTTACCGAAGTCAAACGAATGGTTATTTGCGAGACTCATTAAATCGAATCCGGCGTCTGCTAAGTTCTTTGCGTATCTAGTCGGTGTTCGAAACAAGTAGCACTTAGAGGTATCTTTGCATTGCTTCCTAGCCTTACCGCCGTCGAGCAGTGCACCTTCGAGATTACCGAAGGCAACATCCGCATCCTTTAGGATATTAGCTACGTCTTCCATCAGATGCTTCCCGTCTGCTGCAGGTAGCCGGTTGTTCGGGTAATCAGTACCCATCATTATATCACCAACAGCAACCAGAGTAACAGATGTTTGAGCTAATGAAATACCGTGAACAAACAAAGACGCCGCTAACGTAAAGGCTATATATAGAAACTTACTCTTATACGACGTCATTATTCTTTGTTTAGTTTGTCTATTATGTCGATTGAAGTAATCCCTTCGGCTTCGGCGTTAAATGTTGGAATAATCCTGTGGCGCAACACCGGGTTAAGCGATGATTTAACGTCGTCAATTTCTGGTGAAAACCTTCCATCCATTATTGCTTTTGTTTTAGCTGCTAAGATTAAGTATTGAGATGCGCGAGGGCCGGCTCCCCAGCTGATTAGGTCATCGCTTGTAAGTTTTCCATTTTCGGATGAAGGACGGGTAGAACTAACAAACTTAACTGCATATTCGATTACGTTTTCAGCAACCGGTACACGGCGAACCAGCTCTTGGAACATTATTAAATTTTCTTTCGAAAGAGCTTTATTTAACTTTGGGTTATAATCACCGGTGGTAAATTTAATGACTTCTATTTCCTCATCAATCGAAGGATAATCAAGCCAAAGATTAAACATGAATCTATCGAGCTGCGCCTCGGGTAATGGATACGTGCCTTCCTGCTCTATCGGGTTCTGAGTTGCAAGAACAAAAAATGGCTCATCAAGCTTATAGGTATTACCGGCAGCGGTTACGCGGTGCTCCTGCATGGCTTCCAACAATGCTGACTGAGTTTTGGGCGGTGTTCGATTAATTTCATCGGCAAGAATAATGTTGGCGAAAATTGGACCGCGAATAAATTTAAAAGAACGCTGCTTAGTCGACTGGTCTTCTTCGATTATTTCAGTACCTGTAATGTCACTCGGCATCAGATCGGGTGTAAACTGGATCCTGTTAAAATTAAGATCAAGCACTTCGGCAAAAGTTTTTATAAGCAAAGTTTTTGCCAGCCCGGGAACACCTACAAGTAAACAGTGACCCCTCGCCAGTATGCTCACGAGAAGGTTATCAATAGTTTCTCCCTGCCCTATAATTACTTTGCCTATTTCGCTTTTGATTTTTTTTACGGTTGAATTAAGCTGCTCAACCAGCTCGGTATCTGTAGTCTTGTCGGTTATATTCAAATTTTTCCCTTTAGATATTTGCTTCCCAGTAAATTTTTCCGCGAAGGTCTTCAACCCACCTGTTATAAAGTTTTTCTCGTTTCCTGAATTCTGCGATTCGCTTTATGTCCTCATAATCCTGTTCCAGGTTTGCAACGTGTTCAGGTGTTCTTTTTTCAAGTTTTATAATATGAAAACCATAATCCCCGGTCGGCAGGTCTAAACGCTTAGGAAAACTAATCTCACTTTCCTTCATCGAGTATACTTTATCACGCAGTGATTTATCAAGTTGCTCAACTTCAAAGGTACCAAGGTCGCCGCCAAACTTAGCCGTCTCTTTATCATCGCTGTATTTTTCTGCAAAGTATTCAAAACCTTTGTCTGTCTTTAAAATACTGTCACGAACATCCGTTAGAAACTCTATTGATTTTAGATCGGCTTCATCATCGCTCTTTGGTTTAACGAGTATGTGTCGCGTGTGAATAGCATCTCCTTTCCTGTCGATCAATTCGATAATGTGATAACCCACCGGCGATTTTACAACAGGCGACAATTCACCTTTAGTTAATGCGTAGGCAGCAGCTTCAAATTCTGAATAGAACTTACCCCGCTTAACAGTGCCCAGGTCACCGCCCTGCGATGAACTGCCCGGGT
>JANQLA010000434.1 GCA_028280855.1 Melioribacteraceae bacterium
AATTTTGGTCAATGGGTACCTCGAATGATTCGACTATCGGACTTTATCACGCCAACGGCGACCATGCAATTTCATTTCCGTACGTCCGATAATGACCAGTTAAGAAGATTATCAAGCAAATTCAAAGTTCTGTTTGAGAGAATATTAATTTCTCCTATGTAGTATTTCAGACTGGTTTTACTTAGATTATCCAAATCTTCAATTACCGCCCTTGAATAGCCGATCAAAGTTTGAAAAGGACTTTTTAAATCATGTGCAATTATTCCAAAGACTTTATCTTTATTCTTAATTTTTGCAAGTAGCTTTTTAATTTCTTTGTTCTTTCTAAATAATATCAATGCCGTGACCATATTGGAAACGAAAAGAAACAATATTATTGTATGAATTATAGTCATAAGCTTCTTATCGAAATTCCATTTTATTTGGATTATTTTTTTATAAAAGAAAACTTGTTTGCATTTTAATTTATCTTAGGATTCCGGTATATGCTTTTAACATGGCCTGATAACTTGGAATTTATCTTTAGTGTTTTTCTATTAATATCATTCGTATTTTCAGATATAAAAGTGACTTTATTATGAAAAATTTGATAAATTGCATTTTTTACTTTAATAACAGTGTTGATGTTTTTTCGTTGGTTATTTAGAACGCGCCAAACTGTTGAAGGATGAAGGCCTGCTTGACGTGCTATTTCGCTGTATTTATTAGCTACTAATTTTTTTTCTATTTTTAAATCGAGAATTACAATATGTTTTTTTGTAGTCTTTACCATTGCAGAATTGCAGAAAGGATTTTTTTAGATTCTAATGTCAAAATCTTATGACAATTTTACCATTTGGGAAACAAAAAATCAAGTTAAATTTACCAAAAGGGAAAATAAATGACTGATTTTAGAGAAAGGTTGAAAAAAACCGTCAAAAAGAGATATGGAAATTACTCAAAATTTGCTGAGAAGGTTGGCATAAAACAGTCTTACTTTTCAAGAATACTTAGCGGCGAACGAACTCCGGGTTATGCCTTCTTTAAGAAACTCGCTGATTTGGATTTTGACTTGAACTACCTGTTTAGAGGCAATGTACAAAAGGATTACATTCTTAAGGAAAAAGATATTCCTTATGTCGTTGATGAAAAAATCAATAAGTTACAGGATTTAGTATACCGAATTGACAACTTATTTGAAGAGCTTAACCGGCAGGAAATTGATTTGAATTTACCGAACGTTACAATAGGAACAAAGCAACTCTCGGAATTTATCGATTTACTAAAAGAACTAGCATACCTGGTCGATGGTACTTTGATTGAAAACCGGGAAATGATAACCAGGTTGTTTGAGCCTGATCAGGATAACTCCGAAGAAAATATAAAAGAGATGAAAACTCAAACAACTCTTCTAATCGACATGTTAAATGAAGAACTTGAACAACGTAGACAGGAAAAAGGTAACGACAATCCAAACTAAGAAAAGATTTTAGACCAGCCTATATATGGCTAAATACTTAATACTATTTAGCCATGTACTAAATCTCAATTTCACATAGCGTAAAGATTTTTTAATCTTTTTACCTCTTCCCCAAAATGAAAACAGCAGCAATTTTAATGAGTAACCTTCGAGGAAAGAGGAAGTTCACTCGAAGGTTACATTAAAGGTTGTGTTTAGAATGTCGTAATTCTAACATTCACGTATGCCAGAACTATCAGAAGTTTACTTCACAAACAACATCTTCTTCATTTGCGAAAATTCTTTTCCGGTTTCAATCGATTTCGCATCAATTCGGTATATGTACGTGCCGCTGGAAACACTGCTTGCGTTCCAGTTTGTTTCGAAAAAACCGGCTGATCTTTGACCATCATACAGCGTAGCCACTTCCCTGCCCAGCAAATCAACAACAGCTATTCTGACTTCCGATGCTTCGGGTAGTGCAAACCTGATTTTTGTGCTTGGGTTAAACGGATTAGGGTAGTTTTGCAACAATGCAAAATCATCCGGAACTCCGGAAGCAAATACATCGACGGAAATCACTACTTCAGTAGTAAAACTTCTTACCTCGCTCCAATCGCTAGTACGGTTGCCATCGGTTGCATTAACTCTCCAGTAATACATGGTTTCACCGGAAAGAATTCCGTCGGGAATAGAGTAAGAAGATTCTTCTAAATTACTTGCATCAATCGCTTTATTATTAAAGGCATCGTCAGTCGCTATTTGTAACCCGTAACCGGTGGCGTTTGCAACATTACTCCAGTCCAAAGTTAGTGTTACGCTTACACTTGTGGCACCGTCGGCAGGTGCTATTAACCCAGGAGCTTCTAAAGGTGCAAGCATTGTTGTAAAGTTCCACGCAGAAGTAAAAATACTTTCTTTTGTCGCATTTTTTGCTTTTACTCTCCAAAAATATTGCGATTCATAATCCAAAGTTGTCATATCAAGTGTGAAATCCGACGAAGCTGAGTTGAATTCATCTGCCCCACTAAAATTAGAATTGTCCGCAACTTGTATGTCATAAGATGTTGCATCAGTCACATCTGTCCAGTCAAGGTTAACCGAGTTAGGGTCGAAATCAGCAGAACCATCGGCAGGAGATTGTAGTACAGGTGTATCCAGGGTAGTAACAAGGGTGGTAAAACTAAAAACGGCGCTCCAATCACTGGTTCTCAATGCATCACTAGCATTAGCTCGCCAGTAATATATGGTACCTTCCTGTAGAATACTGCCTGTAACTGCTACATCGGAGTTAGTCAGGTTTTCCCTGTCAAGATTCAAATCGGAAAAATCAGGTAATATACTTATTTGAACCCTGTAAGTTGTTGCTTCGTTCACGTTTGTCCAATCAAGCACCGGGGTTAGCGACACATCGGTAGAATTATCTTCAGGCGTATTTAGATCAGGCGCAGGCAATGGCGGCAGTAATGTCGTAAAACTCCATGTTTCACTAAAAGCACTGTTTCCGGAATTGCCTGTTGAACTAACATGCCAGAAGTATTCCGTATTTTGTGAAAGAACACCATCGGCAATCGTGTAGCTCGTATTTGTTAATCCTGTTTCATCAATGAGAACAGATGTAAATCCAGCGTCAGTCGCAAGTTGCAAATTGTACGAATTTGCATTTGCCGCAGTATTCCAGTCAAGTGTTGGTGTGAAACTTACATCTGTTGCGTCATCGGCTGGTGAAGATAGTACCGGTACATCAGGCAATGGTTCACCTTCAATTACGGAACCATTTACAAATGTAGTAGGAATAACTTCATTGTTGGTATTTGTAACCTGGCTCGCTCCCAAATCAAAAATTAACGGCAAATCATCGTCAATATAATCGAATACTAAATCAAATAGGGGACCGTCACCTACATTTAACGGAGATGCACCGCCCGTATTATCAAACCAAAATATATTTAATACACTTCCAACAGCGTTTGCCGAAAAACTCTTATCTGTTTTATTTACCAGACTTTTATAGGAAAGCTTCGTATTGTCAAAATTAATTCTTAGTGAAACAGAGCCTATTGAATTGAAATTGGTAACAGTTAGAGGTACGGCAATCTCAGTACCGGGCGGAACTGTAATCGTATTTATAATAACGGAAACGTCTCCGGCACCCACGGAAAGTGTTACAAAACTGAAAATAGAACTCCAGGGACTTGAAGTTTGCGAATTATTCGCTCTTGCTCTCCAGTAGTAGGTTGTTGAATTGCTCAGTGTTGCTCCGGGTACATTATATTCCGAAGAATTAAGTCCCTGCTGATCAACAACAAGGTTCGCAAACGAAATATCCGTAGCAATCTGTACATCATAGCTGATGGCAGTTGCGACATCGCTCCAGTTAAATGATGGAG
>JANQLA010000468.1 GCA_028280855.1 Melioribacteraceae bacterium
GAAACATTGCACTTAAACAAATTCTTCGCAAAGGTGCTTGCTCCTTTACAAAATGAGGATATTAAAACATTTACATCTGACTCACCTGCTTTGAATCCAAGGTATGCAGCTTTTTGTAAACCCGCGAATCTGTCGGAAAGATCAGGCCAATAAATTGAATCGGCTTCGTTCCATACTTCCCATGCGTTTACACGACCTTTAAAGAATTCGGCAGCGGTTTTACAAAAACTATACACATCGCGTAAATCCTCGGGGCTTAATAGGGTTATTTGTCCGGGATGCGTCCATAAAGGCGAATCCTGGAAAACCTGCACAATATTTATATTGTGATTTCTAAATTCATCAACAATCCTGTCATATATTTCCCATGAATAATTCCCCGGTTCTTTTTGTATTTCTCCCCAGGTAACACGGTCTCTTACCCAACGTACGCCAATTTTTTTTAGTAACTCGGCTAGTTCCTCCAAATGTTCAAATAAGGATAACCACTCAACTGCAACATTTACACCGACCCGGTCTGAAGTATTTCCATCATGGCTGCTAATAACTCCAAAAGAGGTTGATAAGTTACATGAATCACTACCGCAGCTTAACTCGTAATAACCGTTACCAACTAATCCGAGATTAATTTCTTTTAAAGAATGCAATTCGTTTTTCACTATCAAATTACCGGAGTGATCCAATACCTTATAACAACCCGGATCGGAATGATCAGTCGTGAAAATGACTTCTTCATTGTTATAAAAAATATTCCCAGGTGCGATGCTGCTTATTTGCATTGGATAGTTAATTTGGTTTGTTAATTTTTACACTAATCGGCAATCAGTGGATGAATAAATGTGTTCATACGAAAACGATTATTGAAATAAAGAATTAACCAACGATTTCAATCGTTGGTATTTAGAGCAATTGATATGAATATCAACCAGTCTACTGGTTTACCCAATATCTACTTTGTATGCTGTAACGAAATCATCATACTCTTCACGAAACGACTTTTGTCGATGATGTTTATCTTGATTTTGAATGTATCTTATCACCTTAGCCAGGTTCGATTCTGAGACCGAAAACACTGCATAACCAATTGCCCATGAAAATTTCGAATCTAGTTCTTTGTTAATCCAATGAGAAAGTTCTCCTTTCAATAGACGCATTACCTCTTCAACGCTTCTATTAGTCGGCAAATCTATTACTGCATTCACATGATTAATTTTCATGTATATGTTTTTGGATTTTGAATTCTCAGACAAATGATCTGATACTCTTTTTCTAAACTCCCTATCAGTAAGAATTTTTTCGTGATTTTTAGTTCCCCAAATTAAATGAAGCAAAATTTTTGTTAATGATCTTACCGACATGTTTTACACCCCTGATTATATTATGAAACCAGTTAACTGGTTAAGAAAACTGTAGGTTCGTAGAGTATACCAATGGGTAAACCCATTGGTTAATAAAACATATAATAGATAAACTGGAGGAAAAACTAGTAGAATGTCAATTAGCAATTAGTTTCAGAAGCTGAATAACAAAATATTTGATAGCTAAATTGTTACAACGACTTGATTAGAGAAATCGTTATTCTGAAGAATTGCTAGATTATTTAACCTTGGCAGTTTTGCCTTTTAATTCCATTTCGATTCGTTTATAAATTATTTTTCCTTCGTATCCATCTGGATAAATTTCAAGTGATTTTGCAGCGGACTTAATTGCGTCTTCATATTTTTTCTGATGGAAAAGCGAAAAAGCCAACCGAACAATTGAAAAATAATCATCAGCCTTAGTTAAGTATGTTTCGGCATCATTGAATTTACCCTCTTCATAATGAAGTCTTCCAATCGCTGCATTAACGAAGAAGTTATCAGGTTCAGCATTATAAAGTCTCACGTATATTTTTTTTGCTTCTTCAATGTTGTCTGTGTTTTCGTATGCTTCGGCTAACTTTAGATAAGCCTCCAGATAATTCGGCGACAAACTCAAAGCTTTCTTCAGCAACTTTATTGCAGCTTCGCTGTTATCATGTTCTATTAACAGGTCTGCTAATTCCAGATAGCCGCAAGTATCATTAGGATATTCTTTTATCTTCTTCAAACCAAGAGCCATGTTCCGCCGAACTCGCTTAGTAACTGAAGATTTATCGAGGTCCAAATATCCTAGATGGTGTATAGGAACGTCGCTTTCTTTCATTGGAATATTACGTTCGATCAAGCCGGGTAATATCGATTCGTGCACGGGATAGCGGTAAGACAAGCCCGGAATATTAGGAAATAATTTAACATTACGCGTGGTTTTATAGCCGGTTATACAGTCGGTAAGTCTTTTATCCGGCTTACAGTAATTCCAATTTGGTCTTCCCGTATTTTTACAATAGTGACGAACAGTAAACCAAAAGCCTGCCTTACCGCCATTAGTGCATTGACCCGAAAAACTCAACAAATCCTCGGGGAACAAAATTTCGTCAGCATCTAAAACTAATATCCATGGTAAAGACGCATGTTGAAGATAAACATTTCGCGCCGCGCTGAAATCATCTTTCCATTCTGTTTTAATTACTTTTGCCCCGCATTGATCAGCAATTTCAACGGACGAATCATTAGAACCCGTATCCACAAAGATTACTTCCCCGACCAGGTTAGCCAGCGGCTTTAAACTTCCGGGCAAGAACAAAGCCCCATTCTTATTAATAAAGCAAAGACTTATTTCGTTAAGATCGATGCTTAACTCTCCAGTCCTTTAAGGATATTTTCTATTTCAACGTGTAATTCGCGTATCTCACCTGCCGAAAGATCATATAATGCGTAATTACTCATAGCAACCATTATATGCTGGTTTAACCAATCTTGCTTATGAGTCATTTCAATTAAGTCTTCGGCAGTTTCACCAACAAAATCATCTGCGGGCTGCACACCTAATCTGCCCATTAAGCTAACTACACTATTTTCCAGTTTGTTCTTTAAATCGCGCACTTGTCGTTCATCGAGGTTATCAAAATCGGCTTTGTTCAACATTGAAATTACAGTTGCTTTTAAACGTTCTTCCTTAGTGCGCTTTTCACGTTCAATTGTTCCGTGCTGCGATGCACCCGGATTTCCCGAGCGAGCAAACCGGTCGACATCATGCGTCAAGTCCTCAACTATTCGATTAAGATATGCGTCAATTTCATTATCGGTTCGGTCTTCAAGGTTGACACGGTTGAGTATGTCGCCAACAGCATCAATTAAATCATTTTGGAAACGCTCACTTTTTGTAGACATTAGTTCCTCCAAATTATTTTGCTATTCTATTTTTAATTCATTGCTGATACAATTCTTCATTATACCAAATCTGTAAGAACTTCTAATTTTCCTTTTCCATCTCTCCTTATCCAATCAGGTTCTATACTACCATTACGTTTAGCTTCATATAACTCATGTGCTTTACTCATAAGCTGTTTATATTTTTTCATACCTAGTTCATTGAACGAAACCCCGCCGAAATGATGCACATAAGAATCTTTAACCCAAACAGATTTATAACCTTTTTTGCTTGCCCGATCGGAATAATCATTTTCTTCAAAAGGACCAAGCCCGAAACGTTCATCAAAATAACCAATATCCTCAAAAGCGCTGTAAGATATTGCGTAACAAAAACCGCCCAAATGTTTCAAGTATTCTCTTTGGTTTGAATACATTGAAGCTATTTTTTTTGCCTGCCTCCCAATTTCCTCATCCGATAGATCAAACCTTCCGAACCTGCATTCCATTAACGCCTGGGGTGTATGAGCACATGAAGTTGAAGGCCCGGCTAGCGCAACGCTTTTATTTGCAAATGCGGAGAACAATAGTTTATCCCAACAGGGAGTAACTACGATATCCGAGTTAAGAAGAATTACAACTTCCCCTTTGGCTTCATCAAGTATTAGGTTCGCATTATATGCAAATCCCTCTCGAAAACTATTCCTGATTAAAGTAACGTTTTCGTGCAAACTCGTAAAGCCTTTTAGCCAATTTTTCGTTTCGATATCTGAAACATCATCAACTATAACAATTTGGGATGAAATCGAACAACAATTTAATACACTGTCTAATGATCTTTGCAAATAACTGAGTTGATTACGAACAGGAATTCCAATTGTAATCATATTTCAGTCTTCCTTTTTATTTCAACTAGTTTCTGCTTAACGCCTTCCATATCAAACTCAAGCTGACAAATTGCTTTTAAAAAGCCTTCACTTTTAAGCTTCAAATCTGTTTCAAACTGGTCAAGCCTATCATGGGAACGTTCTTTCAATTTTCTTAATATCAAAGCGAATTCGGAAGATAAATTGGAAGATGAGTCCCGTTCTTTCAACCAATAGTCGAATAAAACTATAAGATCTCTCTGAAGCGAATCACCGCTGTGGTCTTCGTAGCCATACCTGTAAAATCTGGATGTTGAAAAATTCTCTGCAAATTGACGAGGGAAATGTTTTGCAATTACATAAAGCCTGTTCCTGTCTATGTAGTAATTAAACATATGTTTACTTTTTTCAATAGAACCGTGCACCTGGTGATAAACAATGCTATTCGTATTTACCATCAATTGCCAGCCGGCTCTTCGAACTCTTAAACTCATATCCACGTCTTCATGATACATCATAAAATTGGTGTCGAGTAATCCTACTTTATCCAAGCACTCCCTTCTATATAAACATGAACAATGATTAATATACTTTACAGTATAAACACCATCGTATTGACAGTTGTCTTTTTCTCCATTGCCAATTGGCTCCCAATCAAGATCATCGGTTTCACGCATTCCTACAGCAAACAGGTGGGGTTCGTTTTCATATATTTTACTTGTAACAACTCCAACTTTTGGATTACTATCCAGAGTTTCGACTAGCTCCTTTAACCAATCCGGGTCCACTTTTGTATCGGGATTTAGAAACGAGATGAATTCACCGCTGGATTTTTCTACCCCTAAATTATTTGCTCCGGCATAATTATTTTCAGTATTGTTTAATACACGAACCCAGGGATAATGTTGTTTAACAAACTCAACTGATTCATCGCTTGAACCATTATCTATTAGAAACACCTCAAATTTATCCCAGGGAAAGTTTTGATTAGATAGTGAATCAAGACAAGAGCCTATAAACTCAACGCAATTCCAGCTAACAAGAATAACCGAACATTTCATATAATTAATTCACTCCTTCGAGTTGTAATTGCTCATCCCAAACAAGGTAATCGCCAAGCGCCAAAGCATCAAATTTCATGCTTTTCAATGCATCTAAAGCATCTGTTGGTGTCTCAACAATCGGTTCCCCGTTTGCATTAAAAGAGGTGTTAAGTACAAGCGGAATACCGGTTCTTTTATGAAATTCACTTATCAGGTTATAGTAGCGCGGGCTTGCTTCTTTATTTACTGTTTGTATTCTTGCTGTACCATCAACGTGAACAATACCTTCGACTTTTTCTTTTACTTCGGGTCTTGTTTGAACTGCCATTAACATATAAGGACTTGGACCATTCGTAACAAAGTACTCATCGGCATATTCTTCCAACACACTTGGCGCATAAGGCCTGAACCACTCGCGTCTTTTTATATCGTTGTCCAATCTAACTTTGCTATCAAGAGTTCGGGGATCAGCAATTATACTGCGGTTACCCAAAGCTCTCGGTCCGAATTCAGCTCCCCCCTGGTACCATCCGACTATTTTTTGCTCGGCAACCATTCCGGCTACAACTGAAGCGATATTTTTACATTTACGGAATTTATAACCATTCGGTAAATTTAGTGCTGTTAATATTTCCTGCTCAGAGTATGAGCGCCCAAAATAATCATTTATTGGTGCAACTCTTTCTTTACCTTTAAGTAAAACTTGATAACCAAATAACGCACAACCAACCGAAAGTCCGCGATCACCCGCATTAGGCATTATATACATTTCTTCAAACGGTGTTTCCGAAAGAACTTTTGCGTTTGCTACACAATTAAGCCCTACCCCGCCTGCCAACGCTAATTTCTTTAAACCGGTTTGTTTATAGATAGCATTTGCAGCATGTACCAAAATAATTTCCGTAAGATTTTGAATTGCCCAAGCCATGTCTTTATGTTTCTGATGAATCGGCCCGCCATACTCTCTTTGCTCTACGTACTTTTGCATTCGTTCAACTATTAGCTGGTTGCTTAAAAGCTCGTTAAAAGTAAATTTGAAATGACCGTTTTCAAGCAATTCCCAAGTATCGTTAAGCTCTTTAAAGAAGCTGTCAGTCCCAAATGAAGCCAGAGCCATTGTTTTACCTTCCTGGTTATCCATGAACCCAAGGTGCCTGGTAAAATTGCTGTATACACCGCCAATTGAAAATGGTGAATAAACTTCGGATAAAACCCTTACCCTATTATTCTGGCCGACACAAAATGTTGTTGAAATTGAGTTTAGTCCTAAACGTTCAAGTTTTTCTCCTGTTCCGTCAACTGTTAATATAGCCGCCTCATCAAACGGACTGGAAAGATACGCTTGATATGCATGAGCCATGTGGTGCTCTAATTCAAGATGCTGTGGTACTCCAGCAAAAAACTGCAGAACCTCTTTATAAGCTTTATCAAAATAACTTTTATAAGCAATGTCAACTATGCGACCGACATTATCCCGGGTTTTTACAATCAGGTCAATATCCGCATCAGCCAAATTTGCACAACCCGTAACGTACCTAAGCATACGAGGGAATACTTCAAAAAAATTAAAAAACTCCGGTTCTTCAGGGCTTTGAAATTCCCTCATTGCCACTCTTTTCATTAATATTTCATAGCGGGGAAGGGTTACCAAAGAAAACTTTTTACGGGTAAGACGTTCAAGATTTACTGCCCGAACAATTTTTCCGTCTTCAACTAAACAAATTGAGGAACCGTGTCCTGAAAAAGATAATCCTAAAACTCTCATTTTAATTTACTCCAAAATTCTTTTGAGAATTACGGTTTAAAAACCCGTCAATCATACCTTTGAGGAAATCCTTTTCCCTTGAAGGTAGTTTCTTTTTACGCGCACGAAATGAGCGACCCAAAGAACCTTTAATCGAATTCTTTACAAGTCGCAGCATGTCGAAGCCGCTGCCGTGTTTACGCGTAAATAAAATTGCATTGCGTCCCAGGAAATACATAACCGGCAAAGACTCTTTGTAACTTGGATTATTACTTACTCCTCCTTTATGATAAGTTACTGCATCGCCGCAATAAACCACCCGCCATTTTTTTCTGATAGCGCGTATACACCAATCAGTATCTTCGTGGTATCCAAAGAAATTAGTATCAAGCAAACCGATATCTTCCAGCGCTTCCCTCCGCCAGATGTAGCCACAACCCATTACCTGGTCGACATCCTTTACATCCTGGAATGCTCCGTTGTCAAACTGGTTTCTGCCGTATATCCGAGTCAGCATCTCCCCATAAGTAACCTGAGCCCATGCACCCCAAATTCTGTTAGGATCGTTTTCATATAAATTCTTTGAGCCAACCACTGCTATTCTATCATCTGTACTCATGACCTCAATCATCCGGTTTATTAAATTACGATGAACTCGCGCATCATTATTCATAAGTAGAACAAGTTCAGCGCCTTGTCCAAAAGCATACCTAATGCCAACGTTATTCCCACCTGTGTATCCCAGATTCTTATGGTTTACAATTACTTTTAAATCAGGAAACTTTTCCTTAAGAACTTCAACAGTGTCATCCTTGGATGCGTTATCTACTACAAGCGGAACGTAATTCTTGTATTTCAGCCGGGAAAGACTCTTTACTGCTCCAAGCACTTCATCTTTCCTGTTCCAGGTAAGTATTATAACATATACCAAAGGATTCCAATCGTTATTCTGCACCATTTATATTCTCCATATGTTTGAGATAAACAACACAATTTTCACATACGATTTTATGATTGGATTTATTTCTTCCATTTTTATGGTTCTTGAATAGCTTCCGGGCGTTCCTATATTTACCGGCATTCCAAACAGACTTAAACTCATTTTTATTGACATCGCCAAAATCATGGTTGCTGTCATACGCATCATGGAAGCAACACGGCGAAACGCCAAGGTCGGCATTTACAACAGCCATGGTATAAAGCTGCCTGCAAACAGGGCCCCTAATTGCAACATCATCAACAGGGTGAATGTGAATATCGTCCGTTAACCATTGCTTATTATGTGATATTCCTCTCGTTACCTGAAATTCCATATCCAACTGTTTTGCCATTTGCTTTGCTTTACCAATCAAATGCTGGTTATGCTTAAATGCCAGGAAACTCCATACAACTCTGGGACTTGCTGAAGAAAGCTTTTTTTTAGCAGCCTGCACTAATGATATGTTAAACAGCACCTTTTCAAATGACCCGTTAACACGGTATGACCTGTATGTTTCGGAATCAATACCGTCTATCGAAACTCCTAAAATTGAAAGACCCGACTTGACTAACTCTTCGGCTTTGTGTTTATCAAACGGTACATTAAAGTTAGTACTTAGCAATGTCATCACATTTTGATCTTCGCAAAGCCGAAGAGTTAGTCAAGTCGGGTCTTTCAATTTTAGGAGTTTCGATAGACGGTATTGATTCCGAAACATACAGGTCATACCGTGTTAACGGGT
>JANQLA010000491.1 GCA_028280855.1 Melioribacteraceae bacterium
ATTCTCAAAGTATGATCGACAGCCTAAGACAAGAATTAAACAACTCCAAAGACGACATTGAAAAAATCGGCATCTTAAACCGGTTGAGTTTTGAATACATTTGGCAAAACACCGACACGGCGATAACTCTCGCGAATCAATCCGTAAAATTATCCGAAGCGAATGAGTATAGAAAAGGCTTACCATCAGCGTACAGAAGTTTATCGCTCGCTGAAAAACTAAAAGGAAATTTTGACAAAGCTATTGAATACACACAAAAAGCAATTGCACTCTACGATGAGTTTGAAGACACGTCCTCCCTTGCAATTAGTTATAAAGACCTTGGAGATATTTATCATTCGCAAGGAGAAGACGAACCGAAGTCGGTTGAATACTTGTTAAAGGCGCTTCGGCTTGCGGAAAGCATCGGCGATAAAAAAACGATGGCAGCGTGTTTCAACAACATAGCCCTTGCATATAAACATATGGAAAATTATGACAAAGCAATTGAATATCACCACAAATCAATCGAACTGAAGCAGGAAATGGGAAACAGGAGATCGCTTGTGTTTTCATACGCAAACCTGGGTGTAGTTTATAATAACACCGGCCTGATTGATGAAGGAATAGAATACTATTTAAAGGCTCTGGATATTGCGGAGGATTTCGGAAACAAAGTTCACCTTGCAGCGATAAATGAAAACCTCGGCTTGGCATACAAAGACAACAAAGAGTTTAATAAAGCACGTCGCTCAATATCCAAAGCATTGGAATACTTTTCGGAAATTGACGATGGCGTTGGAATCGCAATATCATATTACAACCTTGCTGAGCTGTCCAAAGATCAAAAGAATTATTCTTCCGGTTTGAACTTTGCTAAAAGAAGCCTGGAAAAATCACTCGAAATCAATTCTGCCGTTCAGATTATGGATTCGTATAAAATTTACCACGAGCTCTATTCGCTTTTGGGAAATTACAAACAGGCTTACGAGTATTTAAAGTTATACAAAGATAAAAATGAAAGCATATTCAACGAAGAAAAACACGAACAAATAGCCGAACTTCAAACAAAATACGAGACCGAGAAGAAACAGCAGCAAATTGCACTCCTTGAAAAAGAACAGCAGCTAAATGCAGAGGTAATTGAAAAGCAGGAAATCACTATCTATTTTATTATCGGCATGCTGCTGGTTAGCGTCGTTTTTACAATAACTATTTTCAGGCAATACAAAAAAACCGCGGAATCAAACAAGGCATTGGTAAAAAAGAATCTTGAACTGATGCAAACCGAAACGAGCATTTACTCATTGAAGAAAAATCAGAATAAGTTTTCAGACGATACAAAACTTGAAATTCTCGATAAGTTAAACACGTATATCGAAGATAAAAAGATTTTCAAAACGCCAAAGCTAAGTATCGACAACCTGGCAAAGGAGCTTGATACCAACAGGACTTATCTTTCCGAAATTATCAACGACGAATACGGAACAAACTTTAACCAGTTCATAAATTCCCGCAGAGTAATTGAAGCGCGCAAAATGCTGGTCGATACCAAATACGAAATTTATACGATCGAATCCATCGCGGAAGAAGTTGGGTTTTCAAGTAAGTCCGTATTTAATGAATCTTTTAAAAAATTCACTGGAATTTCGCCCTCGTTCTTCAGGCAGAATGCGCTTAAAAAATCTGCTTAATTTCGAATCGCAATTCGAGTAGTTAAGGATCATGAACTTGTCCGATAACTACGGATTTGGCATGCTGAATTCATTTCAGAATCTAAAAATCAGCTAAAAATGAAATATTAGATCCCAAAACAAGTTCCGGATGACAGTATTCGGACAACCTCTCATTCAATTTCAATTATTACGCAAGATATAATCTTTCTCGTCGAGTTGTGGACAAGGAGCCACAAAACTTTCATCTTTTGTCAATAATTTATTATTGATTTATCTAGAGTCAACAAATTCTCTGATAAAGTGTGCAAGGTGATCTTCAGGTAACCAGACTTCAAACGAGGTTGGAAGTATAAACGTTTTGTATAATCTGATTTTACTACAATTCTTATTTACCTTTTTGTCTATGCCAAAATAATTATATTTATAGTTAGTTTTGAGACAGCCTAAATGGCCCTTGACCACTACAATAATTTATGATATCTTAAGGAAATCTTACTCCAACTGTTTATACAGATGCTAAAGATTGCGGAGTGGTACCAACTATAAGATATTTAACAGACCCCAAGCAGCGGAAAACAAGTGAAGAGTCAATCCGGGAGTATATTTTAAGCAAATTTGCTGAGTGCAACGATATTGATTTCTCATATCCTACTCAGAGGTTTTACAATTACCTGACTGAAGGCAAGGAAAATGCCAGGGCAGACAAGCCGGATGAAGACTCTCAAATAAAACTTTAAAACTAATTCGGAGTTAAGGAGGAATTATTATGAAGGTTGCTGTTATATATAATCGAGAAAGTATGAAAGTAATTAATCTTATAGGTGCACTTAACCCGGAAAAGTACCGTGTGGAAGCTATTCAGCGTATCACAAAAACTCTTAAATCCCTCGGACACCAGGTTAAAACTTTTGAGGGTGATAAACACTTAATAGAACGCTTGGAAGAATTTATGCCCGCAGTGGTTAAGGGGGAACGGCCCGGCATGGCTTTAAATCTCGCCTATGGTATACAGGGCTCCGCACGCTATACTCATGTGCCAGGAATCCTTGAAATGATAGGCATACCTTACGTAGGTTCAGGACCGCTCTCGCATTCGCTATCCCTCGATAAGGTAGTGGCTAAAGTACTATTTAAGCAGAATGGATTGCCCACGCCGGATTTCGCTGTGCTCGAGACACCGGACTTCGAAGCACCCGATTTGAAATATCCTCTAATCGTTAAGCCTAAAAGCGGAGCTGATTCCTTTGGACTAATGGTTGTTAACGATGAGAAGGAGTTGAGAGAAGCTGCTGTTCCACTTTTTGAAAAATATGCTGAACCGGTTCTTGCAGAATGTTATATCGAAGGACGAGAGATTAATATTGGGCTTCTTGGTAATCCGCCCGAGGCTTTCCCTCCCGCCGAACTGGATTTTGGCGACGGACCACGCGTTTATACAAACGACGATAAAGGAGGTCGCTCAGGGAGAACAGTTAAATATGTATGTCCGGCAAAACTAGATGAAGAAACTACAAAGAAAGCGCAGGAAATAGCCCGTAAAGCTTTTACCACATTGCAATGCCACGATTGTGCAAGAGTTGATATGAGAATTGACGAGGATGGTAATTTATATTTACTTGAATTAAACAGCCTTCCAAGTCTTGGTTATCGCGGTTCATTCGTTGAGGGAGCAAAACACGCAGGGCTTGACTTTGCCGCACTTTTAAGCCGCTTACTTGATTCTGCGAGCAAGAGATATTTCGACACACCTTTTGTTATACAACAGATGGGAACATCTAAAACAAGCGATGGTTCACTTAACTTTTTAACTGCAAATAGAGATAAACTCGAACAGAGGGTAGAAGATCTTGTCTCTCACTCTGCACGCACTTCCGACCCCGTTGAAACCCGGGAACTGGTTAAACAATTAAATCAACGCTATCGGGAACTTGGTTTGTTACCGGTAAAAGAACTGACAGATGAACACGTTGTAAGCACCTGGGAAACCCAGGAAGGATTAAAAGGCGGAACCTTGATTATAGTTCAAGTTGATAGTCCGCTGGATAGTGAAATTCCGTACCAGGCTTTTCGACGCACTCCGGAACTACTTTACGGTGAAGCAGTTGGTTTCTCACGCGCCCCGCTCGCAATGGCGGAGTATGCATTGCGGGCATTACGTAAGCAGAAGAAACTGCAACGCAAAAAAATAGGTATCCTGATTTATTCAGATGAGGGACGTGATTATCGTTACAGCAGGAATACCATAGAGCAGGCATCTAGCATTGCAGGACAGGTAATTGTGCTGAAGCAAGGGGCTGCGAATGATAACCTCATCGTGGGTTCGCGAGGTATACGCAAATACCAGCTCATCGTCGAAAGCAAGTCCCGCGATCTTCGTCCCGGAGTAAAGACACCGGATGCACTTAGTTGGACCAGCAACCGGATAGAATCAATGATGGAACTCTCTTCGCGCAAGGAAAAATTGGGTGTGTTCGTAACGGACATCAGGACCAAACACTTCCCCAATATGTTGCCTCATCGAACCCAGGCTACAATCCTTGTCAGCTATCCAAAACCGACAATAGCCGATGAAACTGAAGAGAAAATCCGTAGTATTCTTGGTAAAACCGGCCCGAAGTGGCAGTTGAACCTGATATCGGATCGCCCCGCTATGCAAGACCGGAAAATAAACAGGGCTTTTTCTGAGAGAGTAATAAATGTAGCAAAGGAATTGGATATATCCATTGCGCAGGAAACTTCGGCTACACCATCGGTAGCAGGCATTGTTCCCAAAGATGTCCCTGTAATCTGCGGTTTGGGTCCGGCAATTGAGAATCCGCATACACCGCATGAAGCTATTCAACGCCTGAGCCTTTTTCAGCGAACCGTTTTGCTTACTGAAGTTTTGATGCAGGAGGCTAGGTGAGTTCAGATTTAACGGCAAAAAACATGCTGCAAGTTGAGGACTCATTTTGTACCTCAGCCGATAACAAGTGTTCTGAAGCTAATAAGGGCATGGTGGCAACCGCTTTTCCCGAGGCAACAAAAGCAGGTGTAGAAATGCTTGAAAAAGGCGGCAATGCTGTTGATGCCGCGTGTGCATCCGCCTTAGCACTTTGTGTTTGCGAACCGCAAGGCTCAGGGATTGGAGGACAAACAGTAGCAATCCTTCATATTGATGGACGTACAGTTGCCATTGACGGCTCCAGCCATGTACCGTCGCTGGCCCATTCATCCAAGCTGAAAAGCAAGAGTTCCAGAAAACTGGGATACAAATCAACAACGATACCAAGCACACTTGCTGTTCTGGCTTACCTCAACAAACGTTACGGAAAACTTGATTGGAAAACAATTTTTCAGCCATCCATTAATATTGCGGAAAACGGATATTTGATATCCAAACTTCAGGAATTTATTCTAAAACGGGAACGCAAAAATTTTTTAAATGTTCAGTCTCTTTCGGGTGTACGCTATTTCTTTAATAACTTTAATGACCCTTATAAAGCCGGTGACCTTTTTGTTCAAAAGGAACTGGCAGAAACACTTTCCATAATTGCCCGTGATGGGCACGAGACCTTCTATCGTGGTGAGATTGCCGAAAAGATAGATGCAGATATGAGAAAAAACAACGGGTTTCTACGCAAAGAGGACATGGCTTTGATCCCCGAAGTTATTGAGAGGAAGCCGATTGAAGGTTCTTACCGAGGATACCGCATCAGTGCCTTCCCTCCTCCGGGATCGGGAGAGACACTTCTATTGATATTTAAAATGATGGATCTATTACCCCGCGAACTCTTTGCAGATGCTTCTACCAATGCTTACCGGATAATGGCTGATATCTTGTATGCGGCATTCACTGAATACAGAAAGAACCCCCGCAATCCCAATACCTTTCACCAAATTATCGATAGAGATAAAGCTTTGCAGGAACTTGCGGAAGAACTTGTTGACGTTATACAAAAAGGAGAAAGATTTGCTAATCAGGAACCACTGGCGAAACAAGGTAAAGGAGAAACCACACATCTTTCAGTTATGGATGCGGATGGAAATACTGTTGGTCTAACTCAATCTCTTAATTTAGTTTACGGATCAAAAGCCGCCGCAGAAGGACTTGGATTTCTTTACAACAACTATATAGAAGCCTTTCGATATGGACACCCGGACCACTATTACAATCTCAGGCCCGGAGGTATTCCCTGGCCATGTGCTTCACCCTCGATAGTGTTTCACGAAAATGAACCATGGATCGTTCTTGGCAGCCCCGGAAGCCAACGTATATTTTCCTCTATGGCTCAGTTCCTTTCAGGTGTTATCGATCAAGGGTTGTCTATAAAAGATGCAATGATGAAGCCGCGTATTCATTCGGAAGAGAATGGTGATTTAAGCCTTGAGGCAGAGCAGTTTGATCCTGAAATTATTAATTTTTTGAATCAAAAGGGCTATCGCCTAAAGATACGCGAACCGCTCTCATTTCATATGGGAGCTATTCAAGCTGTTTTGATGCGTAAAACCGGTGACGGATTCCAGGGTGTTGCTGATTCGAGACGGGATGGGATTGCTTTAGGAATATAATCCAAATTATAACAAGCTGGGAAATGGTATGTAAATTATTATAAATATTTCTGTTGAAAGAATTATTCTTTCAAATATGTGGATAGACAATTTGGAGAAATTGAAATGGCGGTAAATTTTAAGGAGATAGAGTCAAAATTTAAGACCGACAATAAAGGAAATTGCTCTATTTCCGATGACGGAATGGTAGCAACCCAATCAAGCTATGCTACCGATATTGGTAAAGAAATGCTCAAAAAAAATGGAAATGCTGTTGATGCTGCAGTCGCATCAGCTTTGGCTCTTGGTGTTAGTGAACCCCAGGCAAGCGGATTAGGCGGTCAAACAATGTTATTAATTGGAGACGGTAAAGAAGTAATTGCAATAGACGGATCTTCAAGAGCTCCGTCCTTAAGTCATGCCAGCTCAATTTATAAAGATGACCGTGCGCTCGGTTACCGTGCTACAACTGTTCCGAGCACACCTGCGACGCTATGGTATGTTCAAAAACAATACGGTAAATTGAAGTGGGAACAAATACTAAAACCCGTTGCCGAACTCGCAGAACATGGTTACACCATAACGGCTCTTCAGGAAAAATTACAAAACCGCGAACGTTCCAATGTCGAAAAAGTTCAATCAAAATCCGGTTTAAAATATTTTTTTAATTACGGCGAACCCTACAAAGAGGATCAACTTTTTAAGCAGCCGGAGTTAGCAGCGCTTTTAAGGAAACTGGCAGAAAAAGGTATTGATGAATTCTACAGAGGAAATGTAGCAAAACAAATAGACGCCGACATGCGTGAAAACGGCGGGCTTCTAAGATACGATGATTTGGCATTGATTCCGTTGGCAATTGAACGTGAAGTGCTGATGACAAAGTTTAGAGGGTTGGACGTATATACAATGCCTCCTCCCGGCGCCGGCAGAACATTGATCTTTGCATTAAAAATGATAGAATTTATTGATAAAGATTACAGAATCGAAAATGACAACCACCTTTTTCATCTTATTATCAGTGTTATTCGTAAAGCTTTTTTAGAACGTGCCGACAGGCCATACGACCCCAATTTTTTTGCTCAGGTTTCTGACGATACAAAGATGCTGGACGACAATTTTGCCTATGAAAGTATTAGGGAAATAATAGAAAATGTAAGTAAAAAATTGCTTCCAATAATCCCAACTGAAGATGAAATTACTGGCGAAACCACACATTTGTCTGTAATTGATAAATCGGGTTTGGCGGTGGCTTTAACGCAATCAATTGAAAGAGTGTACGGCTCCAAAGCTGTTGCAAACGGACTTGGATTTGTCTACAATAATTATCTTTATGCTTTTGATTATAGTAAGCCGGAACACCCTTATTACATTAGGCCAAACGCCAATCCATGGGCTACCGTAGCGCCGACATTGCTCTATAATGGCGATAAAATCTGGATGTCGTTGGGAAGCCCGGGGAGTGAGCGAATCGTTTCCAGCTTGATTCTTTTTTTGCTTCGGGTAATCGATAGAAATTACTCGATTGACGAGGCTATGAAAGCCCCAAGGATACATTGCTCTTTGGGCGGCAGGGTAAGTCTTGAAGCAGGCAGATTTGATCCGTCGGTTATAGAATATCTAAAAAAACAGGATTACCGTATTGATCCCCGGGATGACTATTCATTTTATCTAGGATGTTTACAGGCTGTGGTTAAAAAGCAATCAGGTAATGGTTTCCAGGGAGTTGCTGATATTAGACGCGATGGTACGGCAAAATAATAAGGAGGCAAAATGAAGAAATTACCTTTTTTAATTTCAATTCCTCACGGCGGCACTCAAACCCCTGATGAGTTAATATCCAGCGTTTCCATTACCGCACGGGATTTATTTGACGACTCAGATAGTTTTACGCAGGAAATTTATGATGTCCCCGGACATGTTGAGTCGTTATTAAAATTTAATATAGCCCGCGCATTTGTTGATGCAAGCCGATCTACGGATATGCTGCCACCTGAGTTTACAGACGGGCTTGTTAAATCCGCCACTTGTTACAATAAACCTATTTATAAAACCGGCAAACAGCCTGATAAAAAAATGACCGGCTTGCTGATTCAAAAATATTATGAAGATTACCATCAAAAAATCAGGGAAGCTTTAAAAAATCCAAATATAGAATTAGCAATGGATTGTCATTCTATGGCAGAAATTGCACCTGATGTAGCACCAGACTCGGGTAATGAGCGGCCTTTGATAAACCTTGGTGATGCTGAAAGGAAAGCATGTGATACATCAATTACAATTCTTTTAAAGCAAAGCTTTATTGAAGTTTTTGGATTCGATGAAGATGAGGTTACTATTAATGATCCGTTTAAGGGCGGCTTTATTACGAGAAACTATGGAAATAAGCCCAAACCCTGGATACAAATAGAAATGAACCGCAAACTTTATTTATCAAAAGAGTTTTTTGATTATGAGTCATTAAAAATTAAAGAAAGTCGTTTGAATGAATTGAATGAAAAATTTAAAGAAGTTCTAAATAACTTTTATGATAAATTCAGAACCATAAATCATTCAAAACCATAGATACAATTAAAGATAAAATACTCTGTATGTAAAATATATTAAATTTAGAGACCTTGTAATTAGAATTTCTATTCTAGATTAATTTTATAATAATTATTCTAAAATATTCTCCCAACTTAAGAGTTTGAAATAATTCAGGGTGGTAGTTTTGAGACGGCTCCACGAACATAGCCTGCCTAGTTAATTTCGAATCATCATAAAATCCCCGTGTTTACATGTCCGGTTTTACCAATCCGTACGGCAAGTCTTGGATTTTGAATCAACAATAAAACATATTGAGATTGGTTCAAATTAGTCATTCCGGAGGAGAAAATGCAACCAGAAGAAAGAAACGCCAAAGCAAATTCCACAAAATATATCTTATCTGTTTTTACTCTGTTCTTGATGTTTTTATTTCACAACCGGGGTTTAGGTCAATTTGCCAAAGGTATCGGGGGCGCTTCCACTGACGAAGGAGTTTCTATCTCCGTCGATTCAGGCGGAAATGTTTATGTAGCCGGAATTTTTAACGGAACAGCGGATTTTGATCCGGGTCTGGGAACAGCAAACTTAACGAGCAACGGAAGTAACGACGTATTTTACGCTAAATACGATAGCAACGGTGATTTAATTTGGGCTAAAAGTTTTGGGGGAACTAGTGTTGAATTCTTAAATTCAATGATAGTTGACGGCTCCGGCAATGTATATCTAACGGGCGGTTTTAACAGCACAGTGGATTTTGACCCTGATGGCGGTATTTCTAACTTAACAAGTTCAGGCGGAACCGACATTTTTCTTGCAAAATATAACAGCTCCGGAGAATTGGTTTGGGCGCATAAATTCGGGTCTTCAAACGGTGATTTCGGCACAGACCTGGCTTTTGATAATTCCGGTAATATTTGTGTTACGGGAATTTTTCGCGGAACTATTGATTTTGATCCGGGTGCTTCCACGGCAAATTTAACAAGTACTGATAACGGTATTATTTTTTTCGGGAAATACGACACTGACGGTAATCTTATATGGATTAACGAAGTTGGGGGAAGTTTTGCCGACTCGCCCTCCATAGGATCTGATAACACCGGGAATGTTTATTTAACCGGAACTTTCGGCGGCTCCTCTGATTTTGATCCCTCGGCAGGTACAAATAATCTTTCTTCAAGCGGTGAAAGAGATATCTTCTTTGCAAAATACAACAGCAGCGGGAATTATACATGGGCGTATAATATCGGCGGCAGCGATTTTGATTTTGGTTATGACATTGCTGTTTCCCCGGGAGGTAACTTGTACATTGTATGCGATTTTATCGGTACTGTTGATTTTGATCCCGGAGCCGGTACTTCTAATCTAACCAGCAATAACGCTTTCATAGAAGATGTGGCTTTAGCTAAATATAATACTAACGGCGAATTCTCATGGGCGTTTTCTTTATCTTCCGCCACCGGGGGTGCAATGCTTAACCATGTTGAATTAGACAATGCCGAAAATGTGATTATTACGGGTCAGTTTGGAGGAACTATAGATTTTGATCCGGACGCAGGAACAACAAACCTTACCGGCAACGGTGCAATTTTACTGGCAAAATATAACAGCAGCGGCAGTTTACTTTGGGTAAACGGTATAGACGGCGGCGAAGGAAAAGGAATTGGTGTTGACAGTAGTGATGATGTTTTTTTAACAGGCTATTTTGAGGGCACAGTTGATTTTGATCCCGGTGCAGGGACTACTAACCTAACAAGCAGTGGACAAAAAGACGTATTCTTTGCAAAATTTTTGGGTAGCAGCGGGGCTCTTCCTGTTGAACTTACAAGCTTTTCAGCTTCTTTACAAGATGACAAAGTTTTGCTCAAATGGGAAACCGCAACGGAGGTGAATAATTACGGGTTTGAGATAGAAAGGCGGAAATCAGAAAACGGACCTCAGAACACAGAATGGGAAAACATCGGGTTCGTGCAAGGGCACGGAAATAGCAACTCGCCGAAGCAATACAGGTTTGTTGATAATGATCCTCCTTCTGGATATTTGCAATACAGGCTAAAACAAATAGATACAGATGGTAAATACGAATACTACAACTTAACTGCAGAAGTTGATGCAACAATTACAT
>JANQLA010000497.1 GCA_028280855.1 Melioribacteraceae bacterium
GTGTGTTTAGGCCTACCGGACCTCCGCTGAACTTTTCGATAATCGCAAGTATTATTTCTTTATCCATTTCGTCCAAGCCGTATTCATCAACCTCCAGTGCTGTAAGGGCTTTCTTAGAAGTAGGCAGATCAATTTTTTCTTTGTCGTCATAGTCTGCAAAATCACGTGTTCGCTTAAGCAGGCGATTTGCTATTCTAGGCGTACCACGCGATCTTTTCGCAATTTCTTGTGCCGCATCTTCATCGATTTCTATATCAAGTATTACTGCCGACCGTTTAACAATTTTAGAGAGAAGCTGTGGATCATAATAATCAAGGCGAGACTTTATCCCGAACCTGTCTCGCAATGGAGCTGTAAGAAGACCGGCGCGTGTAGTGGCACCTACCAACGTATAACGAGGAAGTTTAATCTGCACACTTCGGGCACTTGGACCGCTATCAATCATGATATCAAGTGTAAAATCCTCCATTGCAGAGTATAGGTATTCTTCAACAACCGGCGAGAGCCTGTGAATTTCATCGATAAATAAAACGGATTTTTCTTCGAGATTAGTAAGTATACCTGCTAGGTCACCTGGCTTTTCTAGCACCGGGCCCGAAGTAACTTTAATATTTACTCCCATTTCATGCGCAATAATATTTGCTAGAGTTGTTTTGCCCAACCCTGGGGGTCCGGTCAATAGAACGTGATCCAATCCTTCGTTTCTTTTTTTCGCTGCACCGATAAAAACTTTCAGGTTGTCGGTAATTTTTCTCTGACCTGTAAACTCGCTGAATCCCTTTGGTCTTAATGACTGCTCAAATTCTTTTTCATCTGTATTCAGAAAAGGATCCGTTTTTTCCGATTCTCTCATTTAACCCCGGGAATTATTTTGCGATAAATTGAATTGATATAAGTCGCTATCGATAGTTTATTGTTTTTTATTATTTCTATAAGCAAGCACATTCCGATTATCGCTATGTTCATTATAACGAAAACCAAAAGGCACTCTAAAAGTGTTAATGATTGTCCATATACATAAGTTAGCCCGGCAATTACGGCCGAGCCATAAATAATAATCAAATGAACAACATAAATCATAAGGCTGTGTTTGCCATACAGCTGAACTATACCCGGCAACTCCCTTATTTTACTTACTCCGATTATTACAACCGTATTTATCAAAAGAACGATACTCAGACGCCATAATGAAAACGAGAAGGAACTAAGCCATTTAGCAGATGCTTCAAAAAAAGAATAGTTCACTAATTGCAATAAAAACGAGAGCAGTATTAGTAAACATGCAGCAAGCAACACATATAGAGCCAATTTTGGTTTTGCGATTTCATCTTTACGCGATAATAGAAGTCCAAAGCACGCTCCAGCAAACATGTACCCAAGCCAGGGGAATAAAGGAAACAATGACCCATAGCTATCGGAAAGATACGAAGCGAAAACAACAGGTAAAATATTTATCCACTCAACCGATTTCACAAATCCGGCTGAACCAAATATAACTAGTGTCATAAAAAGAAGAACTATCAACGAATTCACTTTTATCTTTTGCGCTAAGATAGATACTGATATAATTATCAGAAGACCGAAGGCGATTAATTGAAGTGCGTCCACAGCGAAAAATATATTCCACTGCTCTTCTGTAATATGCGCGAGTTGAGATATCTTGAAGGTAGGAAATCGTAAAAAGTATCCGATTCCCAATAAAATCAACGCGCGTCTAATTCCTTTGCGCACTCTTCTATTTTTGAGCTCGATAGCGCCGGATTTAAATAAAAGATAACTAAAAACCGTTCCTGCCGTAAACATAAAAATCGGAGCGGTATACCCCCTGAAAGCATACCAATAAGAATACAACACTGAATCCATTGATCTGAATTCAGATGCGAGCAAAGCATGGATTGTATGACCTTGCAACATTAATAATACTGCAAGTGCACGCATAACGTCCATAAATATTAATCGTTCGGTTTTGATTTTATTGCTTCATCTAATGTTTAACGAAATTTAAAAATAAGGAAAGTACCCGAGATTATGAAGCAGCAAGAAGTATGTGGGTTAGATAATATGAATCTAATATCTCGGGTGGTCCTTTACCCACTGTTGGAGGAATATTACAATATTTGACGTGGGCGCACCAGGGGTAAACAGTTCTCCAACGCCTAACTCTTTCAGCTTGCAAATGTCGTCTTCGGGAATAATTCCTCCGCCAAATAACAGCACATCGTCAAGTTGCTTTTCTTTCATTTTCTCAAGAATCTTGGGGAAAATCGTCATATGAGCACCGGAGGGGAGACTAACCCCAATAGCTTCAACATCTTCCTGCAAAGCGGCCTCTACGATCATGTCGGGTGTTTGCCTTAAACCGGTATAGATTACTTCCATTCCTGCATCGCGCAAAGCTGCGGCAACAACTTTGGCGCCCCTGTCGTGTCCATCCAAACCTGATTTAGCTACTATAACTCTTATTTTTCTTTCCACTTTGCACCCTGTTTAATTATCAAAAAACAATTTTGATTTTGCAAAAATTCCGAACAATCCCCCAGTATGTATAAATAGGATATTATTTCTTTTATTTTTCCCCAAAAAAATTTCGTTATATGCATAAAATGCCTTGCCAGTATAAGTTGGGTCTAAAATGATTCCAGTTTGCCGGGCAAAATCTTTAATCAAACAAACCTTTTCCGGGGAAGTTCGTTTATAACCTTCATTCGAATAACCATCCATCAGCTCCAGTAAACTATAATCCGCTTTAACTTTTAATTTATATGTATATAGACACTCTTCAACTATCGAATTAATAACTCCGATCATTTCTTTTGCATCACCGATAACATTAACTCCAAATATCTTCTTGCGAATTCCTTTAATTGCAAATCCAAGTAAAATGCCTGCTATTGTTCCTCCACTTCCAT
This sequence comes from Melioribacteraceae bacterium, assembly GCA_028280855.1. Lineage (GTDB taxonomy): Bacteria > Bacteroidota > Ignavibacteria > Ignavibacteriales > Melioribacteraceae > PGYT01. The sequence goes on from JANQLA010000497.1 coordinate 2,910, forward strand.
TTGCACATAAAATACCTTTCGATTTTTTGAACTCAGGCTGCTTTGAAATTTCCTCAACAAAATTGATGTATCCCCAAACACCTTGTGCATTTGATCCGCCGGTTGGAATAATATAGACTTTCTCATTTGATGCTTTCCTAAGATCAGATTGCTTCGCCATTATGCTGTTAACATTTTTATACTGCTTTAAAGTTAAAAATTCGGTTTCAACATCCATAATATTGCTAATCAATAAATTGCCCGTAGCATGCTTCCGCTTTTTTCCCCAAAGGAAGAGTTTAGTTTTAATTCCGAGCTTCGAAGCAGCTAAAACAGTTGCGCGACAATGATTTGACTGCTCTCCTCCGCAGGTAAATATTGTACCTGCTTTCTTTCGTTTAGCATCGACTAGAAGATATTCAAGTTTACGAATTTTATTGCCGCTAAACTCGCTACCGGTATAGTCGTCTCGTTTAATCAGAAATTTGGTATTTTTATATTCAACCTGTTGAATAGGGGTCGGCAAATTTGCCAAATGTAATTTAGTAGGGAATTTCATTTCGATTTTTTACCGGTAATTTTTTTGTAGTACTTGCGAGCTATTTCCAAATCTTTCTGAGTATCAACCGATAAACTCTCGTACTCGGTAACAACAACTTTAATTCGCATACCGTTTTCAAGCATTCTTAACTGCTCAAGTTTCTCAATCTTTTCGAGATCTGTCGGTTTTAGCGATGTAAATTTTAGAAGTGCTTTTTTTCTATAAACATACAGTCCGATATGTTTATAAATATCTGCGATATTGATTTTGTTAAGGTTCGTCTTTGCATCCCTGACAAAGGGTATTGCAGACCGGCTGAAATACATTGCAAAATTATTGTAGTCAAATACCACTTTGCAAACCGAATGTGATTTAAGCTCGTCGACTTTGGCTATTTTTTTTACAAGCGTAGACACCTCTACCTGTTCATCGAAAAGCAGCGGTTCAATTGCCTGGTCAATCATCTTACCCGGAATAAACGGTTCGTCGCCCTGGATATTAACGATAATTTCAGCATCCAATTTTTCAGCGACGTAAGCTATTCGGTCCGATCCGCTTGGTAAATCGGAAGGGGTCATAAAGGCTTGGGCGCCAAAACTATTTGCTACTTTAAGAATTTTTTCGTCATCAACTGCAAGCACGGTTTTATCTATGAGCCGAGAGGTGATGGCGCTCTCATAAGTATGCTGAATCATCGGCTTACCGCCTATATCCGCAAGCGGTTTACCCATCAACCGGGTAGAAGCAAATCTGGCGGGTATAATTCCAACTATCATTTAAGCAGAATTAACGTAATCAATCGGTTTTTATAATTTTCGGTACTTTGAAAAATTCACCGTTGCTAGCAGGTGCGTTTTTCAAGGCATCATCCCTTGACGTAACAGGTTTTACTACATCTTCCCTAAATACGTTTTCGTTTTCGACGGGATGTAATAGAGGCTCAACGTTTTCAGTATCTACTTCGTTGAGCTTATCCATGTAGTCTAGTATTTGATTGAGCTGACCCGTGTAGCTGTCAATTTCATCTTCTTTTAGCTCCAGCCTGGCCAGCTTTGCAATGTATACAACATCTTTTTTAGTAACTGCCATAAATTCCTTAAAATTTAAGGCTACAAGATAACAAATTCTATCGAATTAGAGACACCGTTATTATCATCGGTAACCTGTATTGTAATAACCTGCCCTGCAGGAGCATTATTGAAGGTAGATACTTCAACCGCCGAATTTTCCGCGTTGAGGAAATTATAAATCAGCCAAGTATCTGTTTGCCATGAATACGACGGCGTTTGCTGTGAATAGTTTGTGCCTACAATTACAATTTCGGCTTCAGCACCGCGCGTTATTGACACCCTGTTATTGTTAAAAGGATTTCCATTTTGATCCGTGAAGAAAACTATTGGCTGCGGTGGCAGCAGAATTTCGAAATTTATTGTATTTGAAAATCCGTTCTCTGTATCAAATACGGTAATCGGTATTACTGTTCCGGCAGGTGCATTTGCTTTCGCACTAACTTCCATTCGCGACCCGTTTTTTTCATCAGATAAATCATTATATGTCAGATACTGGCTTGTCAACCATGAATAAACAGGAGCGTTTGTTCCACCGAAAGTCCGAACATTAATTATTGTTCCTCCTCCGTCTGGGACAAGCTGAACATTGCGGTTTCCAATAGGGTTACCGAAAGTTGTATTAAAATATACCCCCGGATCCGCTTCAAAGAACCCGGCACTGCTGAATGTGCCCTCAACAAATGAATTTATGCAATTGTCTTTTATGAATAGGTTAAGCAGATGCTCGTTGTTTCCTCGTTTAGGACTTTCGTATTCCAGCCAGTAAAAACTGTTTGCCAGTTGAACAATGTCTGCCTGTATTTGTGTAAAGATTTGAGTCAACTCATTTGCTTCATTTATTTGGAAGTAGCCTTCGGTGCCAATTAGATCAAGGACTTCGGGATTAATGTCGACACCAAGCCCAACGGTATAAACCTTTTTGCCGGCAACTGCATCCAGCGCTTGAGCTAAGGTATTTGATTCCTGGGTGTCATCACCATCGCTAAATAAAATCATGTAGCTTTGTTCAATCAAGTTTGCGGTAAAACTCTCTGTTAATTCCTGCGCACCTCTTATCACCGCGCCGTAAAGATTAGTTGATTTTGAACCCCGGTCGATACTGTTTATAGCAGCAATAATACCTGATTGATTGGCCTTGCCGGTAAAATCAATCAGCTGCTCCGGGCTGGCCGAGAACTTAAATACTGAAATTTGTTGCTGGTCTTCCATTCCGTTAACAAGTTGAATTGCAGCGTTTTTAATGCTCGGTAAATTTTGGGGGTCGTCGTCGGTAATACTGGTACTGTTATCAAGCATCAGCACTGTTTTCAAATTATAGTTGTTATTTAATCGTTTAGATATTTGCAGGTTCGATTCAAGCGGCGATATCCGGTCGCCGTTTTCGAAAAGTTCAAAATCATTCGCTGTTAAATTGTCTACTCCCCGCTCTTCCAAATCAAGCACCTGGAATAAAATTTTTACTTTGTTAGGCTGCTCAGTAGTAACACTGTGAGTTATCATCACAAATCCGCAAGGGATGGGTTTATCGGCCAATGTTGTAAAACTCCAAACAGGACCTTCTAGTTCTTGGCCGCCTCCCAAAAGTGAAACAACCTGCCAATAATATACTTCCTGCTTGCCCTGGGCAAAAAGAGTAGTTTCGTGCGTAATTACCTGTTCCCTCGCAACATCTACAGGCGGGTTGCTGTCATCGAATAAAACACGAAAAGAATCGACACCTTCCGCCTCCCATGATAACTTAACTATATTGCTAACACCTGTTGCGCCGTTTTCGGGAGTTGGATTATGCGGAACAGCGGGATTGTCTGGATCAACCGGGGTAATATTCCCACCGCCTCCGCCGCCATCATCATCAAAGGAACATGAGGCGATGATCAATCCGAAAAGAAAAATAAATAGATTTTTTTTCATTTTATTCGTCACTGGTTACTTGCTAGTTTTGTCCTGTTACTAAAGAGATTCAATATGTGAAATTCTCTTTTTTATAGACGGATGACTGTAAAAGAACCATTCAACCAAGGGATGAGGTTCTTCATCACCCAGATTTTGTTTCGTCAATTTGTTCAGCGTTTCAATGAATGCCTCTTTCTTATTTGTTGATTTAATAGCGAAGTTGTCGGCTTCGTATTCAAATTTCCGTGAAATAATATTCCCCGGCGGGGTAAGCAATAAGCCGATTAGCATGCCCCACAAAGAAAGCAACGGTAAAGCGTCAATCTCCGTTCTTGCAGAAAATTCAAACCAACTTAAAGAGACATCATACAATGTTGCAATTAGAAAGAACATTAAAAAGCTGCTTGCCGTACCAATAGCTATGTTTTTAACTATATGCTTGTGCTTATAATGACCAAGTTCATGAGCAATGACTGTTTCAATTTCGTCATTCGAGTATTCTTCCAATAATGTATCACCTAGAAGAATTCTTTTGGTCTTTCCCAAGCCAGTAAAAGCCGCATTAGCCTTTTTGGTATTCTTGCTCATATTAAACGAGAATACATTTTCAACCTTCATGCCAACATCGTCTGCAAGGGTTAAAATCCTGGATTTGAGGTCTTCATTTTCAAGCGATTCGATTTTATAAAAAATCGGAAGAATTATGATTGGAACAATTTTAGCAAGCACAACGGAAATAACAAACATCAGAACGGAAAACGGAAGCCACCAAAGTTCGTTAAAAATTTCTAAAGCGTAGTAAAAAGCCAATAAAATCGGGAATCCGATCAATATTCCCAGCAATAGTCCTTTTGTATCTTCCCACAACCATGTAAAAATCGTTTGATTCGATAAGTTATATTTATGCTCCAGATAAAATTCCACATAGTATTTTACAGGGAAAAACAGAACCGAAAGCGCGAAACCGGTTACAATCGTAAATAGGATTAAAATTAAATAATTGCCGGAAACGATTGATTCCAAATAACTTACGAGGGTTTTACTGTATCCAAATGAGACAAAACATAGAATTAGTACAAAAGTAACAATGGATTTTGTAATTCCAACACCCAGCTTGATGTTGTTATACTTTTTTGCATTCATGTGAAACAGAAATTTATTTTGAAAGGATGGTTTAAAGATAAAAAAGGCAGCGCTAACTGCCTAATTTTTGATGAGTTCTTGAATGGTTAGGTAGTAATAAGTTTTGTTGTTGGTTTTGATTGAATTTCCTGCTTGTTTTTTCCGCCGCTATAAGGGCACTTACCTTTTGAGTTCTCCTTTATATCTCCCTCATTACTTCTTATTTTACCGGAGAACGGGCATTTGTTATTTACCGGCTTGTCCTGGACTTGGTTTAAGAAAGGGCATTTGTTGCTACCTGAATTTTCCTGAATTTGATTCAAGTAAGGACATTTAGTACTTTTATTCTTATCAACGCTGTTTGAATCACTGGTACCTGTTACCAATAACGAAGAAAGTACAAAAATCGTAGCTATCATTATGTTTCTCATATTGATCTCCTTTTTGGAAGTTGATGTATTAACACATACCTTGATCAATAAGTTCTATCTACGAATGTTAAAAAGAGATGATGTATAAAGAAAAGCTCTGCTTTCAATAAGAATCGCAGGGAACCTGTGTCATGTCAACTATAATGTATCGTAAAATCTAAGATTGTAACTTCGAAGGACATTCAGTATCCCTCTCTTTTAGTGAAGGAATCCTATTTGACATGGTCTAGATAATCTCGAACGAATTATTCGGAAGCCATCCGACTTTGCCATCGCTTAACCGGATGCGCGACCAATCGTTAACCTTGTCTTCCACCTCGAATTTAAGTCCTTCGTGAATTACAAATGCATCATTGCTACGGTCATCAGGCGACTGTTTTGCCGCAACTTCCGGTTCAACAAGTATTCCGAAGTCCGTTGATCTCTCTCGATTTACAGAAGAGACAAGTACAATTACAAAAAACAGAAGTGCGGCTAGACCGGATGATCCGAAAAGGAAACCGGTACGCTGAGCTTTGCCGGTTTTACCCGTAAAGTATAATGATAATGAAATAAGAAAAATTATAAAAAAGATTATCACGATAATCGACCAGCCGCTTATACTTAAAGAAGTAAGCAGCAGCTCCCACCATTCAATAATAAAAAGTTTCGGCACGTCTTTTATCCTGTCAATCGTGCGAGCCTTTGCAATGGATAAGTTGTAGCGAAGGTCTTCGTCATTCGGACTTATCTTCAAACCGCGTTCATAATACAGTATGGATTTACCAAGTTGATTCTGTCTAAAATACGCGTTGCCTAAATTATAATATAAGGCGTCCGAAACGAAACCTTGGTTAATAATTTCTTCGTAAACTCTTATTGCTTCGTCGAATTGTTCATTTTGGTAATGTTCGTTAGCTGTGCGCATCAAATCATCTACCTGCGCAAAAGACGCTGTAGATATTAAAACCAGTAGGACTAATAATTTTCTTAACATCATTAAATTTTATTTCCTGATAAGAATTGAGCCTTCTAAATCAACAATAACTTTTACTGTCCTTTCATGCAATTCACCGGATTCACTCGCACTACTCATCTGAGGGGCAAATCTCACAAATTCGCATTTATCCAAAATTTCCTTTACGTCTGCAGCAAGTTCTTCAGATACGCCGTTTTGTTTTAGCGAGCTAATAGCTTTCTCCTGGGTAAACTCAGATTTCTGAATATGAAGTTTGTCTTCAAGATAACCTATAAGCGCATTTGAAACTTCCGAATGGAACTCGCTGATATTCCTTGTATCCAGGGCCTTCTTTGCTGATTTAAGCCTGGCCCGGGCATTTTTCTCGGCTTTTTGATACCGCAGTAATTGCACATTGCCGCTTAGTTTATCCTGTCGTTTTCGAACACCTAAAAATCCGATGAAAGCAATAAAAGGTGCAATCAATGAAATCCAAAACCACGATTTAACCAGTTGATCATCTTCCCTTTTTTGCCAGTTAAAATCGGAAGTTTTAATGAACCGAATATCTTCACTTAGAAGTCTAACATCCTCTTTAGAAAATCCGCTGGTCGTAGTCTGTGCAAGGTTTTCGCCTCTCAGCACGTTGATTCTGTAAACTGGTGAGGTTTCAGTAACGTACTTGTTTGTTCCCGGGTTAAAATACGAAAACTCAACAGCGGGTATCTCTTTCTTCCCGGGAATTCTGGGAACAATCAAATACTCGGCACTTTTGCTGCCGCTTACACTCCCCCGTCTATTAATTTTTTCGGAAGTTTTCGGATCATACTGCTCAAATCCAGGAGGAAGACTTAACTCGGGTACATCAAGTAGTTTTATGTTACCGGTTCCAGATATATCAACTTTGAGTGTAATCGGTTCATTCGTTTTTACTTCGGTTTGACCGAGACTAGTAGAGAATTTGAATTGCCCAACTGCACCGTTAAATGAGTCCGGACGCCCTTCAACCGGTAATTCTTTAATATTTACTTTAATACTGTTGGAGCGTGCAACAAACTCAACTGTTTCACGGCGTCCGAAGAATGAATCGTTAAAGAAGTCATCGAATATATCCCGCCCGGATCGCCTACGCTTTATTATTACGGGAATGTTAAGTTCAAACGGTGAAATAGAAAGTTCGCCGCTCTTCGTTGGAAACAATGCCACCTTCTTGAGCATTGCTGCACGAAACCTTTGCCCTTTGTACATCTCGATCTGGAAGTTAAGATTCTTTATCGGATCTAGTTCTTCTGCCCAGAATCCTTTGTATTGCGGCAGCTTATTAATTTGCGGTGATGAAATCTCAAGCCTTGAATAGAGCTTATAAGTAACTGTTAGCTGTTCACCTTTGTAGGCTGAACGATTATCAACATCAGCAACAATGAACAGGTTTTCGGCAATTTCTTCCTGAGATATATTAGCATCGTCGGATTGACCTTGTTGCGGCTGGGCGGTACCTTTAACAATTTTTATGTTTATCGGGTCGGTCTTGTATTCGGCGTTGCCATGCATTATTGATGCCTGCCCAATTGTAAAATTACCAACGTCTGTGCCTGCCAGAATAAATGAATAGGTAATTGAACTGTTCATCTTGCCATTAATTATCTGCATGTTGGTGGATTGATTAGGGCCGCTGAGAACCCTTAACCCGGTAAAAGCAGGTGGGCGAAAGTTGCGCAGCTTGTTATTATCACCATCAGCAAACTCGAAATAAACCTGGAATCTTTCGTTTTGACGAATTGCAGTTTTATCAACCGACGCGGAGAATTTTTGTGCGTACAGATTACTCGTAAGCAGCATTAATATCGCCACAACAAATAAACCGGTACTTTTAGTCTTCATTCAACTATCCCCATCAGCAAAACAAGTTGAATCTAATAGATAACTTATTTTACCAATCCTTTTCTTTTTTAGTCACTTTGGCTTTCCGTTTTCTCAGTTCTTTTTGAAGGTCTGCTTCGTTTTGTTTTAGCGCCTGCAGTATTCTTTGAGCTTCTTCTTTTGAAATCTCTTCCTTAGGCTTTTGTTGTTGCTGTTCCGGGTTTTGCTGTTGCTCTTCCTGTTGTTGATCCTGATTCTGCTGCTCCTGATTCTGTTGATCTTGTTGGTTTTCCTGGTCTTGGTTCTCCTGATCTTGATCCTGTTGATCCTGGTTTTGGTCTTGTTGCTGTTGCTGCTGTTGCTGCTGATCCAGCATGTTCAACGCGTAAGATAAATTATATTTAGTTTCGAGATCATCAGGATCAAGCCTTAAAGAGTTTTTATAAGCCTCAACGCTTTCTTCAATTTTTTGGGATTTCAAAAGAGTGTTGCCGATATTATGCATAACTTTCGAACGAAGGTAATCATCCTCTGTTAGAGCTATTGCATTTTTATAAGCGTTTATGGCCTCCTCATATTTGCCTTGCTTGTATAGAGCGCTTCCAAGATTAAAATGTCCTTCAAAGGTTTCGTACTCCTTGTCCAAGCCTTTCCTGAACTTAGTCTCCGCATCAGCAAAGTTTTCTTTTTCATATGAATTAACGCCATCATTTACAAGTCCGCGCAGACTTTGGGCAAACATATTTGAACTGAGCCCCATTAGAAAAATCAATACCAATGCCACAGAAAACTTTTTCATCTATTCCTCCTTTTCAAACTTCATAAGGAATTTGGATTTGTTATTTGAAATAAAAAACTCCATTATCAAAAGTAAAATTGCGGGAAACAAAATATAATAGAACCGGTCTTCGTATTCGGTAATCCGTGTAGCTCCGAATTCAGTTTCTTCAAGTTGTCCAAGATCGTTATATATCAGTTCCAATTCATCTTCGGTGTTAGACGCACGATAATATTTACCGTTACCAACCGTTGCAATTTCCTGCAAAGTTTGTTCATCGAGTTTTGTGAGGACAACGTTGCCGCGTCTGTCTTTTTTATAACCGACCTGCACACCGGCTGCATTATAAATAGGAATGGGTACACCTGTTGGCGAACCGAGACCAATGGTATATGTTTGAACTCCCTTAGTCGTAGCTTCTTCAACAATTTCGGTTAAATTTCCTTCGTGATCTTCGCCGTCCGTGATAATAATTATTGCTTTCTTAGTGTCTTCATCTTCCTTGAATGAGCTTAATGCAAGATTGATTGCAGGTTCAATAGCAGTGCCCGGTTGAGGAACGGAAGAAACATCAACTGCGCTTAAAAACAAGTTAGCCGCCGAATAATCGGTTGTCAGCGGAAACTGAACGTATGCCTCTCCTGAGAATACAATAAGCCCTATCCTATCGCCACGGAGCCGCTGAATCAATTTTGAAATCTGATGCTTAGCTTTATCCAAACGACTCGGCTTTATGTCTTCAGCAGTCATACTTAACGACACGTCAAGCAATATATACACGTCAATGCCTACCTGTTTAACTTCCTCTATCTTTGAACCGATTTGCGGGTTGGCTAATGCAACAATTACAAGGGCCATTGACAGAATTATGATTCCAAATTTATAAATAGATTTGAACCCGCTTCGCAGCGGAAGCAACACCTTTTGTAGCTTGGAACTCGCAAATAGGTCTATATGTTTTTTCTGCATTCGGTAAGTAATCCAAAATAGAATTATTAATACCGGTAAAAGGTATAGAGCATATAAATATTCAGTATGTGCAAATCGAATCATGCTACCAGCTAATTAATTTATGGTAATCTTCTTAACCATGTTCTTACCAATCCAAGTTCAAAAACAAGGAGAAGTAAACCCAGCCCAGCCCAGCTATAAAACAATTCCGTGGCGTTCCTGTATGAAGTAATTTCAACACGAGTTTTTTCAAGTGCATCAATCTCTTCGTAAATCTGGGCAAGTTTATTATTATCTGTTGCTCTAAAGTATTGCCCGCCGGTTATTACGGCAACTTGCAGAAGCACATCTTCATCAATTTCTACAGGCACCATCTGGTACCGTTTGCCGAAAGGTGTATTAAACGGGTAAGGCGCTTCGCCCAATGTGCCTACACCAACGGTATAAATCCGGATTCCGAATGTCTTAGCGATTTGTGCCGCGGTTATCGGATCTATTTCACCGCTGTTGTTTACACCGTCAGTAAGGAGGATAATCACTTTGCTTTTAGCGTCGCTGTCTTTAAGCCGGTTTACACCGTTTGCAATTGCGGTTCCAATTGCAGTTCCGTCGGTTATCATCCCGCTTCTTATTTCACTAAGCAAATTACGAAGCACTGAGTAGTCGATAGTAAGCGGGCATTGCGTAAAACTTTCACTTGCAAAAACCACCAGGCCTATCTTGTCGGAGGTTCTTCCCTTCACAAAATTATCTATCACTTCTTTCGCCGCTTCCAAACGGTTTGGCTTAAAGTCCTCTGCAAGCATACTGCCGGAAATGTCAAGCAGCATGGCAACATCAATGCCTTCCGTATAAACATTCTCACCGGTTGAAAATGATTGCGGACGTGCTAAAGCAACAATCAACAATGATAAAGCTGCTGCACGAAGTATTGCCGGCAAGTGGACCAACCTTTCGCGCAAAGTCGGCTTCAAGCCGTCAAATACTTGTAACGATGAATAAGTAACATCGGGTGTATTCTTTTTATTTTTGCGCCAATACCATAAAAGCATTAGCGGCACAAGTGCCAGAAAGTACAGCACAAAAGGATACTTAAACGTAAGATCAACCGGCATTATTGACCTCCACTGTTTCCACCTTCACTTCTTCTTCGACTTTTGTCTTGTTAACTATATCATACGCTTGTTTCATCATCTCTTCGTTTACAGAGGGGATAGGTTTGAACTTAGCAAACTTAACCATATCTGCATTGCCGAGGAACTCACGGGTTTCTTCAATTACTTCCCTTGCGGAATCAGACTGCTCAAGACTTTCCATCACCTCAGCCGAGGTCATTTCCATCGCAAGGAAATTGAACCTGTCCTCGAAGTAACGCCTTATAATACCGGTTATTTCTGAATGGTATTCTTTAACCTGTCCCTGCTGCCAGAGTTTTTTATAATCAAGTTCGTCCAAAGCCTCAAGCGCGATTTTATATGGCGGAATTTTTATTATTCTTTTTTCTTTAACAACGCCCGTCTTTTTAGCCCGGTAATGTTTATAAGCGAAGTATCCGCCAACAGCCAGAATCAAAACTCCTAAAAGAATTAGTATTATAAACAGCCAATCGAGTGCAATCTTTAACGGAGCTTTAACATCCTGAATATCGCCGCTTGTATCGACCTCAATAGTCCGCACAAGAATGTCAACAGGATTCACGCGAATTAAAGATGCCTCGGTTTCATTTCCAACATAATAACTTATGTTGAACGCAGGTATTGTTACATCGGATGAATCGTACTTCGAAAAAGTAAATGTGCGCAGCTCGTAAACGCCGTCCTCGCTAGTCTGTTTAACCGGAGTTTCCTCTTTGATAAAATCCAGTATCGACAGGCTATCGATTATTGATGGGACTTCAACTCTAATGTTATTAGAATAATTCATCTCCAAAGTATAGGTTATGTAATCGCCAACCATATACTCTGTAGTATCGGTATTGGCAAAAACCTCAATCGACTGGGCGTATGCTGAGTATGACAACAGACTTAAAAGGAAAACATATATACTAAACTTTCTCAAAATCGTTTCTCTCTGGCTTTGAAGAAATTTACTAAAGGCTTCACGTATGATTCGCCAATGTTTATGTTGATCGAATCTAATCCCGACTTTGTGAACAATTCTTTCCTGAAAGAATCGTGATAAGCAATGGTTGAATAAAACTTTTCCTGAACAGCTTTACTACTTGTATCAACAAATCTAATTTTACCTGTTTCCGCATCCCTGAATTTAATCAATCCCGATTTAGGCAATTCCTTTTCTCTCGGATCGTGCAGAGCTATGCCAACCAGGTCGTGTTTTTTACCAACAATATTCAGGATCCTGTCATACCCCCTGTCAACAAAGTCCGAGATAAGAAATGCAATACTTTTCTTTTTAATTGTATGATGAAAATATTCCAACGCGCCCCTGATGTCCGTTTGATTTCCACGCGGCTCGAAGGAAAGAACATCGCGAATGATCCGCAGAACATGACTTTTACCCTTGCGCGGCGGAACGAACTTTTCGATACGATCGGTAAAAAGAATCAGTCCTACTTTATCATTGTTTTTCATAGCGGAGAAAGCAAGAATCGAAGTAAGCTCAGCCGCAATGCGCTGTTTTGTTTACTCTACCGACCCGAATACAAGCGAGCCACT
>JANQLA010000518.1 GCA_028280855.1 Melioribacteraceae bacterium
GTATTTTTAGAAAGGTAAAATATTGAGTGAAGACATTTATAAATCGAGTAATAGAATAGTGTATCCCTACGAGGGAATGCATCCGGAGATACATGAATCTGTTTTCCTGGCTGACGGTGTAAGGATCGTTGGAGATGTTACCATCGGTAAAGATTCAAGCGTGTGGTACAACTCTGTCGTTAGAGGCGATGTACACTATGTAAAAATTGGCGAGAAAACAAATGTACAGGATTTATGTATGCTCCACGTAACAAATGGAAAGTTTCCCTTAAACATAGGCAGCAAAGTTACAATAGGTCATAGTGTAAAATTACACGGCTGCACAATTGAAGATCTAGCCCTGCTTGGTATTGGCTCGATTGTGTTGGACGGAGCAGTTGTTGAACAGAATTCAATAGTTGCCGCAGGAGCAGTTATAAAACCGGGGTTCGTTGTTCCCTCCGGTAAATTGGCAGCTGGTATACCTGCAAGAATTGTTAGAGATTTAACGCAGCAGGAAATAGATGATTTAAGCGCCTCGGCAGAAAGATATAAAAAATACACCGAGATAACGAAAAGATCACTTGTTGAATAAATTGGTGAGTTATGCAAATTAAGTTCTGGGGCACCCGTGGTTCAATACCCGTACCTGGAAAAGGAACGCTCAACTATGGCGGGAATACCTCGTGCGTGCAAGTTACTTTGCAATCTGGAAGGGTTATAATCTTCGACGCGGGATCAGGCATACGAGAACTCGGGAATGAGCTGCTCAATAGTATTGAGATAAAAGAGCTATGCATTTTCTTCTCACACACTCATTGGGATCACATCCAGGGACTACCGTTCTTCGCACCTCTGTTTAACCCTGATTTTTCAATCAAACTTTTGCTTAGCAAAAAGGACGATACGAAGGTATCCAAGATTATTGAAGGACAAATCAACAGTTACTTTTTCCCGATTACTTATGATATTCTTCAAGCCGACATTGAGTATAAGGAAATAAATCCTCTAGAGGCAATTCATTTTGAAGACGCTTTAGTTACCCCGATTGAAATCAAACATTCCAAGGGTACGTTTGGGTATAAAGTAATTGAAAACGATAAAACAGTTATTTATATGACCGATAACGAAATCGACTACGAAGTAAAAAACGATAAGGTTGATTATAACTCTATCCTTGAAAAAAATTCCGATCTTATTGACTTTTGTAGGGATGCCGATTACCTTATTCATGATAGTATGTACCTGTATGACGATTACAAGAAAGGATGGGGACATTCCAATCATTTATCAGTTGCTTACTTTGCTAATGCCGCTGGAATAAAGAACTTGCTGTTGTTTCATTACGATCCCGATTATAACGATGCAAAAGTTGACAACCTTACCGCGGAAACGATCAAAGTGCTGAAGAATCTGAATTCGACAACAAAATGTATTGCTTCACGTGAAGGTATGAATATAAATATGGCAAATGAGCCGGTATGAAAAATTTAACAGTTACAACCGGGAATAAAATTAAAATTGATAAAAGAATAATTCATTCACTTGTTGGCAAAGTTTGCGCTCAACTGAATGTAAAACTGGAATCATTACAAATAAATTTTGTCACGGTAGAGACTATAGCAAAGATTAATATTGAGTACCTGGACCATAATTATGCAACGGATATTATTACTTTTAATTATTCCGGTAATAACGACAATTTAGATGGCGAAATTTTTATAAGCTTATTTATTGCCCTTGAAAATTCACTTCGATTTAAGGTAAATTTTGATAGTGAAATTGTTCGACTTATTATACACGGTTTGCTCCACCTCGTCGGGTACGACGACACAACCCCGTATGAAAAGAAAAAAATGAAATTGCGAGAAGATGAATTAGTTAAGATGTTTGAATTTGATCACAAAAATGTTATTATTCGATATGACAGCGAAAATTGTTGAAGTCCTCGCAAAAATACTCGACGGACTTAATAAAAATATATCACTCGAAGAACTAAATAATCAGTTAATTATAAAAAAAGAATTTGACAAACAAACTCTTAGCGCCGCTTTTTCCCTTGTATACGATAAAGTTCTCTCCGGTAAGATATTAAAAAATAATATTGATGATGGTCCAAAAAAAATAAGACTTCTAACGGAAGAAGAACGGGATTTTTTGGGATTAGAAAACTATAACTATATTGTTTATCTAATGAATATCGGACTCATCAATTCGGTTGACCTGGAAATTATTCTTGAACAGCTAATGATGTTTCCCGAAGATACAATCACGCGCGACGACATAAATTGGATTATCTTAATTTCCCTTGTAGATTTTAATTCGAAAATTCTGCCGGGCAGCAGGATTTTACTTTACGCTTCCGATACAATTAATTAAAGCCTCCCAGGAACATAAGCGAATTTGCTATGTAATATTGTTTAAAAATTTTACCCGGGTAATAAAATCACACAATCAATTGAACAATGCATTGAAGAGTATTTAGCCGAAAAATACGGTATCGAAGGCATTACGGAAAACAGCAAACTAGCTTATGAACGTGATTTAAAACACTTCCTGAATTTTCTAAGCGAAAAAAAAATCGATAAGATAACTGCAGTAAGTGTGAGGCACATAAGGAATTACATAATTTTATTGAGCGAGCAGGACTTATCAAGAACATCAATTGCACGTAAACTAGCCAGCCTTCGCGGTTTTTTTAACTATTCTGTTCGCAACGGACTGATTGAGCCCAGCCCAATGAAGCATATAAAGAATCCTAAAATAAAGCGGAAAATTCCCGATACCTTAGCTCTTGACTCTTTCGAAAAAATTATTAAATTCTTGATGGAAAACGATTCTAAGGAAAACTTGACAAAAGCCGCAATTCTCGAACTACTTTACGGATGTGCATTACGGGTTTCTGAAGTATGCAGTATAAATTATATCGATATCGATATCCAAGGCGCATCGTTAAAGATTGTTGGAAAAGGATCTAAAGAACGCCTGGTACCCCTGGGGAGAAAATCAATAGAAATAATTAATGCATACCTCAAAAAAGTAACGCATAAAAACCCGGAAGACCCTTTATTCTTTACACCTAGCGGTAAAAGAATATACCCAAGGTTTGTTCAAAGAATAATGGAAAAGTTAAGTATCGGTAAACACGATGTTGTTAAGAAAAATCCTCATGTTTTAAGACACAGCGCAGCAACCCATATGATGGACAAAGGTGCTGATTTGATGAGTGTTAAAGAACTTCTTGGACATGAAAATTTATCCACAACGCAGATATATACTCACGTTAGCGTTGAGAGACTAAAAAAATCACACAAAAAAGCTCACCCAAAATCATAGAGGAGTGTTATATGAATGTTAACATAACATCACGCAAATTTAAAGCTAAAGATTCCCTGAAATCTGTAATCAGGAACGAACTGAAAAGTTTAGAGCGGTTTAGCGAAGATATTCTTGATGCGGATGTAGTGCTTCATTTTACACACATGAAAGACAGTATTAAAACTGCTGAAATTAAACTTCAGCTCCCCCGCAAGACTCTTAAAGTGTCGGAATCCAGTGAAGAGTTTGCCAAGTCAATTTCTACGGCAACAAATAAACTGGCGCGTCAATTAAAACAAATAAAATCCAAACGGAAAGCCAGAGTTAAGCAATGATTTCGAATAATTCCTTAGCTCAAAAAAATAACATCACAGTAGAATATTTTTATAACCATACAAAGGACAAATTTAAAATCAGGCTCCTTTCGAAAGCAGAAGGTTTCGATAGGCTAATTGTAGACCAGAACTTGCACAGACCCGGCTTAGCTTTAGCTGGGTTTGTGGATTTATTTTCATTTTCAAGGGTACAGGTATTCGGTAATACCGAAATGCATTATCTTCGAAAGCTTTCCGGCGATGAACGTATAAAATCTCTAAAACGGGTTTTCGAATTTGAAATACCTTGCGTAGTTATAACTGATAATAACGAACTTCCATCTGAATTCCTAGATATAGCAGGGGAGTATCAAATAGCTGTTTTCGGAACTGAATATTCCACCACAAAAGCAATTTATTTTCTTAGTGATTTCCTGGATGATCAATTTGCGCCCCGTATATCAATGCACGGTTCTTTTGTTGATGTCTACGGTGTAGGAATGTTGTTTACCGGCAAATCCGGAATCGGTAAAAGCGAAGTTGTGCTTGACCTTGTGGAAAGGGGCCATCGCCTTGTTGCCGATGATATCGTTATTCTTACAAAGAAAGGCGAAGGCATCCTAATGGGCTCAGGTACAGAGTTAGTGAAACATTTCATGGAGATCAGGGGAATCGGGATTATCGATGTAAAAAGTATGTTTGGCGTAAGGGCGATTAGGTACCAAAAAAGGTTAGAGATTGTAATTCAACTTGAAGTCTGGGATGATGATGCAGATTATACTCGTACAGGACTTGACGATGAAACTACTTCAATTTTAGACGTGGACATCAACAGCGTTAAGGTGCCTATAGTACCAGGTAAAAATTTGACGGTTATAAGCGAAGTAATAGCACTTAATTATCTTTTGAAGCATTACAAATACGATGCTGCCAAAGAATTCCAAAAAAAATTGTCAAATATTATTCAGAAGAAGTCCAAAAATATAGACAGAGCAATAGATTATTTTGAACATGATTTCGAGTAATTAAACATTCGTTTTATATTGATTTAGATATAGTCTTTTATTACATTCGCAACCGAATTTGGAGTGGAATAAGGAGATTTACAGGAGTTATCAAATTGAATGTAAATCAACAGTTTCGGTGCTAAATCATTCTAAATTCGTTTCCGGTTTTTACCGGTTATACTAAAAACAAAAAATGTT
>JANQLA010000520.1 GCA_028280855.1 Melioribacteraceae bacterium
GAATGTGTTTGGAATTCATTACATCGTAAGCACCGCCATATGCTTTTCGCGTTATGACTGTTACTTTCGGTACTGTCGCTTCACAAAATGCAAACAGTAGTTTTGAGCCGTGACGAATTATCCCGTTCCATTCCTGGTCGGTGCCGGGCATAAAACCAGGTACATCTTCGAGCACCAATAACGGAATATTGAATGAATCGCAAAAGCGAATGAAACGCGCGCCTTTTACAGACGAGTTAATATCCAGCACCCCGGCCAATACAGCAGGCTGATTCGCTACAATACCAACGGCAATACCGCCAACCCTTCCGAATCCTACAATTAGATTCTCCGCATAGTGTTTATGGACTTCAAAGAATTTTCCCCCGTCCAATAAAGGCTTTATTACATCGTGCATGTCGTAAGGCAGGTTGGATTCTTCGGGAATTATATCATCAAGTTCAGGAATAGTAAAATCCTGCTCAAAATTAAATTCAGTTTCAGGGGCCCGATCTTTCCAATTAAGAGGGATATAGTTCAGTAGTTCTCTAATCGATTTAAGCAGCTCAACTTCGGTCCTGAATTTGAAATGTGCAACACCGCTTTTGGACGCATGTGTGTTTGCGCCGCCAAGCTCTTCGAAAGTAACTTCCTCGTGCGTAACTGTTTTAACGACATTAGGACCAGTAACAAACATTTGACTAGTGTTCTCAACCATAAAAACGAAATCCGTAATTGCGGGAGAATAAACCGCTCCACCTGCGCAAGGTCCAAGTATAGCACTTATTTGCGGCACTACACCGGAACTGGTTGTGTTTCGTAAAAATATTTCCGCATAACCACCAAGACTTACAACCCCTTCCTGAATCCTTGCTCCGCCGGAATCGTTCAAACCGATTATCGGGATACCCATCTTTATCGCCATGTCCTGCATCTTAACAATCTTTTCTGCATGCGCCTCGGATAACGAGCCGCCGAAAACCGTAAAGTCCTGGCTGAATAGTGCAATTGGACGACCATTGATCCGTGCAAACCCGGTAACCACACCATCGCCGGGTATTTTTTGTTTGTCCAGCCCAAAGTCACTGCTTCGGTGTTTTACGAACATATCAACTTCGTCAAAACTTCCTTCATCCGCTAAGAGCTCAATTCTTTCACGTGCCGTTAGTTTACCCTTGGCATGCTGTTGTTCAATCCTTTTTGAACCTCCGCCAAGTTTGGCTTCTTCCTTCAGCTTATTTAATTGCTCTATCTTCTTTTGCATTACTTAAATTGTAAATTGGTGTGGAAATATTTCAGGTTGTCCGTCGATTATGTCTTCAATTTTTTTTCTGGAATGCTGAAATGAATCATGCTCAAATAATTCCCCTGCTCTCGGAAGGTCGAATACCACTTGTTCAGTAGCTACAATTTCGCTGGGATTGGATTTCATAATGATTACCCGGTCTGCTAGAAATATAGCAGAGCTAATATTCTTTGTAGCCAACAAAATCGGAATCTCAAATTCTTCGGAAACTTTTCGCACCAAAACCAGCGCTTGTTTTCTCACTTCAGGTTTCATTAATTCGAATGGTTCGTCGAGCAAAATATAATCAGGCATGTGCATTATTGAGCGAGCCAATGCTACCCTAAAAATAAATCCAATGCTATTAAGGTGTGGCACATGATCTTCATACCCATCAAGGCCCACAGTTCGGATAAGTCTCTTTAATTTATTCTCATCATATTCATCTAGATTGAATAGAATATTTTCACTTACGTTTAGCCAGGGATATATTGAATATTCACCCGGGACAAAAATTACATTGTTGTTTCCGGTGATTGTTCCTTTAGTGGCTTCCTCGAGTCCTGCAATTATCTTCAGGAGTGTTGATTTCCCTGATCCAAGCGGTGCAAGCAAGCTTGTAATGCCGCCTGCGTTAAGCTCAAAAGATATTTTATCGAAGAGGACTTTTGAAAATCCGGCTTCATCTGTATAAGTCTTCGATAAACTATTTATTTTTATTTTTGCGTCCAATCTAGTTCCAATATATCAATTTTGATTTTGAGTATTCAATCGCTTTCGATCCGATCCATATTAAAATTGCCACGTAAATTGCTATTGAAAACAAACCGGCAAAGTCGTTGTATTGTAAAGCCGTGTTATAAACGTGTCCTATACCAAAGTAATCACCCACAAATTCGTACAACAACACCAATATCCAAATAAGGAAGTGAATTTTAATAAGCCCGCTAAATAACGATGGCAAAGATTTCTTCCACACTATTTCTTTAAATATTCGATTCTCATTTACTCCCAGGTTTCTGGCAATAAGAATGTAGCTTTCAGGAATTGAATTAAGATTTTGTTGGATACTAAGCAACAAGTAAAACGTGACAGCTACAAAAACAAACAAAAATTCTGCCGCCGGAGAATTAGGGAACCAATACGCAAACAGAACAGCATAGAAAAAAGCGGGGAAATATTTTAGGAAAGATAACCTGGTAAAAGCGTTCCCCAGGCCTGATAGTAATTTTAGCAGCGGTACTCTCAGAGAATAAATTACAACGTAGCTACATAGAATTCCGGCGTAAATAATTAATGTAGAGATTGATATTTCCTCAAGAAAATTATAATACGACCAAACGGCAATCAAGGATTCCCAGAGCAAAGACGGTTTCGGAAGAATCTTGTTGACGGGTAAAACAAACTCAAACAATATTATATACAAAAAAAGCAAGATTGCCGATAGTAAATATTTATCGCGCAGTGTTTCGGAATGATTAATTTTTATTGATTTTACAGACATAAATTACATTTATCGATTGGATATAAAAATATATTTATAGAACGCTATTAAGTCAAACATAAATCTCACAGAAACGGGTTATGATTTCGCATTAGAATGTGCTTTGTTCACTATAATATGGTATAGCAATTACATATCTATCAGATAAAAAAGTATTTAGGTATTTGAAATTATCTAACTACATATTAATTTAGTTATATAGAAATATTTTTCTTTATTCTTCCAATACCGAAATTTCTGTCATATTTCTCTAATTAGATCGAGTCAATATGATGAAATTAGTTTTCTGCAACTTACTACTTTTTCTAGTTATTTTCAGTAATCTATACGCCCAAGATACACTAAAAAACCAGATAAACTGGAATGACTACCTAAATCAGGAATGGGAAAATTATCTTAAAAATTTAGATAGCAATTGGATTGAATTTAATAGACAGCAAGAGGAAGAGTGGCGAAGATATGTTAAAAATGTTAAACAAAAGTGGAATGAATTTGAAGACTCTTGGCACAAAAAGTGGGTCAAATATTCTGAAAATCTAAATTCGAAAAGTATTGTAAATTTTGAAGAAGGCATTGTCAAAATTGAAGCTATTACCGAAAAAAACCAGGAGAATCCAGAAACTAAAGTAAAAGAAATATTATTAGACAAAGTAAAAAGCTTAATTAATACTCAAATCCCAACAATTAAAGAACCACTTTTTGCAGATCAACTACCGATAAAAGTTGTTCCAAAGGATACCGAAAAACATAAGGAAAAGGTTTTCGAACCTGAAGATGTCGATAAATTTGTAAAAGAAAAAGTAGCTCCCGAGATAAAAATAACTACGGAAACATTTAGATCTAAAGATGGGATCGAGAGGATAAAAGCAGAAGTTAAGTTTGAACTAAATGAAAATCACCTTCCTATTAGAGCAAAGAAATATTTACCACTTGTATATAAATATAGTGAAAAACATAGTGTAGATCCTGCATTAGTAATGGCAATAATTGAAAATGAATCTGCCTTTAATCCTTTGGTTACTTCGGAACGAAATGGTAAACCTATAGCTACAGGACTGATGCAGCTTGTTCCATGGTCAGGCGGCAAGGAAGCTTATAATGCACTTGGGTATAATGGTGAACCTACTAGAGAATTTCTAAAAAATCCTGAAAATAATATAAGATTAGGTACAAAATATTTATCCATACTTAATGATATTTACGATAAAGTTAATAATGAAGATAAGAAAAGATTACTAATGATAAGTGCATATAATACCGGGCCATCTAATGTTAATAAAACTTTATGCAACTGCCATAAATCATATTTGGCAATTGAAAAAGTAAATGATATGGATAGTACTAAGCTATATAACTATATGCGACAAAATCTACCTTTCAATGAAACTAGAAAATACTTAAAGTCAGTTGAAAGGAGTTATAATAAATATAAATCACCGGAGGATTTATGAGATACTTATTCATTTTATTCACCTTCTTATTAATCACTAGTTGTTCATCTAGTAATAAATTGACATATGAACAGAACATTGGCAACGTAACCTTTGACGAAATTAATGCTAGAAATGATACGTACATCAAAGATGATTATTTTTATATGAAATCTCCCATGGTTGTTAATCAAAAAGCTCCTAATACAGCGATAAGAAATGCGTTTGAAGAGAACAACCAATATTTTGCCATGAAGATTAAAACAAAGGTGGTTACTTGGTATGGTTCTCAGTTGACCGTTGACCAAGAAGAATTCGCTAAAAAGATGGCAGGGTCAATTTCGAGAGCTCTTTTAGAAGGGATTGATAGATTTGATTCATGGGTAGGTGGTAGATATAGTGAAACTGGGGCTTTAGTATATGACGCAATTATTGTCGTTAGGGTAAAAGAAGATATACTGAAAAAAGCTTCAGATTATCTTTCTAACGCAAGAACAGCTGAAATGAAAGCAAAAGCAGAAAAAGAAATTGAAGAAATGATTAAAAGCGAATTGCTTCAATGAAAAGAGAAGTAATAATATTATTATACATTGTCTTTTCTGTTGTCGTTTGTGCTCAATGTGAGCCAAGGTGGTATAAGGATCCGCCATATAAACAATATCCAGGGTTTGGCGAAGGTATCACTAAAACTATGGCATTGGACGCTGCTCAAAAAGATGCTATTAAAAACCTTAGCTTAAGGGCTCAGTTATCAGTTGATCCTAGAACTGGAGAAATTCGTAACGGGAATATACCAATTGGCAATATACAAATACTTAAGACAGAAACTTGTAAGAATGATGACTCTTGGTATGCATATAGATTGATTAGTGTTGATGTTTTCAAAAGCACAACTAATCCAGTGCTTGCCGGCATTTTTTCATTAGTTCCTGGCGGCGGACAACTATACAAGTTAGAATATACAAAAGCTTCATTGTTTTTCGTTGGAACGACAGGTCTATTGTGTACAGCTTATTTTTTTGATCAGGAAATGGATGAAGCCTTTTTAGCTAGTAGAAATAGTAAAACTTTAAGCGGTAAGCAAGATAACGAGAAAATTGGAAATAATTACAAAACTGCCAGGAATATTTCAATAGGTATTGCCGGTGCGCTATTTCTGTTTAACATTTATGACGCTGTATTTAACGAACATAAATCCCGATATGATTTATCATTTAATGTTGATAGCGATAAGACCAGGTTATTTTTCAGTTACAAGTTTTAAGATGTTAGTCTTGAGATTTGTTGACAAATAAAGATTATAAACTAATTTACAATAGTACTCTTTAAAGATACTTAATGAGATTTGTCATAAACATATTATTGATATTATTAATTGCTATGATATCATGTGATGATCCAGCAAGCGACACAGCACCGCGTGCAAAGCTAAAAGCAACGCCTACACAGCTCATTTTCAATGTAAACGAAAATACTCATAATATCACTATTGAGAATGACGGTGAAACAGGCTCTTCGTTTGAATGGAACGCAAAAGCTTCAGTTGATTGGATTTCGCTTGATATTGACAACGGAACTATTAGCAATGAAGCAAAAACCGTCAGACTAACCGTCAATAGAACAGGTTTAACTGCTTCGAGTTATGATGGGAAAGTAAATATTACATCAGATGCCGGAAATATTGAAATAAGTATTGAATTAAAAGTAGGAACAGGCCCCATACTCAAAGTAACACCTGACACTGATTTTGAATTCGGATCATCAGTAAATGAAAAAAGCTTTACAATTACCAACTCGGGAACAGATACATTAATATGGCATGCGAAAACAACAAAGGAATGGTCGGTTCTTGATAAGTTTGAAGGAAGGTTAAGTAAAGATGCTTCTGAAAATGTTAAGATAAGTATAGAGCGGTCTCACCAGCAGATTCAACAAGCAGGTGAATATGAATGTGGATTAAATATAACATCAAACGGATTAAATGGTGGTTCACACAGTGTAAAGATAAAAATCGTAACTGGAATTCAAGCTGTTCTATCGGTTCAAGATACTATCTACTTTGAATCAACTGATAATCAACTTAGTATTCCGATAAATAATAATGGAAACTCTAATTTAGAGTATACAGCATCCACTACAAATAGTTGGATAAGTGTCTTAAATAATAGTGGAAATATTCCCAGTAACAGCACTTTACAAATGGAGGTTTTAGTAAATAGAGAAGGTTTACCAATCGGAGTTTACTGGGGTTCAATACTTATAGAAAGTAATGGCGGGAATAAAATTGTTACAGTTGGCCTAGAAATTCAACCATCTTTAGTAGTATCACCAAAAGAATTATTCTTCGGTTCAACTGAAACTAAGCAAAATTTTACAATACAAAACACAGGCAGCGGAACACTTAATTGGACTATTAGCGATAATAAAGATTGGATAATTGTTAATCCAATGAACGGAAGTACTTCAAGTGAAAATGATATCATTGATGTCAGCGTAGATAGATCGGGAATGCAGGACGGCAGCTATCAAGGATCAATAATAATAAATTCAACTAATCTTTTATCGAAAAATGTAAAAAATTATTCTGAAAAATCAATAGAGTTAGCCGAAGGACTGGTTTCGAAAAAACTTTGGAAAA
>JANQLA010000551.1 GCA_028280855.1 Melioribacteraceae bacterium
TGAACGTTGGCATAAATCCATTTGCTATTTTTATCGGCAAGTTATTTAAACCAACTTTTTAAATCAAAAAAAAAGAGCTGCCTTTTTGAGACAGCCCCTTTTGAACAGTGAAAAATATTAGCTTCTCACTTTACCTGCTTCTTTCTTAAATGTATCTTTTGAATCAATAATTTGCACGTCCTTAACATTTAATTTCAGATTTGCAGCAGCGTCGTCCTGTTTTAATACTTCTTCAGGCAAACCTTCTTTAACAAGATTTGAATAGCTCATTGGCGAAGGTTTGTTTTCTTTGATACTGGTTGCAAGCGGGGCTGCTTCACTCTTGTCAGTAATAATTGTAACAAACATGTTTTCCGTTTGCCAGTATTTTTTAATAGCGTTGTTTACATCTTCCAAGGTAATGTTTTTAAGCAAGGCATCAAGTTCCATTATCCAATCCTTGCGTCCGTAAAAATGCGAGTCCATTAAATAACCTAGTCTTGCATTAGGTGATTGAGCATACAGCTTTGAATAACTGATAAGGAATTCGCGAGTTGCTTCGAACTCCTCCTGAGTAAGACCTTCATCAATTAATCTTTGTAATTCCATCATTGAAATTCGGTAAGCAAAATGCGCGTGCCCGATTTCGGCATCTTTTAACTCTTCGTATTGCTGTTTGAGCTGCTTTGCTATCTGTACGGGACGAATCCAAATGGAGAAGTAATTTGAAGACCGTGGTGTACCCGAAGGAGGCAGCATGTTGCCGCCGCCGTTATCATACCATTCGATATAAGAATAGTCACCGTAATTCATCGAACGAGTTTCGCGGATTAATTGATAAAGCTTGGAATATGATTTCCTGTGCTCGCCCAAATACGAATTAGCTACTTTCAGTGCGGCAAAGTCATCATCAGCACGTGTTAAATCAAGCGGGAAACCTGCGAATATTGCCGAACCGAATGCCCCGTCTTTTTGAACTATTTCTACTTGAATGCCGTCGGGCTTATTCGCTTTACCGGGTTTAGGTAATTCCGGTGTTGCATCGGATAATTTTTGCATATCAGAGTTTACTTTGCTAACGAATTCGTCTGAATATTTACCGGCAACCCCGATTGTCAAATTGTTTTTTATGAAGAATTTCTTATAGTGATTTTTTACATCTTCTAAAGTAATTGATTTTACACTCTCCGAAGTTCCCTGTTTCTTATGCTGATAATTGGTTCCGCGAAACAACAGGTCTTCCAATGCCTTCTTGCTGTATTCTTCATCCGAAGAAGCTCTTACAACCTGGTCAACGTAGTTTTGCTGGTTAAGCTTTACTCGTTCGAAGTCGGCTTCGCTAAAGGCGGGGTTCAGCATTAGGTCTTTAACAATTGCGTAAAACTCATTAATGAAATCAACATGAACTTGAAACGTGAAGGTAGTTACCTCTTTATCAACAAGCGAATAATATTGTGCCGCCATTGGAAAGAGCTTGTCCTGTATTTCGCTATAGCTTAGCGATTTTGTTCCGCCTTGCGTAATCATATTAGCGGTGGCGTAAGTTAGTCCCTCTTTGCCCATTGGGTCAGATATAGAACCGTTTTGAAATCTTAATTTAACAACAACCTTATTCGAGTTTGGAAGCTGAAGCTGAATAACCTCCTGTGCAAATAACGAACCTGCAAACAATAATAATAAGATCAGCTTTTTCATTTTACACCTCCTACTTCCAATCCTGAAATTGTTGCAATTGTTAATCCTGTTTCAACAAAATATTTATTCGCTACCATTTTTACATCTTCAACTGTAACTTCATCATAAAGGGCGTGTAGCCGATTTAATGATTCCGGATCGCCTGTTAACTGAATATAATGTGATAAAGAATTCGCAATAGCGTCTGGGGTATCAATACCCATTGCATAGCTGTATTTCAGATTCGACTTTGTACGCTTAAGTGTTTCTTCATCTACACCTTCGGCTTTAACTTTCTCTATTGCTTTCACAATCTCGTCTTTCACGTACTGCATGTCTTCAACATTTACCAATGATATCTGAATACTAAACATATTCGGATCACGCGAATCGAAAGCGCCGCCTCCGATGAAGCGCAGTTTTCGTTCTTCGAGAACAAGTTTTTTGTAAAGATCGCCTGTCTGAGAAAAAACGATTGACGAAAGAACATCGAGTGCAGGCATATCAATTTCTTTATCGTTAAATGCAGGACCTTTGTAATTCAAACCGAGAAACGGTGGAATTGAACCATTCTGCAGGTGAAAGAATCTTGTTTCAGTCTGTTTTGGTTCAACGGGAATTTCTACAGTATAATTTCCTCTCTCCCAATCACCAAAATACTTTTTGGAAAGATCGACAACCTGTTCGTGAGTTACGTCCCCTACAACAACTATGGTACAATATTCCGGACGATAATAGCGATTGAAAAACTCGATTGAATAGTCATACTGATTAGGCATATCAACTATATCATCAAAGAATCCCATTGTAGTGTGCTTGTATGTATGTTTATCGAATGCTACGTTTTTTACACCTTCGAACATTTGCTGATACGGACTGGCAAAGTTCTTTGTATACTCACCCTTAACAGCTCCGGCTTCTGTTTTGAAGTCGTGTACCGAATAATTTAGATTTTGAAAGCGGTCGGCTTCGAGTTCGAACATTAATTCGAGTTTATCTGCGTTACCCGTCATGTGATATTCGGTTCTATCCTGCGATGTATTCGCGTTAGCTGAAGCGCCGATTGATTTTAACGCAGCCTGGTACTCGCGTTTCGGGTATTTGTCCGTTCCACGGAACATCATGTGCTCGAAGAAATGTGCAAAGCCGGTTACACCATCTTCAATTTCATTTCTAGACCCGACTCGAACAACGATATAAAACGCGGCTATACCGGGGCTGTCAAACGGAACGGTAACCACATTTAAATCATTATCGAGTTTTGTTTGGAATTTTGTATGGAAGGATTTTTTCGTTGCTGCCGGCCCAAATTGACGAGCTCAAAACAACAAGTATTAGAGTAGAAATTAAAAAGTGTTTATTCATACTTCTCCCTTTTGTTTATAGTGATTTGCAGATTTTTTTAGACGAGTAAAAATATGAAATGTTTTGTTAATCCAAGATTGTTCATTTAAAAAGGGTAAGCTTTACCAGAGTCTTAACAAACTCTTAAATGAAGAAATTATACCCCGAATAAGGTTCCGCCGGGTTCTGTATAATTTTTGAAATCTTTTAAATGTGTTAACCTTACGGATTATTAGTCAATCGGTTGTTAGGTTCTTTCTAATAAAAAATTTGGGCTAATTATTTCGAGAACAGCTTTCTAAATTGTGTTATATTGCAGGCTCATTTTAAAAAAGTGGAGAAAGTGCATGCAAAACAAACATCTTAACCGACTTATCGAGTCTTATAAACCGGTAACAAAAGGAATGACTACCTTCATTGAACTAACCTATTATAACGGCGAAAAAACACTTAAGAGTAAAAATGAAATTAAAACAATGATTCGCGTAAGAAAAGAGAAGGAAGATTTCGACGCGGCTTCGGAATTACAAAAAATCATTGATGATGTTTACGAGGTATGATTAAATAGTTCTTTGATGTCGCAAGCAACAAAAGACTTTATGGGAAAAAGTCACTTACTCTCTTCATAAAAAGAGTTAACCTGGGAATAATAAGATCGAATTTAGTCTTACAGTATAAATTTATCGTTAACGATAACACCTCGACTTCACAAGTGTTTTAGTTGGGTAAACATTGTTGCTGCAAATTTGATTATGCATTAACTTGAAGATATAGCTACTTTGATAACTTGCATTGCAAACACCCGAAGATGAGGTGAACTGCAGAAATAAACGAATAATTGCCCCTAATACCCGCAGGATGGAAGATTACTTCAGATTATAGCTTTACAGATGGATTGCTATTAATTTCCGAGGTGCCTGGTCGTAGTATACTTATTCCTGTTTTGGTTGTGCCGTTTTATTCTGTCGTGTAAATCATATGTTTGCCCGATGTAAAAAATGTAAAGTTTGGTCGAATGAATGATATAAACGAAGTAGTTCATCATAAATGACAAAACCCCGAAGATGCTCGGGGTTTCTTTTTAGTGAGCGCGCCTGGTCTCGAACCAGGGACCCTCTGCTTAAAAGGCAGATGCTCTACCACTGAGCTACGCGCCCATCATGAATCCCGCACAACCGGGACTCATAAATGCATAACCATCGTATATCATAACATCGTCAAAAATTCAAGCAATAAATTTAATGTTATTACTCAAAATTTACAACCTTCCCGATTATTTTTTATAGCCCTTACTTCAAAAAATAAGTTCCTTTGTATAGATTACCACTGGAGATGTGTAGCGTCAAGTCTTAAGAATACTTACATTGTATTTTGTAACGTGTTTTTCGATGTTTTTGCGCCGTGTGGTAAAAGATGTGAACACCGATCTGTTTGGTACGCTGACAGATTATTCTCCTGCTTTACGAGGTATTACCAAATTACGTAGTTTTTGTTTTTGAGAATAAAAATGTAACTGCTTCTTAATTGTTAAAATCGAGATGTATTATTTTGCCTTTTTAAGGCATATTCATAATATTCTTTGGCAAAACTTTTGATTGGACACAAAACTATATCTTGTATAAGTTATATTGTTTTATTAAATGCTGTAGTATCCTGATATTGACAAAATATTATAGTTTATATAAAAATTTTAATATGAAAAAAACCGGGAGATGGTTAAAACATGTCAAACGAAGTAAAGCTTGATAAGGATTTTAAGATAGGCGATGACTTCAAAACACCGTCGTATGATGAGTGGAAGGAAAAAGTTACCACAGATCTTAAAGGCGCTCCTTTTGAAAAAAAATTGATTACTAAGACTTACGAAGATATCGATCTTCAGCCGATTTACACTTCTAAAGATATTGAAAGTTTGCCGCAGACGAACAATAAACCTGGGTTTTCCGATTTAATCAGAGGAACCAAGGCTTCCGGTTATCTTGGTAAAGGATGGGAAGTCTGCCAGGAATTGCCTTATGGCGATGCCGAAGAATTTAACGAGGCGTTGAAACATGATTTGGAGCATGGTCAAAATTCAATAAACATTGTGTTGGACAGCGCTACACAGCTCGGCATTGATGCCGATTATGCACAGTCAAACCAGGTTGGCGATTGCGGCTTGTCGGTGTCGGGGCTGAACAGTTTTACAAGAGCGCTCAAAGATATTGAGATAACAAAATACCCATTGCATATTCACGCGGGCTTTTCATCTATACCGATGCTGATGCTCCTTTCCGCTTACTCAAGACAAAACAGCATAAACCTTCAAAAAGTTACAGGCAGTGTTGAAGCTGATCCGTTAAGCTACCTTGTTTCAATTGGCAAACTTCCGACTACTTTGAAATTTACATTCAACAGGATGAAACTTGCAACAGAGTGGGCAATTGAAAACGCGTCGCAACTAAAAACAATCGGTGTTAGTGGAATTCCATACAGCTCTGCCGGTGCAAGCTCAGTTCAGGAACTTGCCTTTGTTATGGCAACGGCTGTTCAATATATTGAGGAAATGCTGGAAAGAGTATTAACGATTGATGAGGTTGCAAAGAACATTCGATTAACATTTGCAATTGGCCCCAACTATTTTATGGAAATCGCAAGACTTCGTGCGGCAAGACTTATTTGGTCTAATATTATTGACGCTTACGGCGGAAGCGATGAATCAAAAAAAATAGATATACACGGACGAACAGCAATTTATAATCAAACAATGTACGATCCTTATGTTAACATGTTGCGTACAACAACAGAAGCTTTCTCGGCGGTTGTCGGCGGTGTTGATAGTCTTCATACAAATACGTTCAACGAAAGTTTTGCGATACCAGATTCATTTGCACGAAGAGTAGCGCGCAACACGCAAATTATACTTAACGAAGAATCACATCTTAGTGAATTGATTGATCCGGCAGGCGGTTCGTTTTACGTTGAAAAACTTACGGACGAAGTGGCAAAAGCCGCGTGGATCGAGTTTCAAAAGATTGATGATTTGGGAGGAATGATTGAGGCGCTTAAAGCCAACTATCCACAGGAAGCAATTGATAAGGTTGTGGGCATTAGGAATAAGGATTTAAGAAAGCGTAAAAATTCCATTGTCGGCACTAACAATTATTGCAATACCAAAGAAAAGAAACCTGTAACTCAGCTTCCCAATTTTGCTGAATTCCACAAAAAGCGATCCGACTATCTGCAAAAGCACAGGGTCGCAGGGGAATCCGACAAACATAATTCGGTAATAGAAAAACTGAACAAAATGGTTGATACATCCTCAACCGACTTAATAGAAATCGGTACCGATGCGTTACTCGAAGGAGCAACACTCGGTGAAATTTCCCATGCTGCACGCGCGACTGCCGATGAATCTTTATCAATCAACACTCTCCGATTGCATAGAGCAGCTCAATTATTTGAAGAATTAAAAGAGGATACCTTCAGCTACGAAAAGAGTCATGGGTACAAGCCAAAAATTTTCCTGGCAACTATGGGTGCGTTGAAACAATTCAAAGCTCGTGCCGATTTTTCGCGTGCGTTTTTTGAAGTTGCAGGTTTCGATGTTATTTATCCAAACGGATTTTCTGAAAATAATGAAGCTGTAAAAGCTGCAGTAGAATCGCGTGCTAATGCAGTGGTTATTTGTTCAACCGACGAGAACTATCCTGCAATAGTTCCCCCGCTTGTAAAAGGTATTAAAGATAAAAATACTTCTGTAACAATGGTTCTGGCCGGCTATCCAAAAGATCAGGTTGAATCCCATAAAAAATCCGGAGTTGATGAATTTATTTTCCTTGGATGTGATGCTTACGCCGTACTTTCCGAATTATTGACTAAGATAGGAGCGAGAGGATAATGAAAAAAGTGGATTTCAAAAACAGGGAATTGAAATTTGATTCGAATGGCGCTTCATACGAAGCTTGGAAGGAAAAATTTAGAGTTGAAACCGGAAAGGATGTGGAGGATTTTATCTGGGAAACAATGGAACAGATAAGTGTAAATCCTCCTTACACCAAAGACGATATAAAAGAATTCGAACACCTCGATTACATGTCGGGTTTGCCTCCATTCTTACGCGGACCCTACAGCACTATGTATGTTGCCCGACCATGGACTGTTAGACAATACGCCGGCTTCTCAACTGCCGAAGAGAGCAATGCGTTTTACCGTCGGAACCTTGCACAAGGTCAAATGGGACTTTCGGTCGCATTCGACTTAGCAACTCATCGCGGCTACGATTCCGATCACCAACGAGTTGTTGGAGACGTTGGTAAGGCAGGTGTTGCTATTGATTCGCTCGAAGATATGAAAATATTATTCGATGGAATTCCATTGGATCGAATGTCGGTTTCGATGACAATGAACGGTGCTGTATTACCGGTGCTGGCGTTTTACATTGCTGCTGCAGAAGAGCAGGGCGTATTGCAGGAAAAGTTAACCGGCACTATTCAGAATGACATTCTAAAAGAATATATGGTGCGTAACACTTACATTTACCCGCCTGAAATGTCGATGAAAATTATTGCCGATATTTTCAAGTTTACGTCGCAGAATATGCCGAAGTTTAACAGTATCAGTATTTCAGGTTATCACATGCAGGAAGCTGGCGCTACCGCCGATCTTGAAATGGCATATACACTGGCCGACGGACTTGAGTATGTTCGTACCGGGGTTGGCGCGAGTATGGATATCGACGCCTTTGCACCGCGGTTATCATTCTTTTGGGCGCAGGGTATGAACTACTTTATGGAAGTTGCAAAGATGCGTGCCGCAAGGTTAATTTGGGCAAAACTCATAAAGCAATTCGACCCCAAGAATCCAAAGTCAATGTCGTTGCGTACGCACTCGCAAACATCGGGTTGGAGTTTAACTGAGCAGGATCCGTTCAATAATGTTGTTCGTACATGTATTGAAGCTATGGCTGCAGCTCTTGGTCATACTCAATCTTTACATACAAACTCATTGGATGAAGCAATTGCTTTGCCTACAGACTTCTCGGCGCGTATTGCACGTAACACTCAGTTATATTTACAGGATGAAACAAATATTACAAAAGTTATTGATCCGTGGGGCGGTTCTTATTATGTTGAATCACTAACGGATGCGTTATTGAAAAAAGGCTGGGAGCACATTCTAGAAATAGAATCATACGGCGGAATGACAAAAGCTATTGAAGCCGGTATACCCAAGATGAGAATTGAAGAAGCTGCTGCGCGTCGGCAGGCGAGAATTGACTCGCGTAAAGAGACTATTGTCGGCGTTAATAAATACAGGTTGGACAAAGAAGACCCGATTGAAATACTTGAAGTAGATAACACCGCTGTGAGATTATCGCAAATTAAACGCTTGCAGGAAGTTAAAGCTAATCGTAACAATGATGATGTCCAATCCGCTTTAACAGCAATTACCAAATGCGCGGAAACCGGGGATGGTAACCTGCTTGATTTGGCTGTTGTTGCTGCCAGAGCAAGAGCCACACTTGGTGAAATATCCGATGCTGTTGAAAAGGTAAGCGGAAGATATCAAGCTGTAACCAGAACTATTTCAGGTATATACAGCACAGAATACCAGGGAAGCGAGGATGAAATGCTAACTAAAGCCCGTAAGATGACGGATGAATTCGCTGAAAAAGAGGGACGGCGTCCGAGAATAATGATTGCCAAAATGGGGCAGGATGGACACGACCGTGGCGCTAAAGTAGTTGCAACCGCTTACGCCGACATGGGCTTTGATGTTGACGTTGGCCCGTTATTCCAGACTCCTGAAGAAACTGCGCGTCAAGCCGTTGAAAATGATGTACACGTCGTTGGAATGTCATCGCTAGCCGCAGGGCACAAAACACTACTTCCGCAATTGATTGATGAACTTGCCAAACTTGGTCGTGATGATATCATAGTTATTGTAGGCGGGGTTATTCCGTCACAGGACTACGACTTTCTTTACAAACACGGAGCAAGCGCTATCTTTGGCCCGGGCACAAAAATTCCTGCTGCGGGTATTAAAATTATGGAATTAGTCAATGAGAGATTTGGTGAATAGAATGAGCAATTAGAATCTAAACAAAGAAAGGGGCTGTCTCACAACACTTGATTCAGCCCCATTTTTAATTTGCTTTCCCGGACTTTTTTCTTATTCAGTTTTA
>JANQLA010000158.1 GCA_028280855.1 Melioribacteraceae bacterium
AGATGTTGCAGTTGGTGAAGCATACATACACGTAAAACTTGATTCGCCAAACCCCGATCAACAAGTAGTACTTAAACGGGATGGAGAAGAAGTACTTTCTTTTAATGCCGGTATTAAAGATACAATAGTAACGGATACAAACCTGGCTAAAAGTACAAGCTACAGTTACAGCGCAATACTTACGGAACAAACCGAAACTGTTGGTAAAAGCAACAATCTTGTTTTAAGCACCCTTGAGCCTACGAGCCACGATTTTACCTGGGAAACCCATACCTTCGGAGATTTCCAAAGTTTTCTATATGATGTTGCTGTAGTGGAAAAAACCGGTGGGACCTACCAGATATGGGCTGTTGGAGAAGTACACCTTGAAGATGCAAACGGTAACTTTGATTCCGAACCGTATGGATTGGTTCGTTGGGATGGGAATGAATGGAAAATTGAAAAAACAAAATTTCGCCAATATAACCAAACAGTACTACGATCTGGAATAGCAAGAACAATCTGGAGTTTTGGAGAAGACAATAATTATTTGTGCTCTTCCTCCAGTCTTGTTCAATGGCAGGATGGTAGTATAACCGAAAAAGCGTATTTTTTAGAAGAACTGCCCTTTACTGGTCAGGTAAGCTGTATGTGGGCAAAAGATGAAAACAACATTTACTTAGGCAGCGGAAGGGACGGCTCTTTGTACCATTACTATGGCGAAGGATGGACTAAACTTGATGCAGGACCAATCAACGGAGGCATAACCGATATATTCGGTTATCAATCGCCGGTTGATAATAAGTGGAAAGTATTTGCAACAGTAACATACACATATCAATTAAGTGACAGGAAGATTCTAACCATTGATGAAAACAACAGCATTGATGAGTTTCCGTGGAATAATGAAAAAAGGATAACAGCAGTTTGGACGAACAAAGGATTACCAATTTATGCAAGCGGAGATGGAATAAAAGAATGGAAAGGAAAAGAGTGGAGCGAAATCAAAGGATTGCCAGGTATCTATTCGGGTCATATTTCAGGAAGCAGGCTAAATAATGTTTTTGCAGTTGGGGACTTTAACCTAATACTGCATTATAACGGTGAAACCTGGAAAAATTTAGAGAGCAATGGGAATGGGTTTTATTCATACGTATATGTTTCTGATAATTTAGTTGTAATGGCAGGTTATAAAAACGGAAGAGCAGTAGTTAAAATAGGAAAGAGATAAAAAGTATTGTAAAGTAATAAAGTTTTTAACGCCCCGGCGTAAGGCGGCGCCGGGGGTTAAGTAGTAAAGATAAGAAATAGAGTTCTCGTTTGCGGTAAACAAATTAAAGCAACCCTATTTCCGTATCAAAATAACAAATGCCCGCCTCAAAATCATTAATCACGGAGGTGAATCATGAAAAGATTCATGCTATTAGTTTTCTTGTTTACAATCACAAAAATTTCGATCGGGCAATATTCAATATTGACTAAGTCGGAAGCAAAAGCCGGTAATGCATTTACCGTTGTTGAAGAACCGTCCATTTATAAAGACAGGGTCGCGCTAAACAAAATTGCGCAGGCAAACATCCAAATTGTTTACGAAGATCCCGGTGAATGGATCTTAGAGCATACGGACGCTTTGGACGAAGCGGTAAATATCTGGAGTCACTTATTAAAGGACAATACGCAAATAGTTATCAACGTAAAGTGGAGCGACTCTCTTAGCGGAGCAACCTTAGCCGAAACTAAAACATATTTACGAAATAATTTTGCAAATGCACCTAAAAACAATTTTCATTACGCGAAAGCCTTTGCAAAGCAGAAAGATGCCGGACTAAACGACGGTTCAAAAGATATGAGAATAACTTTTAACAAGGCAAAGCGTGATTCAAACCTGTTCTCTTTTGATTTAGATGGAATTCCAATCAAAGATAAATATGATTTTGTAACCTTAGCCCTGCATGAAATGGCTCACGGTTTAGGTTTTACATCCAGTATGACTAAGAGCAGCTCAAACGGAGATTTTGGAGAGCTTGGAATTCCAACGAACACAGCTCAAAAATATCCTAAAATATATGACGAGTACCTAAAGCACGATAATAATTATTTGATTAATATTGCGCGTCCCTCATATGAACTTGGGCAGCAGTTAACCAGTAATAATGTTTATTATGACGGAACAAAAACCAAGAAAGTAAATAATAACAGTGCGCCCAAAATTTACGCTCCTTCTGCCTGGAAAAGCGGTTCAAGTATAGGTCACTTTGATGAAACGGCATTTCCCGAGGGCGACCCGAACTCTTTACTAACGCCCTTTTTAAGCGCCGCCGAAGTAATTAGGAACCCGGGCTACCTTGTACTGGGCGTATTGGAAGATATCGGCTGGAACGTTGAAAGACAAATTACAACAATATCTCCCAAACCGGGCGAAGAAATAATGAGGGGAAGCAGTTATACTATTAAATGCATGATAATACTGATGTAATTGATAATATCCGGATTGAACTGTACAAAAAAGATACAACTTTTCCTATTACGACAATAACGTCAAGTGAGCCTTCATATCCAGGGACCTTGAATAACGAACTAAGCTGGACTTTTCCAGGTAGTTATGAAAAAGGATGGTACTTTTTACGATTTCTGAATAGCAGCAGCGAAAAAATCGGGCAGTCCGGTTTGTTCCAGATTCTTACAATTCCCGCGCCGCCAACGTTTGATCCGCCGGGCGGCACTTATCCAATTGCTCAAAATGTTTATTTAAATACTTCTACAGATGGAGCCGTTATCAAATACTCAACGGATAATAGCGCCCCAACACTGGATTACACTGCTCCGATTCCGGTTACGTCAACAACAAAAATAAAAGCAAAATCAGTTTACACTTTCCCGAATAATGATAAAGTTGAAAGTGATACTGTTGAGGCGATTTACCACATAGATACTTTCAGCGATGCCGTTACTGTTGCTATAGAAGGGTCCGGTACTTCGGTTTCAGAAAACAGTTACCAGTCTCATGAAATAAACTTAGGCCCGGGTGTCAGATCATATTTAAGTTTTACGATAAATGGTTCTACATTCCCTGATGGCATTGATCTGCAGAACCTTTCATTGAGTATTTTATTCTTCAGTAATTACAACGGCAACTCATTCTATATTAAAGGATTCAACAAACCCGGATTCCCGGTTTCGTCGTCACCAAAGGCGTATTTCGATAGTGTTGGCACGGGCACGCAATATGAAAGAGCAACTATTACAGGAAGTGATTTCCAGGTTGACTACCAGGCGTTTGTCGATGAAATAAAAAATATCCTTGATAACAATTTGAATAAAACCGTTTACCTGGGACTTCAAAACACCGATGAACAAAATTCAGCCAACAGGATATATCATAAATTAAATGACCCTGATAAGCCGGTATTGAAAATTACTTACGTACCCCAATACAACTTTTTGCTTGATCAGAAAGATTCCGGCGAAGATAGCTTCGGCCAGGCGGAATACTGGGAAAACAGCGCCTGGCAGCAAACACCGTTCGTACCTTTCAAAGACACCAAAGATTTTGGCGCCCAGGTTACATTAAAAGCCGACCAGGACTTTAAAGAAAATACCAGTGAATTGATGAATCGGTGGGTTGACAAAAATCAAAGTGTTACTATAATCAATCATGCTACATTTTCATTCGATAAAAATGATAATAACCGATTCCTTTCATACTTTGAGACAACCACAGGTAATATTGTAATCAGGAACCTGATTGAAGGATTAGAAAATGTAAGCGATTCCGACAATAAAATTTACTTTAAGGATCCCTGGCTTCTGGATCAAACAGATCTAACTTACGGCGATTATAACTCCGGTATGTCGGGCGGCTTAAAACCCTTTGGTTCTCCTTTTAGAGTCTATGAAAATGCTGCTTACAGGGGAATATTTAAGAACCAAGAGCCTATAAATAACTTTTACTATTCTGTTAAATTCCCGCAAACAATACCTTTAGCGGCAGGTAATGTTAATTTTATAAGCTGGGAGTCAACAGGAACTCAGCAGTTAAACACGCCGCAGCTTTCCGGCGGGTTTTACGAAACACCGGTTGTGTTTACCGCTGACCAGGCAGTAGTTACCGCCAACTATAAGGGCGTAAACCTAACCGGGGATGCAGGCACCTACTCCCACAACAACCAGCGGCGGATAGCTAAAACTCAGGACACCACTTTACACAAAGTTTATGAAAGTATGGGGAAGGTTTTTTACGAGATCTCAACCGATGACGGTTCAACGTGGACAATAATGAATAATGGTCAGCCGCTATATTCCGGCAATGCAAAATCACCGGCAATAGTAGCTGATAAAATTAGAGTTTTTAATTCTGTGTTAATTTCTTACCAAAGAGAGGGAAGCAACGGCAATTCGGAAATAGTATTGCATTATTATATAAATAATTCTCATACACCTGTATATTCACAAGTAATTACTCCTCAAGCGTCTTTAGATTATTCTTATGATCTTACCCCATCACTTGCAATGAGAAAAACAGATGAAATTATGCTGGTATATGATGTCCCCTACATTCCATTTTATTCTGAGAACCCCGGAATTCATTGTTGGTACGGCAGCGTTGATCTAAAAGACGGAACGGGTTTTGAACCATACATCTCTGAAGTTATACCAAATTCGGGCTCTAGTTCCAGCTATCCGGCGATCGTAGAGGAAGATAACTCACCTGACTTAGGTACATTCCACGTAGTTTGGCAGGAGGGAACTTCAATTAAGTATACAAAAATTGTAGGTGATTGGCAGCCAATCTCTTTATCATATTCAGGCTACTACGAAGTGTCATCAACCCTGGCGTCCTGGGGAAATCGCCGCCCAACAATAACTGAAGACAACAGTCCGAACTACCCGAATCGGTTTTACGTAAGCTGGATAAGCGAGCAAGTAGGAACACACATTCAGGAAGGCGCCATGAGGATAAACACCAACGGTAACTGGCACGTAATAAACT
This sequence comes from Melioribacteraceae bacterium, assembly GCA_028280855.1. Lineage (GTDB taxonomy): Bacteria > Bacteroidota > Ignavibacteria > Ignavibacteriales > Melioribacteraceae > PGYT01. Next base: position 4,970 of record JANQLA010000158.1, read on the forward strand.
ATACCTATTCAATGGGCGGCGGAGAAAACGTTGAAACAATAAACGCAAATACCAACGATACCCAGGCTGCAACCATAGCGTTGGGCAGCAGTACAACCAACGGTAAATTTATATGGACAAACAATCCTTCCTCAACCAGGAGCATTCCGTATATGGGCGATGTAAAAGTAAGTAACGGAAGCTCTCTTACGGATCAAAGAATTTCAATACTGCAAAAACAAAGCGCCCCTTATTCATTTGCATTTCACGGGCAGGGAGGTTTGCAGAAATCAAGCGAAAAGCAAAGCCCCGTAACCAGGGAAGTAAACCTTGCAGTTGACGGCAACAGGTTATTTATCCAAATGGGAAACATACTCGTTAACGGAAAGAACATAGGAATTACCAATGAAGCCCTGGACGAATTACCAGGTGAAAAAACAGCAATGGAATTTAACGACTACCTGGTAACCGAAACATTTGAAATAAACGACAAAACAGACTTAGAATTTATCTTCGGTATTCAAACCGAAAACAATACAAAACCAACCTTAGCCGGAAATAAAAGAATAGATGTTTCGGTAATAATGATTGACGCAGAAACAGGTCGGCAAATACAGGAACTTAAAAACATAAAGCTTAAGCAGATAGATTCAAGAGATATGCTTACCAAGAAATACGGCGTAAAAGCAGAAGACAAACAAACCCGCAAAGTAAAACTTGCGCTGGTAATTGATGAAAACCTTGAAGCAGAAATGAACCTTGTAACCAAAGTAGATTACTTACCGGAAGGTTTACCAAAAGGTAAAACAGAAGAAATAACAATAGAATCCCTTAGTGTTGTTAAGGATTACGGGCTTGCACAGAACTACCCCAACCCGTTTAACCCAAGCACAATGATAAAGTATCAGATACCGGTAAGCGGTCATGTAACACTAAAAGTATACGACGTACTCGGCAAAGAAGTATCAACCTTAATAAACAGGAAACAGGACGTCGGCTATTATGAAGTAGAATTTGACGGAAGTACTTTAGCAAGCGGTATGTACATTTACAAAATAGATGTGCAATCGGCTGATCCTTCGAATCATAAAAACTTTTCAAAAGTTAAGAAGATGTTGATGATTAAGTGATTGCTAAATCACTTAACCAGAAATCCCGCAGTTCTATTTTACGGGGTTGATGCTGAAATGATGAACCTATTATTTTGTTGGTAGTTTAGTAACCTTCGACGTCTGACTCACGCGACGTCGAAGGTTAAATTTTCTAAAGGATGGATATTATCGGGTTAGTCGTGATCTTCGTCTTTTTTATGTTCTTTTTCGCCGTGTTCTTTCATTTCGCTTCCCATCATTTCCATCGGATTTATATCTGTGTTCCATGTATCAACAGCTATTTTTAAGGAACCGTCGTCTTGTTTTTCGAAAATTGTAATGTACTTACCTTTATCTGTAATCGGTTGGGGCATTCCGGCCATTGTCATATTTAATGAATATGTTCCTATATCAATTACATATTCTCCTGCGTCCATTACATGTTTAGTGGTTAGTGAAAAATCATTGAATTTCATACCCATTTGTTTATTCATTTCACTTATTTCCTTCATTGCTTCTTTACCTTCAAACATTGGCTGATAGCTTGGTAAAGAAATCAGGTCATCAACGAACATATCCATCATGGCTTTGGTATTGTCTTCCATCATATATTTGATAAAAACAGCATTCGTTTCATCTACCACTTTTTTCCAGTCCTGTGCTGAGAGTGCTGATACAAAAAATAAAGCGATTACTGCAAAGAATAACTTTTTCATTGGTCCTCCTATTATAAAAATACATCTGGTATTATTTGGCTAAGATAAGTTATGCTGCGCAGAGATGCTAATTAATTTATGAACGCAGGGATCGCAAACTTTGCGATACCTACATAAAATTGTTCTTCGTGACTTTGGAGCTTTGCGGCTAACTATTTCTTAATAAAATGTAATCTGCCGTCACCGGGAGCATCAATAAAAATGTTATCGCCGGGGTTAAACTTGTTCATCAATAGCTCGGCTGAAAGCGGATTAATAAGATGCTTTTGAATTGTACGTTTTAGCGGTCGCGCGCCGAATGTTGCATCGTAGCCCATATCGAGGATATATTCCTTGGCATCCTTGCTTACTTCGATTGTAATGTTTTTATCGGCCAGTAATTTTTGCACATGTTCTAATTGAATATCGATTATTTTCATCAATTCGTTTTTGAGTAATGGTTTGAACAGCGCAACTTCATCTATCCGGTTTAAAAATTCGGGACGAATTGTATTCCGAAGCAGTTCCGAAAGCTTGGTCCGCAATTCGCCAAGAATCTCGTCAAGATTTTCTTCCGTCATGCTGTGCAGTTTTTCCTGAATCATTTGCGAGCCAAGGTTTGACGTCATGATTATAATAGTATTCTTGAAGTCAACAGTTCTTCCCTGGTTATCTGTTAAGCGTCCGTCGTCCAGAACTTGCAGTAGTATGTTGAATACATCATGGTGAGCTTTTTCAATTTCATCGAGCAGAATCACGGAATAAGGTCTTCGACGCACCGCTTCTGTCAATTGTCCGCCTTCCTCATAGCCGATGTACCCCGGGGGCGCTCCTATTAAACGCGATACGGAATGTTTCTCCATGTACTCCGACATATCAATTCGAACCATTGCGTGATCATCGTTAAAGAGGAATTCTGCAAGCGCTCTGGCAAGCTCGGTTTTACCAACGCCGGTTGTGCCTATAAATATAAATGAACCTATAGGACGGTTAGTATCCTGCAATCCCGCGCGAGATCTGCGAATGGCATTTGCCACTGCAACTACAGCGTCTTCCTGTCCAACTACTCTTTTATGAAGCTCTTCCTCCATCCGTACAAGTTTGCTTCGTTCGCTTTCGAGCATACGGCTAACAGGTATGCCGGTCCACTTGGCTACAACTTCGGCAATGTCTTCAGCATCAACTTCTTCTTTCAACAACTTTTTATTTTTCTGAATCTTATTCAGTTCGTTGCTTTCTTCTTTTAGCTGTTTTTCGAGATCAATGATCCTTCCGTATCGTAGCTCGGCCACTTTGCCAAGATCACCTTCGCGTTCGTATTTATCGGCCTGAGCTTTTGCGTTTTCCATTTCGGTTTTCATGTCACGGATTTTTTGAATCTTTTCTTTCTCGAGCTGCCAATGGCTTTTAAGCTGGTTGCGTTCTTCTGTTATGTCGCTCAATTCTTTATTAATTTCTTCAAGACGTTTGGCTGATTCATCATCCTTCTCTCTTTTTAGTGCCTCACGCTCAATCTCAAGCTGTTTTACCCTTCGCTCAAGTGCATCTAGGTCTTCGGGCATTGAATTAATTTCGATGCGCAGTTTTGATGCTGCTTCGTCAATCAAATCAATTGCTTTGTCAGGTAAGAAGCGATCGGAGATGTAACGGTTTGAAAGCTGTGTAGCAGCAACTATGGCGGCATCGGTTATACGAACACCGTGATGAACTTCGTAACGTTCCTTTAATCCGCGGAGAATAGAAATAGAGTCTTCTTCGTTTGGTTCCTGAATCAACACGGGTTGAAAACGACGTTCGAGCGCGGCGTCTTTCTCGATGTGTTTCTTGTACTCGTTTAATGTTGTGGCTCCTACGGTATGCAGCTCTCCGCGCGAAAGCGCAGGCTTCAGGATATTTGCTGCGTCCATTGCGCCGTCTGTTCGCCCCGCACCAACAAGCTGGTGAAGCTCGTCGATGAATAGAATTATTTCGCCGTTCGAGTTTTGCACTTCTTTAATCACGGCTTTCATTCGTTCTTCGAACTGTCCGCGGAACTGTGTGCCTGCAACCAGGGCTCCCATATCTAACGCAACTATTCGCTTTGTCTTTAAGTTTTCGGGAACGTCGCCGGAAATTATCCGATGCGCAATTCCTTCGGCTATGGCGGTTTTACCAACGCCGGGTTCGCCAATTAAAACAGGATTGTTTTTAGTTCGGCGTGACAATACTTGAAGTACGCGGCGGATTTCTTCATCGCGACCAATAACAGGGTCAAGCTTGTTCTGCTTTGCGAGGAAGTTTAAATCTCTTCCGTACTTTTTTAATGCCTGGTAAGTGTCGTCGGGATTTTGCGAAGTAACTCTTTGGTTGCCCCTTATATCTTTCAAAGCGGCAAGCACCTTATCTTTCGTAAGCCCGCTTTTTTTTAGTTCGTCACCGACATTGCTTTTACTTTCAGTTAATGCGATCAGAATGTGTTCGGTTGATACATATTCATCCTTTAAGCCGGCGGCTTCTTTTGCCGCCGTGTCCAACATTGCTGCTGTAGATTGCGACATTTGCTGACTGCCGACACCCGTTCCTGTTACTTTCGGCATATTTTCCAGCAGCTCGCCAAATTTAATTTTTAGTGTATCTGCGTTTATACCTGCTTTCTGAATAATGGAAACCGCAACATTGTCGGGATCCTGCAGCATAGCAGCAGCTATGTGTTCAGGTTCGATAATCTGGTTGTTATAGTTCTGAGCAATTTCAACCGCGTTTTGCATTGTCTCCTGCGCTTTCAGCGTGAACTTGTTAAAATCAAAAGTCATATATACCTCAAATTTTCATTTAGGTCGTTTAACAATAATAACAATTAACAGGTTTCTAAACATATTTTAAAGGATTTTTTATCAGCGGAAATCTGCTTAATCTGTGTTACCTGTGAATACAACCGTGCGTTATTATTAGTTAGCCATGACCAAGTTTTCCTGGATAATATTGTTGACAGTTATTGGAAGATAGAATCAGAAGCTGAGGGTGAATTAAAGCTGCATTTTTAATGGAACGCGGATGACGCAGATTATGCTTATAAACACGGATTAATACCAAAACTTTATCTGCGAAAATCTGTTCAATCTGTGTCATCCGTGTTCTATTAATATCTTTTTCATAGATTAGTCAACCTCATTTTTGAAACTAAAAGCGAAAACGGCACAATGAAAACCAATTTCTTAATCCTAATCTTTCTCTTTATCTTGATCTGCTCTTCAAACGCTTTATCCCGGAACAATAACCTCAAACACGAATTCCGCGGTGCTTGGGTTGCTACGGTTGTTAATATTGATTGGCCCAGCACGAATAATTTATCAACAGGCGAACAGTATATCGAGCTTACACGTATGTTCGATTCATTAAGAGCCGTAGGAATTAACGCGATATTTTTCCAGGTTAGAACCGAATGCGATGCTTTTTATAATTCAAAGTACGAACCGTGGTCGCACTGGCTAACCGGTGAGCAGGGGAAGGCGCCCGATCCATATTATGATCCGCTGGAATTAGCAATTGAAGAAGCTCATCGCAGGGGAATGGAGTTGCACGCATGGTTTAATCCCTATCGTTCGGTACGTAAAAGAGGTTTGTATGAAATAAATGAAAATCATGTATCTATAAAACATCCGGAATGGCATTTGGAATTCCCTGAATACAAAATGCTGGATCCGGGCCACCCCGAAGCACGTAAATATATTTTAGATGTAATGACCGATGTTCTGGAAAACTATGATGTCGACGGCATCCATTTTGACGATTACTTTTATCCGTACGGGCCAAAAGTCAGTAACGAGGACTCGCTGACTTTCGCAAATTACCCGCGCGGCTTTACGAACATAGACGATTGGCGCCGGGATAACATCAACCAGCTTATGCGTGAAATTTACCAGGTGGTAAACAAAAAGAAACCATACGTTAAGTTTGGTATTAGTCCCTTCGGTATTGTCCTGAATAAGTACGCAGGAACAAACGGGTTCAATTCATACGATATTATTTACTGCGATCCGCTGGCATGGCTGAACGAACAGATAGTTGACTATGTTACACCGCAAATCTATTGGGAAATGGATCATGAATTAGCTGCATACAGGAAACTCTTACCCTGGTGGTCAACAGTAACTAACGACAGGCATTTGTATATCGGACATTACTCAAGCAAAATGTTTGCTGAAGATTATAAGGGAAGCTATACTGAAATCGGCGATCAAATAAAAATGAATAGAACCACGGCAAATGTTCATGGCTCAGTTTATTTTAGCGCTAAGTCTATCTCACTTAACTGGTCGGGCTTTGCCGATACGCTTCAAACGAATTATTACAAATACGAAGCAATACCGCCGCTGATGGAATGGAAAGATGCAGTTCCGCCGAACAAGCCAACCAATCTTGAAATATCCGTTAACGGGCAAGATGTTATAGTTAACTGGAATACCCCGGCGCCTGCTGAAGACGGGGATTATCCTTACTATTATATAGTTTATAGAATGAAAGAAGGCGAGCAGCTAACAGTCAAAAATCCGGCTAACATCGTATATAAAACGTTTGACGGCGAAACTATTTTTATTGATGAACGCGGTAAGATTTCGAAAGGCAATTATACTTACCTTGTCACTGCTTTAGATCGACTGCATAATGAAAGCGAGTACGTTATGAAAAGGATTAGTATTGAGTGATTGAACAAGTTAATAGAATGTTTACATTAACTAACTAGTGCCGAATCTCAAATTCGTGTCTGAATTCCGAAAAGCATATTCCAGCCGGATAGCGATTGATTTTCTACCTGGAGATCGATATTGAAGTAACCGGTTCTTAAATAAACTTCAGTGGAGGCGGATACATCCACCACAAGTTTGCCGTAAATTTCGTTTTCGTTATTTGAGGGAAAGTAAAGGTACTTATCAAATGAAGTTGATTCGTTGAAACGAAGATCGCCGTAGTAGTATTCCGCCAGCAGCATTAACGTGACATTCCGTTTCAACGATTTAGCCGCTACTACCTGGGCAAAATGCTCTGCCGAAAAATTCTTAGTTACATCGGATAAATGCAGCATTAAATTATAATTCAGTTTGATGATCATTTTATCCTGGTACTCAAAATTTAACAAAGGGCCAAACCTGTAACCCTTATTCGATAGCGAAAAATTTTCTAATTCTGCGTTAGGTTCAAATTTAGAGGTAAACCTCTCTACATAAATCCCGGCTCCCAAAATAGTCCGTCGGGCAACATTAACCGAGTAATTAGCATTTATAAACACAAGGTCAATTTCCAGGTTTGAATCGTATTCATTTGTTCGTACCGTATAGCCTGCTTTAGCGGAAAAAAAACTTTGAGAAGCTACGGGCCGGCTGAAAGTTGTATGAATGGAGAAATAATCAAGAGTAGTTTCTCTGTTCGAAAATGAATACCGATTCATTGCTCCTTCGATTCCAACGCCAATAGCATTCTTAGATAAACTTAACTGGTGATAGGCAAGGCCTTTTAACTTATACGAAGTCAAAGAATTTTCCAGACCGTATATTTCAGGACGGACACGCATGCTGACTTTTGTTACATTTGATTTGGACTGGCTTCTAAAATCTAATCTACCGTCAATTCGTCCTTCAACACTTTCGTTCGAATTTGATAGCGAGTTTGCGGTTGAATAGTAACCTCCTTCCAGAGCTATACGGGCGGATACTTGTGCCTGTAAATCATTACTTTGGATAAAAATAAAAACAACGGTAAAGTGCGGAAGAAAAAATAATTTATTCATTCTTATTCAGAATATTCTGTAATGCTTCTTTGTAATTTGTAAGCCTGCTATTTAATTCTACCAGGAGATTATAATAATCCTGTTGCGTAAAACTTTCGAAATCAATAGCGTCCATTGTATTTAAATCTCCCTGGGCAATATTCGAAGAGAATAAACTAAGCTGGTTGTGAAGCCTTAAAGAATTTGACGCGATATCCATGTTAGTCTGTCCGTAATCGTTTCTAGCTTTATTTCCTTCCGGGCCTGTTAACGGATATGAGCCGGATTGGGTGAATAACCTGTCGGACGCATTCTCAAACTCAATATCGGATATAAATTGATCAACTTTACTTTGAAGGTTTTGCATTTCTTCGAGTTTTTCTATCTGGTTGTTTGTGTTGATTATTTGTGAATCAATTTCGGCAATGGCGCTTGTAAGATAATCGGAATAGATTTTTACCTCGCTCGAATCCGTAGGCTCCATCAGGTTTATTTTTAACAATTCTTCGGGGAAGTATGATAAAACCTTAGTCTGCGCGGTTACACTAAATCGCTTTTGAATAAGCGACAGTATATTGAAATTTAGCCGTTCACTGCTTCCGTCTAAGCTATCGATATTTTCCAGCATTCTTAAAGAATCAATTTGTGTTGAGTACAAGGCGTACAATTGCTTTCGACTTGCTTCAATTTTCTCGTTGGTATGTAAAATTTCAGATTGTATTTGTTCCAGCCGGTTTGAAGTAACAACAGCTTTTGCAAGCAGGCTTTCGGTTTCATCACTATTATTTGCTTTAGCTTCGTTTATAAGCCTTGTCTCGTTTTCATAGTGTACCAGTAAAGAATCGTATTCCTGCTGCAGTTCGATTAACAAAGTATTAAGATAGTTATAGTTTCTTTCTTCATTAGCAATTGCTTGCGGCAAAATTGGGCGAGCAAAGGTTAAAAGAAAAAGTAAACCCGGTAAAAATTTTATATGAAAATTATTCAGTAAGTCTTTCATAGTTATAACAACCCGAATTTCTCTAATTTGTAGTACAAAGTGCTGGTTTTAATGCCGAGCAGTTTAGCAGCTTTATTTTTAACTCCGTCCGCATTTTTCATTGCCTGCATTATCAGGTTTTTTTCGTATGCGTATAAACTGTCGTCCAGCGATAATCCGTTTCCATGCACAGGAGTAAAACTTTTGTCGCTTAAATGCCGCGCTATCAAATCATTGTCGAGCTTAACATCTGGCGATATAACAAACAGCCTTTCAATCACATTTTCTAGTTCCCGTATGTTGCCCGGCCATGAATAGTTGACCAACAAGTTCATTCCTTTTTCATCAATAATTTTGGACCGCAATTTATAGCGTTTAGCAAGCTTTGCTAAAAAATGAGTTGCAAGCAACGGCACATCTTCTTTTCTTTCTCGCAGCGACGGGAGCTCAATCGGAATAACGCTTAACCGATAGTAGAGATCTTCACGGAAGATATTTTCGTTAACGAGTTTTTTTAAGTCTTTGTTTGTTGCCGCAATTATTCTTACATCGGTTCTTATTGTTTGCTCGCCTCCGACCCGTTCGAATTCATTTTCCTGGAGAACTCTTAAAAGCTTCACCTGTGTAGATTGGGCGAGATCACCAACTTCATCAAGAAACAATGTGCCGTTGTTCGCCAGCTCGAAACGGCCCTTTTTTTGTTTTATGGCCCCGGTAAAGGAGCCTTTTTCGTGTCCGAACAATTCGCTTTCAAGCAGGTTTTCGTTTAACGCACCGCAGTTCAGCTTTATAAACGGTTTGTTATTGCGAACACTTTTCCGGTATATAGCACGCGCAACAAGCTCTTTGCCGGTTCCGCTTTCCCCGCTGATTAATATGGCGCTATCGGTTGAGGCAATTTTTCCAATAGTGCTAAAGACTTCTTTAATCACGTCGCTCTGTCCAATAATTTCGTCAAAGCCAGAGTATATTTCAGCTTCCAGTAAATCCTTATGCTCGGTTAAAATTCTTATCCGGTTTTCCTGCTCAATTTCTTTGGCAATGCTTCTTATCCGTAGTCGCAATTCATCTGGTGAGAAGGGTTTGTTCAAAAAGTCTGAGGCCCCCAACTGCATTGCTTTTACGGCTTCGTCAATTGTTCCGTAAGCGGATATCATAAGAGTCTTTATGCTATTCTTTTTCTGTTTAACTCGTTCAAGAGTTTCAATTCCATTAATCGGATCCATCTTTAAGTCGATTATCGCTATGTCTACTTTATCATCTGCAAATTCTGCTGCTTCCACCCCGTTGTTAAAATCATAAACTTTATGGCCTTCGCGCAAAAGGGTTTCTTTTATCCCCAACCGCATTGTTTCGTTATCTTCAGCGACAAGTATATTATAACTATTCATTAGAGTGGTTTACCTTAATTGTGAACGTGGTTCCATTGCTGCCGGTTTTTTCAAGGATTAAATACGCATTGTTTTCTTCACAATACTTTTTTGAGATTGCCAAACCCAAACCGGTGCCGCTGGATTTAGTTGTAAAAAACGGTTCGAAAATATCCGACTGGTTTTTGAGATCAATTCCATTGCCTGAATCATTCACCGAAATATTTATAAACCCGTTTTGTTGCGAAGAAGAAATTTTAATCTGTCCTCCGGAAGGTAACGTATCTAAACTGTTCGAAACCAGGTTTGCCATTACGTTACGCAAATGAGACTGGTCAAACCATACCTTTTGTGTTAGGTTCTCAACAACAACATTACATTTTTTCTCAGATGTCCGCTGAATAAATAAATTAAGAACGTCATTAGTAATAGAATTTACATCGCACCAGCAAGGGTTTGCTTTCAAAGGCTTGCTGTATTGAAGGTAAGCGGTAATCAAATCCTTTAGGCCGGAAACCTCTTGTAATATCTTTTCAACGTAAACCGCATTTTTTTTATCCTTTTCCAAATCCTCTTTTGTAAGACTAGCGAGCAGCTCAATTCCACCGAGCGGATTTCGTATTTCATGCGCAATCTTGGCGAGAATCTCCTCCTTTTCTTTGTGGTGCTTTATAACTCCTTTGCGCATGGCGTTTAACGCATCGCTTAATATTTTGAGATCGCCTTTTATATTTGACGGTTCATCGGTATCATAATCGCCGCATCCGATTGATTTGCTGAACGCTACAAGTTTTTCAACGGGAAGAGCTATTCGTCTGGCAATCTGTATACTAATCAAAATTGTTACCGCTACACTGAAAATTCCAATCAGCCAAAAGTATCGTGAGAATTCTTCGACCCGTTGCAGCCGGCTTGCGCTTTCTCTAATAGCCAGCCAGTGGTTATCGGTAAGCCGCACAAAGCCCCACATGTACCATTGATTATCATTACCTTTGAAGGGTAGTGAAGATGTTGTTGATCTAACGTCTAAAGCATCTATCTCGCTTTTGTTAAGCATTAGCCTGTGGTCCTGCTCTCCTAAAATTTTCGTCTCGTCCGAGTGCGCGATTAAGATAAAATTATGATCGAATATAAATGATTCTTGAATCGAATTATCGAACACGTTCCTCGTTAGAATTTCCTGGAAGTAATCCAGTGATGTCCCGGACAACTTTCCGAATGTTAATGTTTTTAAATATCGTTTTTCTATTTGAAGTGATATACTTGTTGTAAAGAGATTGACTTGTTCGCTCAATTGTTCTAGGTACAACTTTCTAATAAACGAGTAGCTTAATAACGCTGTAGTTACAACCAGTAAAATAGAAACAATGCTAAATGAAAATATAATATTGGTTCTAAGGCTGTGGAATGATAATATGTGTTTAAGGGATTTCATTAATCGTGATTTACATCTGCTTTAAAATAAGATTACCTTCTTAAATAATCTAAGGCAATTAAATATAAAAATCGGTAAACCTGTTAATTAAGCCTATGTTTTTTGTCCAATGGCTGAAGCCCTTTGTTAAAAATTCTCTCTAATAAATCACAACTGGTTTACTAGTTTTGCATTATAAGAAATTATTCATGCCTGTTTATTAGTAATA
>JANQLA010000024.1 GCA_028280855.1 Melioribacteraceae bacterium
AATGCATGCATGAGCTAAAGCTTATTGTAGACCTTTATTATGAAGGCGGATTAAGCAGGATGAATTACTCGGTGAGTGATACTGCAGAATACGGCGGAATGACGCGCGGACCAAGGGTTATAACAAGTGCGGTAAAAGATGAAATGAAAAAAATTCTTGACGAAGTACAGGACGGAAGTTTTGCAAAAGAGTGGATAGAAGAAAACGAGAATGGTCAGCCAAATCTTGATAAGCTAAGGAAAGAGAACAGTGAGCATTCGGTTGAAACCGTTGGCGCAAATCTGCGGGACATGATGAGTTGGCTTAAAACAAAAAAATAATTTGAGGCATTAGTAAAATGAAATATAGATTAACCTTATTACCAGGTGATGGAATTGGTCCCGAAGTTGTTGATGCAGCGCTAAAAGTAATGAATTACGTTGCAGAAAAATTTAAAGTAAGTGTTGAGACACAGGAACACCTTATGGGTGGATGTTCTTTTGATGCGCATGGAGCACCGCTTACTGAAGAAGCGTTACAGGCTTGCTATGATTCCGACGCTGTTCTCCTTGGCGCTGTAGGCGGCTATAAATGGGAAAACCTTGAACATCATCTTAAACCTGAAGCCGCGCTGTTGAAGCTTCGCAAATCGCTCGGTCTTTTTGCAAACATTAGGCCGGCTAAAGTTTATTCATCGTTTATGAATTCATCGTCTTTAAAAGGCGAGGTGCTCAAAGGCACTAATTTTGTTGTTTTCCGCGAGCTTACGGGAGGAATTTATTTCGGTGAACCACGCGGATTCGACGACGACCGCGGGTACAACACGATGGTTTATTCAAAATACGAAGTTGAACGTATTGCGCATATGGCATTTAAAACCGCCCGCAACAGGAAAGGAAATGTTACTAACGTTGATAAAGCCAACGTCCTGGAAGTGTCGCAATTCTGGCGTAATGTTGTTGAGGAAGTGGCAAAGGAGTATCCCGATGTTGAACTAAGTCATATGTATGTTGATAACGCTGCAATGCAAATTGTACGCGATCCAAAACAATTTGATGTAATCGTAACAGGAAATATTTTCGGCGATATAATCTCGGATATCGCTGGGATGATAACGGGGAGCCTCGGTATGCTGCCGTCAGCAAGCCTTGGTAGTGAATACGCTTTGTACGAACCCGTTCACGGCTCGGCGCCTGATATAGCGGGCAAGAACATAGCTAACCCTATTGCAGCTATTTCATCGGTGGGTATGATGTTCGAGCATTCATTCGGTATGACAAAAGCTGCAGAACTTATCGAAGAATCAATTGAGCAAACATTAAACCAGGGATACCGTACTGCCGATATCGGCTCGAAGGAAGATAAAATCGTAAGCACTGTGGAATTCACGGGGTTGGTAATTCAGAATATTGAAGAAGTTTATAACGAGCAGGCGCTAGGTGTTTTTACCTTGTAAATTAATTGTTGATGAATTGTCGTCAACTCGTTTGATAGATTAAAATACTTAAATGAGCAAGAGGGAAATAATGTCAGATAAGATTATAATTTTCGACACAACTTTAAGGGATGGTGAACAATCACCGGGTGCATCGTTAAATGTTACGGAAAAAGTCGAGATAGCAAGACAGCTTGAAAAACTTAATTGCGATGTTATTGAAGCAGGCTTCCCGGTATCCTCTCCTGCACAGTTCGAAGCTGTAAAAAGAATATCCGGCGAAGTGGGCATAATTGTGGCTGCTTTATCACGTGCAAAAGAAATTGATATCAAGGCTGCATGGGATGCCGTTAAAAATGCTACAAAAAAACGTATTCACACCTTCTCAAGCACTTCCGATTATCACATAATGGGTAAGTTTGGCCATGACCGATACGGGAAAACTTTGGAAGAAAAGCGTAAAACCGTACTCCAAATGTCATACGATATGGTTCAATATGCTAAAACATTTTGTGATGATGTTGAGTTTTCGGCTGAGGACGCGGGTCGAACCGATCTGTCATACTTATCCGATGTAATTGAAGCGGCTATTGAAGCCGGGGCTACTACTGTTAACATACCGGATACTACCGGTTATACTATGCCTCATGAATACGGCTATAAAATTGCCGAGTTGAAAAAACGAGTTAAAAATATTGATAAAGCGATTATAAGCGTTCATTGTCATAACGATCTCGGGCTTGCAGTTGCAAATTCGATTGCCGGTGTTGAAAACGGCGCCAGGCAGGTGGAGTGTACGATTAACGGTATAGGAGAGCGTGCAGGAAACGCCTCGCTCGAAGAGATAGTGATGGCATTGAATGTCAGAAAGGATTTGTTCAGTTATTATTCGGAAATAAACACGAAAGAAATATACAATACAAGTAAGATGGTATCAGGTTTTACAGGTGTTATTGTTCAGCCGAATAAAGCTGTGGTGGGAGAAAATGCCTTTGCCCATGAATCTGGGATACACCAGGACGGTATGCTTAAAAATCGCGAAACATACGAGATTATGACTCCCGATACAGTTGGGGTTAGCAAAACTAAAATTGTACTTGGGCGGCATTCCGGCAGGCATGGGTTAAAATCAAGGTTAATAGAACTCGGCTACAATCTGAATGAAGACGAGTTAAACAAAGCCTATAAGACATTCACTAAGCTAGCCGATAAAAAGAAAGAAGTTTTTGACGACGATCTGCGCATTATGATGGGTGATGAAATTTTTAGTGAAGCGACTTATTATCATCTCAGGTATATGCAGGTTAATTCGGGAACTAATTCTATTCCCACGGCTACAGTTTGCATCAAATGTAACGGTGATGAACTGGCGGATTCGGCTACCGGCGACGGACCGGTTGATGCCCTCTTTAACGCTATTGATCGGGCATTATCGACCCGATATAAAATTGAGTCGTATCGTGTTCGTTCGGTTACTTCGGGTCGGCAGGCGCTTGGTGAAGTCGCTGTTAGAATACGAACTGAAGAAAAATCTTTTACCGGACGAGGAGTGTCAACCGATATAATTGAAGCAAGCGGCAAAGCATATCTTTCAGCTATAAACCAGTTGAAGATACACAGAGAAGAATTGGAATCCATGATTGATGCGCACGAAGTTACGGAGGCTGTGTAATATTTATAGCATTATACAGATTGGAAATACTTTTTAAAAAATATTGAAAGTTGGTTGAGGAGTAAATTATGGCAATGACTATTACTGAAAAAATTTTAGCAAAGGCCGCCGGCAAAGATAAAGTTGTACCTGGTGAAAACGTTTGGTTGAACGTTGATGTGCTTATGACGCATGACGTTTGCGGACCTCCCACAATAGGAATTTGGAAACGCGAGTTTGGTGAACAAGCTAAAATTTGGGATAAAGAAAAGCTTGTAATTTTTCCTGATCACTACATTTTTACCGCAGATAAGTACGCAAACAGGAATGTAGAAGTGCTGCGCGAGTTTGCAAAAGATTACCAAATTGAAAACTACTACGACGTTGGAACCGAACGATATAAAGGCGTATGTCATCTTGCCCTGGCTGAGGAAGGTTATAATGTTCCCGGAACAGTTTTGTTTGGAACAGACTCCCATACTTGTACCTCAGGCGCTTTTGGTATGTTTGCTACCGGAGTTGGGAATACCGATGCGGCATTTATACTGGGTACAGGCAAAATTTGGGAGAAGGTTCCCGAGTCGCTTAAATTTACATTTAACGGAAAACTTCCCGCTTACCTGACTGCGAAAGATTTAATACTGCAAATACTTGGCGACATAACCACCGACGGTGCAACTTATCGCTCTATGGAATTTACCGGTGAGGCGGTTTATGATTTATCTATGAATGAGCGAATGACCTTAACCAACATGGCTATTGAAGCCGGGGGAATGAACGGAATAATAAAAGCAGATGAAGTTACAGAAGCATATGTAAAAGAAAGAACCGGTAAACCGTATGAAATTTTTGAAAGTGATCCCAACGCTCAATATCATAGTAAATATGAGTATGATGCATCGCAGATTGAACCAACGGTCGCAAAACCCCACAGTCCCGATAACAGGGATATTGTAAGAAATGTTGCAGGTACGGAGCTTACAAAGTGTTACATCGGGTCCTGTACCGGCGGCAAGCTGACAGATTTTCAATTTGCAGCGGAAATTATATTCGGCAGTGAAGTTAAGGTACCTACGTTCGTAGTACCGGCAAGCACAGAGGTCGCTGCCCAGCTTGAGGTTGAGACGCATAAAGGTATTTCGCTGAAAGAAATATTTATTAAGGCTGGTTGTGAGATTGCACAGTCATCTTGCGCGGCATGTCTTGGCGGGCCTGATGATACTGTTGGTCGCGCACAGGACAAGGATGTGGTAATATCAACTACAAACAGAAATTTCCCGGGACGAATGGGTAGTAAGAAATCCGAGGTATATCTTGCATCGCCGCTAACTGTGGCGGCTTCGGCAGTAACAGGGGTTATAACAGATCCGCGGGATTTTATGTAGTAGTAATCTTAATCTGGTTGGCTTATAGAATAAAGGAACAGATTAAGGTTAGGGTAACGATTAAGATAAGAATATAATAGATATAGTTACATTGACTGTAAGCAAGAAATTAATAAATAAGGATAGCAAATGGAAAAAATAATAACGGGAAAGGGGTACGTTCTTGGAAATAATATTGATACTGATCAAATTATTCCGGCAGAGCATTTAGTGTATAGCTTAACCGATGAAGAAGAATCGAAGAAATACGGTCATTTTGCATTGTCGAGCGTTCCGCTTGAACAAGCCGGCCTACCGGAAGGCGGTAAGCCATTTATTGACGGTGATAACTGGCAATCGGAATATGAAATCATTATAGGCGGCTCTAATTTCGGCTGCGGTTCTTCGCGCGAGCACGCTCCTTTCGCATTACAGAAGGCCGGAATTCAGGCTATCATTGCCGAATCTTATGCAAGAATATTTTACCGTAATTCAGTTGACGGCGGTTTTCTTGTCCCTTACGAATCAAATGAAAAGTTGAATGATAAAATTAAAACCGGTGATACGCTTGAACTGGATTTTGAAAATAATGTTTTAAAAAACGTAACAAGAGAACAAGTTTTTTACCTTAAGCCGCTCGGTGAAGTTTTGCCGATAGTTGAAGCCGGCGGATTGTTTAATTATGCGAGAACTTCCGGAATGATATCATAAAGTAATTTGGAATAATAAAATGGCTAACTTACAAAAAATAGAATTATTCGATACTACCCTGAGGGATGGTACTCAAGGCGAAGGTGTAAACCTTTCGATAGCTGATAAGCTTCTGATCACGCAAAAGTTGGATGATTTTGGTATTGATATTATTGAAGGCGGTTGGCCAGGCAGCAATCCAAAGGATGAAGAGTATTTCCAAAAGGTAAAATCTATAAATCTTAAGAACGCTCAAATTACCGCGTTTGGTTCGACTGCTCGATTTCCCGATAAGATAAAAGAGGATCCAAACTTAAATAAAATTATTGCTGCAGAAACTCCGTATGCATCTATATTTGGTAAAACATGGAGGTTTCATTCAGAGCAAAGTTTGGGTTTAACAGATGATGAGAATGCAGAATTAATCTACGGTTCCGTTAAGTACCTTACCGGGCACGGGGTAAAAGTAATTTTCGACGCTGAACATTTTTTCGACGGTTATAAAGATGACAACGATTTCGCTTTGAGAATGATAAAAGCCGCTGAGAAAGGCGGTGCTGTATCGCTGGTTCTCTGCGATACTAACGGCGGAACATTGCCAAGTGAAATATATAAAGCTACTACAGATGTTATTGGTAAAGTAAATATCCCT
>JANQLA010000071.1 GCA_028280855.1 Melioribacteraceae bacterium
TATAAATATTTGCGGAAGCAATGGACACAATTCTTCCGACTTGCTCTTGAATATCTTTAACCAGATAAACGATGCAATTATAATTTTTGAGCCTGAGCAAGAAACAATCCTAGAAGTTAACGATAAAGCTGGAGAAGTTTACGGATATTCAAGAGAAGAAATAATTGGCGTTAGTTTTAAAGAATTGAGTAAAGATATAGATTCTGGTAGTGAAAACATCAGCAAAGTTCTTAAAACCGGTAATGTAAACAACTTCGAAACAGTACACATTTCAAAATCCGGCAAGCCAATATATGTTTTGGCAAACGCGTCCCTAATAAACTATGAAGGGCAAGAGGCAATATTAAGCATTAATCGTGATACTACACAGCTAATTAAATCGCAAGCGGCATTAAAGGAAAGCGAAGAAAAGTTCCGCACTTTGTTTGAAAATACTACGGTGGGTATTTACAGAACAAGCCCCGACGGCAAAATACTTTTTGCAAATAAAATCTTTTTCGAAATGTTTGGTTACGGAAGCTTAGAAGAGTTTCAAAGCGTTAATGCACGGGACACATATGTTGATCCTAAAAGAAGGGATGACTTTAAAAGATTACTGAAGGAACAAGGTCTTGTGATCGGTTATCACAATATCGGCAAAACGAAAGACGAAAAAATAATTCATATACGAGAAAGTGTAAAAGCCGTTAAAGATGAATTGGGTAACATCAAATGCTATGACGGAGTCGTTGAAGATATAACTGATTTGCAAAATACAATGGACGAGTTAGTCGAGGCAAAAACAAAAGCCGAAAAATCGGATAGACTCAAAACAGAATTCCTCGCACAAATTTCACACGAAATCAGAACCCCTTTAAGTTCGCTTTTGAACAGCGCCAGTTTACTATACCAACTAAACAAAGATGCAATTGATACAAACCAAGCGGAAATTTACGATATAATTAAGTCTTCGAGCAAGAGAATTATTCGCACAATTGAATTGATAATTCAAATGTCTGAAATACAAACAGGAAGCTACGACTATTCTCCAAAAACTTTTGATCTTATTCGGGAAATATTAAAACCGATATACAACGAGTTTTCAATACAGCCAGAAGCAAAAAAACTTCAGTTAAGTTCAAACTACGAGCACAGCTCTATCATGATAAAAGCCGATAAGAATAGTATAAATCAAGTATTTGTCAACTTGATCGAAAATGCTCTGAAATATACTGAACACGGATTCGTTAAAATTGATGCTCGAAAAAACGATACGACCGCATTTGTTTCCGTTATTGATTCCGGTGTAGGAATTAAGGAGGAATATATTCCCAATCTATTTAAACCTTTCTCGCAGGAGGAAGGCGGTTACAGCAGACGCTATGAAGGTAACGGACTGGGGTTAGCCCTCGTAAAAAAGTATTGCGATCTAAACAACGCTACAATTGATGTGAAGAGTAAAAAAGGCGAAGGTACAGAATTCGTTGTAAAAATCCCGCTTTGCTGAAAGCAACCAGACCCCAGGAAAAGCAACAATTGAATTCGTACCTAAATCAGGCCCCGGCAGAATGTTCAGAAGAATCGCATTTTTAGTATGGATAGGATCGGTTTGATAAGTTCTAAACTTCCTGTTGAATTATCAACTTAACAAGCTCTACTTTCCTGATGTTGGAACGGATAATAAGCACCCGGTAGTTATTTTGAATAGTAAAGGATTTTCCTTGCTCGGGAATTTTCCCAATATGCGATGTTATGAACCCTGCCATTGTTTCGTAATCGCCTTCGGGTAAATTCAGATCAAACTGCTCGTTTATATGATCTATTTCAACCTTGCCGCTAATTATGTATGTGGAATCGTCAATTTTCTTGCACACTTCGTCTTCAGCATCGTACTCATCCTTTATTTCGCCGAGCATCTCTTCAATAATATCCTCAATAGTAATTATACCTGCGGTACCACCGAACTCATCAACAACTATAGCCATTGAAACCTGCTTGTCAAGAAACTCGTTAAGCATCTCCATTGATTTCTTTGTATCCGGTACAAAATTTATAGGGCGTAAAACCGTCTCAATACTTTTAGGATTCTTAAACATATCGTAAACATGAATAAAACCTTTAATCTGATCGAGACTCTCCTCGTAAACCGGAAGCTTTGAATAGCCGGATTCAATAAATATGTTGCGCGCGTCTTCGGGATTAGCCTTAAGCTCAATGCCCACCACATCTGTTCGCGGGGTCATTGCTTCATAAATTTTTTGCTCTCCCATATCGATAACTTTACTAATTATATCCGATTCAATTTCACCAATTTCGCCAACATCCGAACTTTCGGTTATAAGATTTTGAAAATCATCCTTACCGAAAAGGAATGCATAATTTTCTTCATTTATATTGGCAGTCCGAGTAAGGAGAGAAGAAATTGAAGAAGTAACCTGAACAAACGGGTACAGTATAAAGGATACTACTCGCAATGGAATTGAAACAATCATTATCAGTCTGTCAGGCAGTTCACGCGCAATGTATTTTGGAATTAACTCACCTGCCAGCAGCAAAACGAATGACGAAATAACCAGTATCGTAAAGTCGTTGAATTGAAATAACTCGAATAAAAATATAGTTGACAATGACGCAAAAGCAATATTCACAATATTATTCGAAATTAAAATCGTACTGAAAAATATCTGTGGTCGTTCGATAAAATACTTTGCATTTTTTGCGGCAAGTTTATTTTTACGAGCGCGAAGCTCAACCTTTATTCTATTCGATACTACATAAGCAAGCTCGCTTGACGAGAAGAAGCCACTCAATAAAATCAGTATTATTAATCCAACGAGTTCCAGTGTCATTGCATTAATAAGTTTTCATTATTGCTACGTTATCAACAAGGTACGGGTATACTTCGCTGCCGTCGATAAAAAGAAATTCAAGATTGCATGTTTTATCAATATCAAGGTCGGGGGTAATCTCTAAGCCGCGTGTTGTAGAGAATCTGAATATTTTTATTTTTTCGCCTGATAATTCAGGATCGAGCTGCACTACGGGTGAAATATTATAAATTATTTTTTGATTTTGTTGAACAACTATATCCTGCAGTTTAATAAAATTGATATCGTATTTAAAGTTCTCGGATACTTTTACTATACCGGAAATATGGAACCTGTTCGGCGAATTCGGCATTAAATTCACCCAAACGTTAAGCTCTGTAAAATCCGCTCTTACCTCTTGTGTAAAAATTTCCTTTAGCTCTTCTTTTGATTTTGTTTCTTTTCTTGTCTTCTCGCTTGTACTACAAGCAAATAACAAAACAAGTGTAAGCATCGGGCATATTTTTCTTAATAAGATCATTTTATTTCAGTATATAATTATAAAAACAACTATTGAATATAGAACAGCATTAATTATCATCGGAATATCTTTAGCAAGCACCTCAATAGTATTTTCACCTTTGCGCTGAGTATAAACAATATGCATGTACCTAAAGATACCAAAAATAAAGAAGACGGTTGTGAAGACAAGATTTTCAGTTTTAAAGATATTTACCGTGCGTTCGGAAACCGTATACAGAGCATAACAAATTATTACGGCTCCCGCGCTAATCGCAGAAATCTGGTTGATGAAAT
>JANQLA010000164.1 GCA_028280855.1 Melioribacteraceae bacterium
AAATGCTATTACACGGGGTGTAAAAGTAATTGATAAAAAAACAAACTACGCAAGAGCAATGAATTTTATAATATCGGATGGTGTCCGACTTTATGTGAATTCATTTTACAATAAAGATGCCGACTACTTTACCTTGCAAACTCATACGGGCTCTGAAAAAATTATTTGCTCCGAACCATTAAGCATAATTAACAATTGGACAAAAATTGAAAACAAAGTACTAAAGGTTTACTAATGAATATCATAAAAATCGGCGGCGGCAAAAATATCAATATCGAAGGAATAATAAACGACTTAGCGAGTTTCAATGAACCTTTTATAATTGTTCACGGCGCTAATGCGTTTAGGGATGAGCTGGCTGAAAAACTAAATTACGAGAAGCAAGTCATAACATCTGTGAAAGGATACTCCTCGGTATTCACTGATGACCAAGCAATGGATTTAATGATGATGAGTTACGCAGGATTGCGGAATAAAAGGATAGTTGAGCTGTGCCAGCAAAAAGGAATTAACGCAATAGGTTTAACAGGGCTTGACGGCAAATTAGTCGAAGGTGTGAGGAATAAGGGAATACGTGTGAGGGAAGGGGGTAAGCTGAAAATTGTTCGTGATAATTCGGGAAAGCCTAAATCGGTCAATACCGATTTATTAAATCTATTGATTGATAACGAGTATGTCCCGGTTTTAACTGTTCCGATAGTAGATGAAAATAACTATGCGATTAATTCCGAAAATGATGATATAATTGCTGTGTTAAATGATTCGATTAATGCAAAATGTGTTTACCAATTTATTGAAGCGCCGGGGTATTTGTCTGATCCTAAAGATGAATCAACCGTTGTGAAAAGAATTAGTAGATTGGAATTGCAATCTTTGGAAGAAAAATCCGAAGGAAGAATGAAAAGAAAAATACATGCATTAAATAAATTAATTTCCCGAACAGACACGCAAGTAATCATTGCGGATGGTCGTGTTGATAACCCACTAAACGAGGCGATAAATGGAAACGGAACAATTATCAATGGTTAGCTACAAAGAGTTACAAGATCAATACGAATTTGATGTTTTCCCGAAACGTGACATAGTAATAACAAAAGGTAAAGACGCGTTAGTATGGGATGTTGAAGGAAACGAGTATGTTGATTGTGTAGCGGGAATTGGTGTCGCTACAATTGGTCATGCTAACGACTATGTCGTAAAAGCAGTCTCTGAACAAGCTGCTAAGCTTATCACGTGTCCGGGAATTTTTTATAATGATACCAAGGCGGAGCTGTTAGAAAAACTAATTGAGATTACTCCCGAGAGTCTCACACGTGCTTTCTTGACTAACTCCGGTACGGAAGCTATGGAAGCTGCAATAAAACTTACACGTCTTGCAACGGGAAAAACTAAATTCATTTCAACCATGAAAGGATTTCACGGACGAACAATGGGAGCGTTAAGCGCGACGCATAAAGCAGATTACCGCGAAGGGTTTGGGCCGCTAGTACCGGGCTTTTCTTTTGTGCCTTACAACAATTTCGAAAAGATGGCTGCCGCAGTTGATGAAGATACGGCCGGAATTATCCTCGAGCCAATACAAGGTGAAGGCGGTATTAACATTGCAGACGAAGAATACTTGAGAGCAGTTAGAAAGCTATGCGATGAGAAAAACATTATTTTAATAATTGATGAGATTCAAACGGGATTTTGCCGCACAGGTAAAATGTTTGCGATTGATCATTACGGTCTTCAACCTGATGTGATGACTTTAGCTAAAGCAATTGGTGGTGGATTCCCTGTTGGCGCCGCGGTTTTTTCCGACAAGATAGAAGTTGCTAAAGGAAAGCACGGCACTACTTATGGCGGCAATCCGTTAGCATGCGCAGCGGCAAAAGCATCGATTCAATTTATGCTTGATAATAAGTTGTGGGTAGAAGCCGAAGAAAAAGGAACCTACTTTCGAAATAAGCTCGATACAATTCAAAGTGATAAAATCCGGTCAATAAGAAATATGGGCTTTATGTTTGGAATAGAGCTGCGGGAAAAAGTTCAGCCATACCTGTTGGAACTGATGAGCAAAGGTGTTTTAGCTTTACCGGCCGGTAAAACTGTTATAAGAATGTTGCCGCCTGTGCCGATTACTTATGAGCAGATTGACAAGACGACAGATGCGTTGAAAGATATACTAAAGTAATAACAGTTGTATTGAAATAGTAAGATCGTAAATTCATATTTTATTAATTTCTGGAATCGCATAAAGAAAGCTTATTTATAGCTTTGTAGTTTCTATTTTTGTTCAAGGCTAATAGAAGCTGTAAATCATTCATTTGAATTGTCGGATAAATTATTTGTTTGGAATACATTGACCGGATAAACATTTTCCGTTTCTTTCAAGAAAAGTAACGTATTTTATTAGAATAATGATTGCTCAATCACTTTTTTCGAATGCGCAAAGAGATAAAACAAATATTTGAAGATAGAAATTTGATCGAAAATCTGGGTAGATTCCTGGTTCAAAGCAGTCCGGACGGGGTTTTTATGCTCGATCAAAATGGAATTATTCAGCGTTCCAATGAATCTGCATGTACTTTATTGGGTTATACATACGAAGAGTTCGACGAACTTCCGCTCAACAAAATCCATGAGAAAAATTTTGACGTTCAATTTTATTTGGAAACAGGTGAAAATAAACCCAGAACTTTTGAAGCTGTGTATACTTGCAAAAACGGCAAAACAATCCCGGTTTCTGTTTCGATTACATTTCTAAAGTTAAAAGAAGCAAAAATTGCTGTAGTATTTTTCCGCGACATTACAGAAAGAGTTGAAAGAGAAAATGAGCTTGAAAAACTCAAAAGCCAGTTAAAGGCTGAAAATATTTACCTGCAGGAGGAAATAAAGGTAGAGCATAATTTTGGAGATATGATTGGCGAAAGCAATTCTTTCAAAAAAGTATTGAACAAAATAGAGCAAGTTGCCGATACAGATGCTAATGTACTTATTCTTGGTGAGTCCGGAACCGGGAAAGAACTTATAGCAAGAGCACTGCATAATTTCAGTTCACGCAAAGAAAAACCTCTGGTCAAAGTTAATTGCTCTGCTCTTCCTGCTAACTTGATTGAGAGCGAATTATTCGGACGCGAGAAAGGAGCTTTTACAGGGGCGCTAACAAAGGAAATAGGCAGGTTTGAACTTGCAGATAAGGGAACAATATTCTTAGATGAGATTGGCGACTTGCCATTAGAACTTCAGCCAAAGTTACTAAGGGTTTTGCAAGAAGGCGAATTTGAAAGAGTAGGAAGCCCAAAGACGATTAAAGTAGATGTTCGGGTTATCGCTGCAACAAATAGAGATTTGGAGCAGATGGTTAAGGAAGATAAATTTAGGGAAGATCTTTATTATAGGTTAAATGTATTTCCTATTACTTCTCCTCCGTTGAGAGATAGAAAATCCGACCTCCCGACGCTTGTTAAATATTTTGTAAACAAACATTCAGCTAAATTCAAAAAACAAATCGATCTCATCCCAAACGTGGTCATGGAAAGCTTTATGAATTATTCATGGCCCGGCAATATTAGAGAGTTGGAAAATATTATTGAGAGAGCAATCATCCTTTCAAGAAATAATAAACTTGTTGTTACCGGATTAATAAAGCCGGACAGCGTCAATAATGATTCGGAATTAAAACCATTCATTGAAATCGAAAAAGAATATTTATTAAAAGTGCTGGAATCAACTTCTTGGAAAATCAGCGGACCAAATGGAGCTGCTGAAATTTTAGGTATAAAAGCAAGTACCTTAAACTCCCGTTTAAAAAAATTAGGCATTGAAAAACAAGTTAACTTCCAATAATACTTTTCGATATTTCGTGAAATATTGAAATATCGCTAACCCTTCGTCCTTCATAACATTTTCAAACTCACAATTCATATTAAAATCAAAGCTTTTTAACCTTTTTATTTTGTTCGTCGATTGGTACCGGATTTGTCATGTAATAGAAAACAATTACCGATCAGAAGCAGTGACGGAAAGGATGGAAAGCTTTGAGTACAACCCAAATGAAGAAAATTTATACAACTGCAAGGATTTAGTGATCCTGGTATTCTTCTCGAAATGCAGTGCAAACAGTTATTTGATGAAGAAGCCCATTCTAAATATTGCAAGAGATAATCAAAGTAAGATTAAACTTTACATAACTGACATTGACAAAAGTGTTGATTTGACAGCCAGTTTCGGAATAAGGGAAGTGCCGACCATACTCCTTTTTAAGAACGGGTGGATAGTAGACAGAATAGACGGTGTAGTCGGGAAGAAGGAATTATCAAACAAAATAAACAAATTTTTATAAACAGGGTTTGTTATGAAAACCAAAAAAGAAAATAATCCGAAATTATCGAGAAGAGATTTCCTAAAAGTCGGAGCAGCCGCCACGGCAGTAAG
Source organism: Melioribacteraceae bacterium (assembly GCA_028280855.1). Lineage (GTDB taxonomy): Bacteria > Bacteroidota > Ignavibacteria > Ignavibacteriales > Melioribacteraceae > PGYT01. The sequence goes on from JANQLA010000164.1 coordinate 4,420, forward strand.
CACGGTTTCCGTTTCAACTGCAAAAGAAAAAGCTGTTGTAAATAAGCTAGAAGAAAAAGTTAAAGATTCCGTTATAAAAGAAAACGGAAGCTGGCTTGAATTTAAGGAAAGCTACAAACAGTTCGATCAAATAAATGTGATTCAAACTACCGGCCCTTTTAATCATCACCCGGAAATAATTCCCAAAATGATGAAGCTTGTCTTCCCCAATATTGAAGACACCGAACCGGGCTTTACACAGCTTGATTGGGCGCTTACAAAAGCAGCATCCGCTTTAAAATTTAAAATGGAAACACTGCCGGGCAAATGGGATCAGGAC
>JANQLA010000175.1 GCA_028280855.1 Melioribacteraceae bacterium
ACCCGATTGTGGCGAGGTATTGATGCGAAACAGCTCCAAATAGCCATCGCTGCCCGAACCGGTGGTGATCACGATTTCAACCCCAAGGCTATCGTAGCTGTAGGTGGAGTCGGTCTCTCCGGCTAAATACCCAACTTGGGCGTTGGTTTGCGTGCTGTCTTCTGCCGGCAGGGTTGAAGCCACCGCTTTCTGGCTGCCTGAAGAAAACGCCGTTCCTGCACTGTTCATACCGAATACCGTAAAGAAGTATGTGGTGTTGGTATCCAGACCGGTTACATTAAACGACTTAAGCGTTCCTTCATAAATGTTCGTTCCGTCGGTTTCATCGGCTGACGAGGAATCGGGTTTCTGCAACACCCGGAACTGAGAACTTGTCCCGTCCCAAGTTAGATCAATCTGGCTTTGGCTTACCGTCGTGGCCGTGAGTGCGGTTGGGTCAGGGACCAAAGTTGTAAAGGTTTCCACCCCGCCGTATGATGTTCCTACTGAATTGGTGGCATAGGCCTGGAAATAATACATCGTGCCAGTTGAAAGACTGCCGATGCTCTCCGAAAACAAACCCGTACCTGAGCCATTTGCATCTTTAGTCACTCCTGCATCACCGATCTCAGGATTTGAATCTGTGGATGAATACACCACGCCGCGCTCTGTAACCGTTGCACCGCCATCATCCGTGACATTACCGCCTAATGTAGCTGAAGTGGAACTGATTGATGACGCTGCCGTTGTGGTGACTGTTGGTGCAACTGACGCTGCGCCAACTGCTGCAATTGCAAAGAAATAGTCTGGTTCGTGAATGTCATCACTGTTAATGTGAATTTCAGCAGAGTGTGCTGTGGCGCTACCGGATGCAAAATCAATAACAAACGTTGTACTGGAACTGCCGGATACTGATGTTGCAGGTTGAGTATCCACGCTAAAGTTTGCAGCATCCGCGCCTGTAATCGTAACGGCATTCGAACCCAGCGTTAACGTTCCCGCACCTTGATTTTGTATGGTAAAGGTTCGCGAAAGCGACGCGCCTGTTCCAAAATCTGTATGGTCGGCAGTTGATGGTGAACTATCCCCTGATTCAATATCAGCAGAATTACCTTGAACATTTATTTCAGGATTAGTTGTAGATGTAAATGTTACAACCCTCGACTCGCCTCTGTCAGCTGTCCCACTTATACCGTTATCATCTGTATAATTTAAAACCGCTAAATCTGAGGTCAGCGCATTAACACTAGGATCATCGGCTTGACCGGCAGAAAGGAACACAGTTTCAGATGATAAGTTTATATTGTTACCTGATAACAATCCGGTATGAATTACCGAGTTGTCAGCAGATCCACCATCCACCATTAAAATTACTTCATTAGCAGATAATGCATCTAAACTTAAATCGTCGATACCATCACCTGAAGCATAGAATGATGAAGAACTGCCGGGAAAAGAAAATGTAGTTCCGCTTATCGTTCCGTAAATAATTTTACCCGGATCAGCTGGACTAGAACTTCCATCATCTTCGTAAGCAATGACCACTTCTGACTCACTAAGTGAAGTAATGTCTAAGGTTCCAACCGCTGATGAGGATTCAAATGATTGAGCCGCCCCGAGAGTAATTGTTGTTCCGCTTACCGTTCCGGCAATCACTCTTCCTTCCGCGCTGTTTGCACCATCATTGTACTCGTAAGCTACGGCAAATTTTGAGTCGGAAAGTCTTGCAATACCAACATTTGAAATGTCGTCTTCACCATCAACAGGTGTTCCCCAAGTAATACTTGTTCCATTTAAAGTTCCGGCAATGTAACGAATAGCATCTTGGGTATCTCTTTTTTCATACGCAATAACAATTGTTGAATTGTCAAGGGCAACTCCTTTTAACGAAGATTGCCAACCTCTCTCTAACGCTGCCGATCCAATAAATTCAGAGGAATTCACGGTAATTACATCCCCATTTATATCCAAAACCTGATATTTAATTTTATCGTCAGTTGTGAGAAATTTCTCATACATCACTACAGCTTTAGTGGATGAAAAAGCAACAACTGTTGTCATAGTGCGGGTAGAATCGTTGATAAAAACCGGCGTTCCATATGAAATATTAGAACCTGAAACCGTACCAACTATAGCATACATAGTTGAAGTAGAAGTTGTAACTCCATCTTTATAGATGATTAGCACTTTGTCATCAGATAAACGTGCTGATGAAATTGAGTGTGACACTCCATTTTGGAAACCATCTCGTTCACCTAAAGTTGGCGACCTTTGCGCAAAAAGCTCTAACGGAGATACCAAACAAAATAAAAATAAACCAAAAACGACAATTCTTAACGCTTTGAGTTTGCTAAGCTTCTTCATGATTATTGGGTTAGAATTGAAATTAGACAGTCTTCAACCTTAAATACCTTGATAAAATCTTAAGCTACAACTATCGCAGCAATAAGTATTGCCACCTGAAAAGTCAGCCTTAAAACTTTCTTGTAAAAGCCGTTTTTGGGAATAAGTTTTGTCTCCTTGAATCAGAAACATAATAAAGAATAGTAATTGTTGTTTCATATTGACCTCGAAGATTTAAAAATTAACGGAAAGTAAATGAACCTTTTTAAAATAGCTTTCAGATCACGTTTGAAATTGGCCATTGATGGCTATAAAAGCTACTAAATATAACAATGAGTTAAATACAATAGCCCCATTTATTTTTTAAAGCAGGACTTTTTAAAGTTTGGCTATTCAATCCAATTGGGTTGCATTGAGTTAGATATACTTGATTATAGAATTGAGCCAGGCAATAAGTCTTTAAATAAAAGTCGTTAGGATGTTTTAGCATATCATAGCCTTGTTTTTGATTGAAATGCACAGTAGTGAAGATTAGCGAACACAGTTACCCTAACAACCTGAATTTTAAAATTTTACATAATTAATTACTAAGTTTTTCCTTAAGACATTATATCAATTAAAGTTAGCGCAGCAAATAAAGTAACGGTGAAACTTGAAACACTATTTTTTATCAGCTTTTGCGTTCATTCTTGAATGGTACCAAAGAACTTTTATCCATTAGATTTTACAGTCGTCTCATATCTATACTATTAAAGAACATTATTGCGATGAGCGCTTGGGCGGGCTCTGCATACGCAACGTAAAAAAGCGCTCCATCATAAAGAAAAATCTTGCGTTTAAACATCATTTAATCTTTCATAAACGTTGCGAGTTTTACATTTTTTTGTAAAACATAGGGCGACCTCACGGGCCGCCCCACAAAAATCCAATTCATTTTTTTGATTCATGAACCGCTCTCGTCAAAGCTTGCTCAGAAATAGCGATTCCTTAAGACCGACTTGGAAAAATTCCCGTCAAAGCAATGCAGTAGTTAAGCGTTAAATATGGCGAACGGTTTTCGTGCGGCTGACTTCCGCCCGCACTCCCAATAGAGGCGTCGTTCA
>JANQLA010000191.1 GCA_028280855.1 Melioribacteraceae bacterium
GATACCCGTGTAATTTCCCTCAATATCATTATTTTCGATATCAGGTGTAGAGGCGTTTGCACACCCAATGCCTGTATAATTATTATTTATTTCATTACCCGTCACATCAGGGGACGAATAATACATGGCTATTCCGGCAGAATTTGAGTTACTGTAGATAGTGTTTCCGCTTATGGTAAGGTCTCCTACATCATATAAATTAATACCGGCGACGGAACAACCGGTTATAGTATTACCTGAAATAGTAGGCTCAACATTCATTCCGTAGCCGGGATTTGTGATACTTATTCCGTAATGGGTATTATTCTGGATAGTATTATTACCGGAGATTGTAACGTCGGCGTCTTTGCTGCCATATTCAACCAAAATACCGTCGTAACAATTTTGCACAATAGTATTTTGAATTGTGGATTGATAAGCGCCGGTAATAATTTTTATCCCGGTATTTGCGTTGCTTATATCAGCATAAAAAATGGTCGCTCTCCCGCTGGTTTTAACTTCAATTCCACCCCAGCTTCCGCTTGTTCCGCTTCTGTCAAAGCTAACCATATTTCCAACTGTGCCGTTGACATTTAGAGTACCATTCACGTTTAACAATTTACCATCAGCAAAGCGAATTGTTGATCCGGGATTTAAAGCCAGTGTAACACCAGAATTCACTGTTAAATTACCTTCAACAATCAGATTGTCCGGTAAAGTTGTATTGCTTGTAATAGTACCACCGGTTATTCCTAAATAAGGTAAATAATGTTGCTGAGTGACCGTAATATATAATGGTCTGACTAAAGTCGAAAAAGTATGACTTGAGGTATTATGAACAGAAGAGAAATAGCTGCTTCCATTATCCATACTGCAGGCAGTAATAGTAGTATGGGCGGAGCCGGTGTTTACCGTGATACTGGTTATATTATCGGTGACTGTTATTCCCGTTAAAGTATGCGGTGTGCTTGTCCACAATTGTGTTTCAGGACACCCTACTAGATTATGCGAGTACCTGAGATAATGACTGGGATAAATAGCTTTAGAAGTTAACTCAGCTACGCCAAGGTGCGTTGTTCCGCCAGTAATTAGGTCTGCAAATTCCAGATGTAACCCATGGGATGCTATAACCCAACCATAGCGAGTATTGCCTAAAAATGCAGGTCCGCACGCCAAATTCATAACCGTAAAACCTTCACCAAGATTATAACCTACATCCCATCCCCATGGATTAGGGGCATAGTCGTCAAATGGCGTATTGGTGCAGCTTATCGAATAAACAATTGCAGGATGATCAACATTTGTTAAATCGTCCAGTCCGCCGTCGCTTCCTGAAGCTCCGTAGGGAACTACTTCGTTCCATGGTGATTCATTAATAAGATGGCTGCTGGCAACACATCCCTTGGGTGTACCATGCCCTAACCAGCTCCATAATCCGTAGTGATTATTCATTTCATTAATTACTTCATGGCCCATTGGGAATGTCGGGTTTGGTGCATTATAATTTGGCAATTCGCTCCAAATAGTATGCGTAAATGTTGTTAGGCGCGATGCGACCCCCGTCGCCTGGTTATGTTGTTGCATCTCATCTGACTGAAACATGAACGAGTTATCCAAATAGCTGTTGTCGCCTCTGCCGGGATTTTGTTCATAAAGAATAACTTTCTCTGTCCAGGTTAATATTTCTGTTGAAGTTGAACAGAGTAAACGTCCTAAAAATATCTCTGGATTATAGTCTGGTGAGTCATCACTCGGTTGACCAAGATATATATCTCCATCTACCTGCCAGTCACCATTGAAGTCAGCGAAATAAATATCTGCTGGTATTTTATAATCGTCATCAGTCAATCTTCTCCAACTTTCTGCATTCCATCCAGTTCCGTACCTGATAGGCACCACAGAATAATCACCGCCTAATAATGCCCAAACGGTGCCGTCAGTATAAGAATCATACAAATATTGGCGAATTTTACCGGCTTCGTCATTTATTCCGGAAATTAAGTCGCCGGTGTAATTAGCACTAATATCTTCAACAGTAACCAGGCCAATATCCAAACCTTTTCTTCTTTTCCAATTCATAAATTTTTCAAAATTCCCTGATAATGCGTTTGTAGTAATAATTACGTATTCATATGCAGGTAAAGGGCCTGAAGCCGTAGAATTAAACGTTGAATAAGACTTGGAAAGACTATACAATGGTATATCATCTTTATTATCTACCATTTGGAACAATGCATTATCATAAAGTTCTTTAAATTTTTCATTTCGATTCCTGATTGTTATTATTTGGCGCTCAGAGTTTTTCATTTGCAACGTGAATTCGATACCCGGGTAAAATTCAAGGTAGTCTGACTTTGGATAATAACGTAGCGGGTAAACGGCTAAAGTAACAATGTGGTTTGTACCGTCAAAGTAACCTTCATTTACCACTTTAATTATTTCAGCGGGATACGGATTTTCGGAATTGTAAACTTCCGGATCGGGTTTTACGAATTCAATTCCTGAAAATTGGCTTGAAGTGGGGATATCGGGCTGGGTAGGAAATATTTTCTTAGTGAGTGTGATTGTTTCTTTTTTCTTAACATTAACAAGTATTTTTTCTACGTCTTCTCCTTGAGAAATCAGGAGCCTTATATACTTAACCGGCAGGTTCGGTTTACCCGGTTCACCGGTAAGCTGTAGCTCCCCCATTCTAATCTCCTGGTATTCTACATTATCTTCAGCAGTTAAGCTTTTCAACTCAAGTAAAGATTTTGAAAAGGAAACGTTGCGTACTTTTTGTGCGTAAGAATCTAATCTTAAACCGCACAAAAGTATAATAAATGAAACTGTAATAAATTTTAATGAATAGAATTTTGTAAGGTTCATAACTTTACCCCGTTTTTTTGGTTTAATTGATTTATTAGTTCTAGTCTCTATAGGAGACATTTTTCCTCTAATTAAACCACTGACTTAACTTTATATTAAATTACGATCAGTTCCTTTTATAAAACGGGAAAGCCGGTATTATCAATTATTTTAACAACATAAGCTTCAAAGTCCGGTTATAAGTTTTATCAAAACCGCTTATTGGTTCGGCTGTATATTTTAAGAGATAAACTCCGCTTGATACTTTGTTATTGTTATTATTCCTTCCATCCCATATAGTTTTGTAAATGCCGGCAGGCTGATTTTTTGAAACCAACGATTTAACTTCTTTACCGGTAAGATCATATATATCTATCTTTACATTCGCTTCTGTTTGTATTTCATATTCTATCGTAGTTCCCGGGTTAAATGGATTAGGATAGTTCTTTAACAACCTCATATCTGTTGGAAGATTCGTTTCATCTTCTATTGAAACTAATTTTCCGTAGGAATATATATTTACAACACCAAAGGGATCTTCTCCCCATGAATAACCAAATGCTATGTCAAATAAGTTGTCGCCATTTATATCTCCCAAATTTTTTACCGGGTGTCCCCATATTGGGGGTTTTATATTTACACTTGTATCTATTATTGAACTTCCGTACTGAATACTTAAATCCCCTGTTACTAACACGTAATCATCAAAGGTATCATTATTTAGATCATTTAATTCGCCTAAATAAATACAATCATTATTAGGAATCACAATACTTTTTCTATTTGCTTCCTCGGATTCATTACCTAAAAAGAGTTCAAAGTATTTCCAGGATGTAACACCAAAGTCATCAAATCCATCGCCGTTTATATCGCCCAAGCCGGATACTACCCGCCCATATGAATAAGTGTTTGTATCCCCTCTGAATACTATTGAGTTG
>JANQLA010000198.1 GCA_028280855.1 Melioribacteraceae bacterium
GGAAATCGATCCAATTGAGGGCACAACCAACTTCGCTCATGGACTTCCGATATTTTCCATTTCCATTGGTGTAATAAAAAATAATGAAACAATTTGCGGTGCTGTATACGACGTAATGCGAAATGCAATGTATTCCGCAGAGCAGGGAAGCGGCGCGTTTTGCAATGATAGAAAAATTATGGTAAGTCAAAATTCCGATTTACAAAAAAGCGTTTTGGTTACCGGTTTCCCTTATGATATCAAGGAGAATCCAGATGCCGCAATTGAGAAATTTGCCGCGTTCTTAAAATCCTGCAGGGCAGTGCGCAGGCTCGGTTCCGCAGCCATCGACTTCTGCTATGTTGCGGAAGGAGCATTCGACGGTTTCTGGGAAGTATCGCTTAACCCGTGGGATATTTGCGCCGGTAAGCTTATTGTTGAGGAAGCCGGAGGTGTCGTTACCGATTTTAACAATAATGAAATTGATACTTTTTCCAAGCAAATTTTAGCTACTAATAAACTGGTTCACGATCAAATGCTTGAAGTTCTATCTGGCAAATAGAATTGAACTCACGTTAATTATCATCTCGTATTTTTCGAACAAACCACAACAGCAGCATTGCCCCTATAACTGCTACGAGCACGCTCCAGAGATTGAAACCGGTTATTCCCCGACCGCCCATAAATTCAAAAATTGCTCCTCCGATAAATGCCCCGACTATTCCAAGGATAATATTAAAAAAGCAGCCTTTACCTGATTTTTTTCCGCTAAGAGTTGTAGCAAGCCAACCTGCAATAGCACCGAAAATTATCCATGATAAAATTCCCATTTCACACTCTTGTTTAGCTTAAGTAATTTTGAAACAACAATTTACGGTAAAAAATTGGTTGATACACAAATTGATATTCTTTATATTTCTAGACTATGTCAAAAATTGTTGTTGCAATAGATGGGCCTGCCGCATCCGGCAAAAGTACGGCTGCAAAAGAACTTGCTGCGCTACTTGGTTATACTTACCTGGATACCGGCGCGATGTACAGGGCAATAACTTTTTTAGCGCAACGAAGTAGCTTTGCTGACGATGAATCGAAAGTTATTAAGCTTACTCAAAACCTTGATTTGTCGTTAAGGTTTGAAAACGGCGTTACCCGTGTATTTGCTAATGGAGAGGAAGTTACTGATTTTATTAGAACACCCGAAGTGAGCAACAAAGTTAGCGAGATAAGCAGGATCGCAGAGGTTCGTATTGAACTTGTTAGATTGCAGAGGAACCTTGCAAAAAAAGGTAGTATTGTTGCCGAAGGCAGAGATATAACTACCGTAGTGTTTCCTAATGCCGATGTTAAAATTTATATGACAGCATCGGTTGAAACCCGGGTTGAGCGGCGTTACAAAGAGTTCATCGAAAAGGGTGTTGATGTAACCATGGACGAGGTTTCTAAATTGGTAAGGAAGCGAGACCAAATTGATTCAGGCAGAGAGGTCAGTCCATTAATGAAAGCCGAAGACGCTGTTGAATTGGATACGACGTGTTTAACCGTAGAACAGGAATTAAATAAAATAGTAGAGCTTATAAAGTCAGTTGAACAAAACAGCCGTCCAAAGTAACTAATGTATAACTTAGCTAAACTGTAATTTATTTTTATGACGGCGAAAAAAAATTACGGTGATTATTTGTTTAGGAGGACACATGTCCGAAGAAGTAAAAGAGACTGTTGAAGAAACACAGGATAACGTTGAAACAGCAGAAGTTCCCGTGAAAAAAGAAATGCTCAAAGCAACAAAATTTATGAATCCTGATGAATACTCCCAGGAAGAATTAGTAACCCTCGAAATGCTGTATGACAAATCTTTTAAAGATATCAAAGAAGGTGAAATTATTCAGGGTAAAGTTGTCGGTATTACCGAGGATAATGTTGTTTTAGACGTCGGCTTTAAGTCGGATGGTTCAATTCCAAGAAATGAATTTGATCCTAACGAAGAACTTAAGGTTGGACAGGAAGTTGATATTGTAATTGAAAGTGTTGAGGACGAGGAAGGCAATCTTGTACTAAGTAAAAAACGTGCAGACTTCCTTAAAATCTGGTCGCGCATTATGCACGCTCAAGAGCACGATGAAATTCTGCAAGGAAAAATTCTTAAACGAATTAAAGGCGGAATGGTTGTTGACCTTATCGGGATGGAGGCTTTCCTGCCCGGATCACAAATTGATATCAGACCTGTTCGCGACTTTGATGCTTTTGTTGGTCAGACAATGGATTTCAAAATCGTTAAGGTAAATGTACCCACTGAAAATGTTGTCGTTTCGCATAAAGTCTTAATAGAAGAAACAATAGCCGATCAAAGAAAAGAAATTCTTGATGGATTGGAAAAGGGTCAGATACTTGAAGGAATTGTTAAAGCAATCACTGATTTCGGCGTATTTGTTGATCTTGGCGGTGTTGACGGTTTGATTCACATAACAGACCTGAGTTGGGGAAGAATCAACCATCCGAACGAAGTAGTTAAATTAGATGAAAAAATAAAAGTTGTTGTTACCGACTTTGATCGTGAAAAGAGAAGAATTTCTCTTAGCCTTAAACAGCTTCTCGCGCATCCGTGGGAAAACATTGAAGAAAAATATAAAATCGGTGATAAAGTAAGCGGACGGGTTGTTTCCCTAACTGATTACGGAGCATTCATTGAAATTGAAAAAGGTATTGAAGGGTTGATTCACATTTCCGAAATGAGCTGGACACAGCACATTAGTCATCCGTCTCAATTTGTATCTATGGGGCAGGTTGTTGAAGCTGTTATTCTTAGCCTCGATAAAGGCGAAAAGAAAATTTCCCTTGGTATGAAACAACTTACCCCCGATCCATGGGAAGAATTAATGAAGAAATATCCTGTCGGCTCTAAGCATTCAGGTACTGCAAGAAACCTGACTAATTTTGGAGTATTTGTTGAGCTCGAGCCTGGAATAGACGGATTGGTTCATATTTCCGATTTATCATGGACTAAGAAAATAAGGCATCCCGGGGAAGTAGTTAAGAAAGGCGAACAGATTGAAGTTGTTGTTTTAGGTATTGATACTGAACAAAGAAAAATATCATTAGGTCATAAGCAGATTAACGATAACCCGTGGGATAACTTTGCAAAAGCCTACGCGGCAGGTATTGACGCTGAAGGTAAAGTTGTTCGAATAATTGAAAAAGGTGTAATTGTTGAACTTCCGTTGGGAGTTGACGGATTTATTCCTGCAACTCAACTATCGCCTTCAAAAATTAAGAACCTTTCTTTCTCTTTTCCTAATGATACAACATTACATCTTAAAGTTGTTGAATTCGATAAGGAAAACAAAAAGATAGTACTCAGTGCGCTGGCAGCTCTTAAAGAAAAAGATGATGATGAAATTACGGCCTACATAAACGCTCATAAGCTTGATAGAGTTACGGTTCAGGATATTCTAAGCGCTGATTTAGGCAAATACGATTCATCCGATTTCAATTTGTATGAAGATAAACAAATGACTTCAATACAAAAACCACAGGTAGAGAAAAAAGAAACCAAGGTTGAAGAACCTAAACCTGCGTCGGTTGCAGATAAAAAGCCTGAAGAAAAACCCAAAGAAAAAGCGGAAGCGAAAGAAGAAGCTGCTAAGGAAGAACCAAAGGCAGAAGCTGTAAAAACCCCTGAGGAAGAAAAGGCGAAAGAACAGTCAGATGAAAAGGAAGAGGAAAAAGATAAATAAAAGTATTCCTTAATTTTAGGGCTGTGTCTGTTATCTTATTTTTATAAATTAGATTCGGATCAGCCCTTTTTTATTTTGATAATCTTAAAGTGACAAAGGATTCTTAGTGGCGTCAAAAGTTTCATTTCATACTTTGGGTTGTAAACTGAATTTTTCGGAAACATCTACTGTTGCAAAACAGTTTTCCGAAGCAGGGTTCTCGGTGGTTGACTTCAAGGAAAACTCGGATGTGTTTGTTTTAAACACTTGCACTGTTACTGAGAATGCAGAACGAGAATGCCGCCAAATTATCAGGCGCAAGCTTCGTCAAAATCCTGATACTTTTGTTATTGTAACCGCTTGCTATGCCCAATTGCGATCCGAGCAAATTGTCGCTATAGATGGTGTTGACGCTGTTCTCGGCAGTAATGAAAAATTCGACATGCTTTCTTACTTCGATAACTTTAATAAGAAAGAGTTATCCTGCATCCATGTTTCACCTACTGAAAAGCTAAATAAATTTAGTACCGCATTTTCAACTGAGGCAATAGGCAGAACGCGCGCGTTCTTCAAAATTCAGGATGGATGCAACTATAAATGTTCGTTCT
>JANQLA010000216.1 GCA_028280855.1 Melioribacteraceae bacterium
ACATTACTCCTTTCTAATAATTTTGATTCAAATGGGTTGTTCTGCCATATTGTTAGCTAACGACCCAATTTGTATTTCTATAAATAAAAGTGATTTGGAAAAACTTGACGGATGGCCATTAAACCGAAAGTGGTATAACGTAGCATTACAGAATATTGTAAATGGCAATGCTGGTAGTATATATTTGGATCTTGCTTTCCCCGATAAAAATCTTCTTTACCCGGAAGCTGATGAACTACTATATGACATTATTGTAGCTAACTCGCAAATTTTTATACTCTCTCATTATGATGATTTATCAAATAAAGATTCTATTCAAATTTTAGGTAGCTATTCTCTGCCAATTTCTCGGTTCATTCTGCCGTTTTCATCATATATTGAAATAAGTAGAAATAATTTAATATTAGATGGATCCAAAGAAAATACCTTATTATTTCATCTTTTAAAAGAGAATCGTATAAAATCAAAAATCACGGTTCCTCTACCCAATACTCCGCTAAATAGTAATTACAATTTTATTCAAGTATTAAAATCGCCGATTGATTTTCAAGGCAAAGATGTATTTATATTTTTGGATTATCCGGGGGTTACATCTTACATTGTTGGTAAATCAATGAATGAAACTTTTACTCCTTCAATGTTACAGGTATATGGTGCAAGTAGTATAAGTAAAGGTGAGTATTATGAATTATTTCCTAGAACTATTTTAATAATTTTGTTTTGCTTTACTTTATTACCAATAATATTTATTAGGCGTTATAAACAGATTCCACTGCTAGTTTTGTTCTCATATATGCTTATTGCTCTGCTTTGCACGATTTTGTTTTTATACAAAGTAGATTTTTTAGTGTGGTCATTCTATACAGCAATCATTCCTGGTCTATTTCTATTATCCTATTTTTATTTTAAGCAGATAGATAATAGAAGTGAAAGAAATAAAAAAGATGGAAAGATTCAGATAACAGATATTTATCCAAACCAAAATAGAGAGATTAAAAGACTAAAAGAAAAACTCCGCTTTTTCGAACACTTAACCAACCAGGAGAAACCAAAATCAAATATTGATTTGCCTGATTATCTCCAGCTTCATCCGCAATCTCCCCTTATTCCTACAATGCAAAAAATTGAACAGATTGCATTAACCGATATACCAGTTCTTATAATCGGTGAATCGGGAACCGGTAAGGAACAAGTTGCGAAATTTCTCCATGAAAAATCTACTTTAAAGGACAATCCATTTATTGCCGTAAATTGCGCTTCTTTAAATGAAAATCTTATCGAGTCGGAACTTTTTGGACACGAGGCAGGTGCATTTACCGGGGCAACAAAACAGAAAGAGGGCAAGTTCGATTTAGCCAATGGCGGTATTTTATTCCTTGATGAAATTTGTGAGACCAGTCTATCAATTCAAATAAAATTATTAAGAGTGTTACAGGAAGGTGTATTCGAAAGAGTTGGCGGTGTAGAATCAATTAATGTTGGCGTTAGAATTGTAGCGGCAACAAATAAAAATCCTTTTGAAGAAATCGCGAATGGCTCTTTGAGAGAGGATCTTTATTACAGGTTAAATGGTTATACAATAAATCTGGCCCCTCTTAGAGAAAGAAAAATGGATGTGGAATTTTTGTTCAAATATTTTCTGTACAGCGATGCCGCGAATTTACAGGTATCAGATTCAATTATTGACTGGCTGAAGGAAAGAAAATGGAATGGAAATGTAAGGGAATTAAAATCGGCAACAAAACGTGCCGTTATTAATGCAAAGATAAAGAAGCGTAATTTTTTGCTGCCGGAAGATTTTGAATTAAATGAACCTGACAAAGAGTTAAAAAAAGATCAGCTTCATGATAATATCATTAATGAATTAAGAAAAGATGGTTTTAAACATCGAAGCATTTCAAATGTTGGTAGGCAGATAGGTATACATCGAGCCACAGTTACTGAATACTTAAGGGGATGGATAATAAGATATTTGGTGTTATCGGATTTTGAGGAAGAAAATGTTTATCAATCCCTGGTTCAGGATGCTCAAGTTGATAATACGGAAAAATTAAAAGAAAGGATTAGCGGGTATGTAAAATCAATTAAAACCAACATTAGTTTGGGATTAAATGAACAAATATCACCTGTAATGATAAAACAAATATATTTTAAAAATCTGCCACATGAATTTGAAAATGACCTCTTACTGCTAATTAAAAAAATGGAAAGCCTAAATTCACAATGAGATGTAAACTCTTTTTACTAAAATCCATAATATTGCTGATTTGTTTTCAGGCGATTACTTATCAATCATTGAGAGGGCAGGTTCTTCATAAATCATTTGATTATAATTCTAGCAGATCACCAAAACTACTGACATCGTTTAAAAATTATTTTACTTATCAAAAAAATTCAAACAAATGGTACTTTAGTTCATCAATTGAAGCTGCATATGCCTCGAATAATTTTGAACTTGGACTTAATGCCCAAATAAATAAAAAACAGCATTTTAAATTTTTATCACACAAATATGTATTCAGAATTAACGGTGAAGATGTATCTATTTCGGAAAACACTCGATTCAACCCCAACCCTGTAGAATATGAAATTAATATTCCTTTGTCATTGTATTCTAAAATAGATGTTGGGGATTTTCGGATATTTACTCCACTATCCCTACTTACGCAGCAAACCAGAAGTGAAACTCCCATTCCGGTTGTACTAGACAGCTTATTCTTTGTGAATTGGAACACTAATCAATTCGAAAATACTATACTTCTAGGCTCTGCTATAATTCAGTACACTTTTTATGAATGGAGCTTTGGAAGTGGAATTACAAATTTACCCATACTGACTGCTGGTGATAGAGGGTTTGATCATGAATACATTCCAAAGGTGAATCCGGTTTTTTCACTTGGCTATCGATTAAATAAATCAAGATTCGTATCGTATTATGATAAGAAATCTATCACATTTCAATACAATCAAATATTTGATCAGAATATTTCAAATACTCATAAATTTAAAAGTTACTTCTCTTTTCGTTCGGGAATTAGCGACTATAAATATAATACGATTAAAGTCGGGATGGAATTTCCGGTATTCGAAAATTTACTTGCTCAATTAGAGTATACAAACACATGGTCCGGCACTGGTGTAAAGAATAAAAAATCTTTTGATCAGTGGCAGCAATCATTAGTTATTGATAGTCATGATTTTAGACTGGCAAGTTTAATACCACAGCATTCTTTATCTGTTAAACTCGTGCTGGAATTTGACTTAACTAATAGTATTTGGCCAATTAAAGTAACTAGTTTAAACCTATTCCACTCGCAGCTGTATACAGCGAAAAGTCCGTTTTATAACCAGCATCCAATTGGCACAATTGAAATTGAAAATGACTGGGACGAACCTATTAACGTAACATTAAATATTTCTACCACAACCGGAACAGGTAAATATCAAACGCCAACTACATCAATTGAAGCTAACTCTTCAAAGGAAATAAATCTTTTTATAAACTTGACCGAAAAAGAAGAGCAGAAAATTGTTTCGCATGAACAATTAGTAATTGCCGCTGAGGTTAAAAACGAGTCAAGAATAATCGCAAATGAATCTATTGATATCTATAATAAAAATATTTGGAATGGTAAAGTAAGAGATCTTGAATGGTTTATTTCATCTAATGATGCGGAGTTAAAGAAATATAGTTTACAACTGTATAATGAAGCCACCTATAAAAATCAAAACATCGATGACAAACACATTCAAAAATTTAATACACTAAAATACTTTTTTGAGACAGCCGGCAAAAAATTTAATTATTCAACAGATCCATTGTTTTCTGTTAACCGAGACTTTGTTCAATATCCCCTCGAAACATTTGAGAAGAAAACTGGAGATTGTGAAGATTTGGTTGTTTATTTTATTTCATTACTGCGTTATAATGGAATAAATTCTGCTGTTGTTGATATACAGCCTTTTGAAGAAGTGAATCAGTTCGGATTGAATGGAAATACAATTATGGGACATGTATTTTTATTAGTAGATACTAGTATTAACATTTCTGAATTAGAACGGCTTGAGTTAAATGAATTTCAGGGGATTTCTCGATCTGATAAAACCGGGAAAAAAACTATATGGCTTCCGCTTGAGTTAACTGAAATTCAGAATGGTTTTGATCGTGCTTTTACCAAAGGAGTAGAAATTTATTACAACGAAATAATTAATAAAAATGGACATAAGGATGGAAAAGTTAATGTCTACAATTTTTAGAAATTTATTTTTTATATAGTTATTTGTTTTTATTTCAGCTGTAGTCTGTTTTGCACAAGATAATAACAAAGTATGGGTGAAAGTTGAAAAAGGAAATGTGCTTTATCTTTCACCAGCTCAATCAGAATGGGTCCCCTGTTCATCAAAAGAAAAGATATCTGCAAAAACATATATTCTGACAAAAGACAGCACTGTTGCTACCATTTTTAAAGATGCCGAAAGTTATGAGATCCCATCTGATTCATATTTTTTTGGTAATGATATATTCGAACTTAACCGTTTGGAAATTGTGAGCGCACTAACTTTTATTGAAGCTGAACAATTACCCGAAACCGAAAAAAAAGATTCTACAAAAACTATTGGTCTTATTTATGGAAATCAGTCACAATCCAATGAAACTGAAATGACAATTCCATTTGAAAAGGAACGGAAAAACGCAATTGCTTGGTTTGTAAATAATAATTATTACAGCGCAGCTTTACTTTCTCTGAAAAGGATTGTCTCAAGATATCCGAATGCTTATTTGGATATAAACTATATGGAACAACTTTTTTATTTATATGATTGGTTTGGACTTCACGGTTTTTTAAGAGAAGAAGCCGATATGTTATTAAAACTAGAATCAAAAAATGAATATAAAAACAGAGTACATAAATGGCATGAAATTGCCATGGAAAAATTATCGGCGAATTAAGCTTTAGACAGATTTTTGTTTATGTAACTCCAGGAAAAATGTTCCAATAATAGTTAATGCCAGAGGTGAAAGCTAAGAGGCGAGAGAACATTTGTATTGCCAATGTAGAAGAATGTAGAAGTAAAAAGAACTACAAATAAGTTTCCATGAGTCGCGACGAATAACTGTATGACCACTAATGATGGTGACTCGTATTAGAACTTCAATTCTGTTTCCCTACTTTACCCGCTCCATTCTTTGCTTTTACCACTTCTTCTATACTTCGTCTCCTTCTTCTCCAGATCTATATACAGTTCATCGAGGAGTTTGCAATCAAACAATAGTCCCATCTGTAAAGCTTTGTCAAGCGCATCGTCATTAATTAAAAATGGCGGCGTGTCGTCGATCTCATAAGTGTATACGCTTTCCCGGTTGATGCGGTAAGTAATTTTTTTTCGTCTTGAATTCCATCAAAGCGGTTCCGTCGTACACACCGAACTCGGAAAGCGTGGGGCGCATGTGTCTTAGAATCTCGGCATCATATTTATCACTTTATTTAGCAGCGGGGCACCTGCAAAACAGTTTTTTTAGGTTAACAATTGTTGATGAATTTCCAGGCCGGATTTAAAACCGATAGTTTCATAATCCTCCGGACTCATTTCATCGAATAGTTTAAAAATAAAATCATGCATAGTAATTAGTCTTTGGTTTGAGATTAAGCGGGCATTTAAATATGCAGTATTTACAAAATATGTGTGCAGGAAATTGTTTAATAAACATGGCATTAAACATAAACAGGAGCAAGGTGAAAAGCAATTTCGTAATGCGCAACTTTTGAAAATTAAATTCGGATAGATTGTTTTATTTATTTTCTTTATTTTGAATTTACCTCGAAACAATCAAAGAACACGAGCATGAGCAGTGAGAAAAAGGCATCGGACGAAGTTCTAATAGAACGTGAGCGTCAGAAAACCAAACGACTTTTTATCTACTTTGGATTCATGGCTTTAATTTCCATCTTTGCTATATTTTACATATTCAAGGACGATAACGGCAAAAGAACTTTTGACTTGAATTTAAAGGAAGGTAAGTTATCGCTTTCAGTAGACAAGCCAATCGTTCAGCAGGTTGATCAAAAAACAGCCGAATATAAAACCACGGATAAAGAAATTAAGTTTACTTACGGAAGTATTAACTCTTCTGTAATTGATGAGTTAAGCAAGAAAACTTCAGTACAAATTTCGCCTTACTCATTTACAGGTGAAAATTATATTAATAAGGATATCGGGTATTTGTTTACTGTAACTAATCCCGCAAACTGGCGGTTAACTTACCATCCCGGCGGGCTAAATAACCTAAACCCGATCAACATCTTAATAGATATAAATGGCACAGGAGAATTCAATGTAGTTGCTGAAAATGCCAGCTACGGAATGAACATTGAAGAATATACTCAGGCAAATCTTCAAACTCTAAACTCCATGGGCTTCTTTCAATCCTTTCCCGATATATCCTATGGCAATGACGGCATTACCTCGTTTTTAATCTATAACAACACGCTTGACGGCTTACGCACTTATCAAAAATTAACAAAAAGCGACAACAGGTTTTTCGTAGCTACTGCTAAGTACGATCCCTTATATACTAACCCCCAAATAATCAATGAACTCGAACAGATGGTGACAAGTTTCACATTGATAAAATAGTTAGAAATAGGAAGAGTGGAATTAGTGAAGAAATATTCTGGTTGAATTTAAAATTTGAATTTTGTTATAATATTGAAAACCTGAGATATTTTATGAAAAGTTGATATTAAGCCAAATAAACTTATTCAAGGAGTAAATAAATTAGAACTTTCTTAAAAATTTTTACTTACTGAAGTTAACCGGTTTCGATGGCTCATAGCAATTCAGGATTGGCATTGCCTGAATCGCATAGAGTTGAACTGAACAAAAGATATAAAGAGTACTTTTATATATTCGCAGTTGTTTAAACTTCCTTAATGCTTCCCGACAAGTACTTATGGATTATTCTTGATATTAAAGATTGATAAGGTAATCCCTCCTGTAACGCACGTGATTTAATTCTTTTATAATCACGTTCGGATAACCTCAGATTTATTCGCCTACTTTTATTGAGTGTATGCTGAGCTGCCGACTTATATTCATCTTTTTCAGAATTGCTTAGATCGCTTTCCCATTCGTCATTTTGAAGAGATTCATAAAGATCCTTTTCTTCTTTATCATGAAATTTCATTTTCGTCTTCATTTTAATTACCTAGGTATTTTTTAGTTGCTTTTCTATCAGGAATAATGGTTTTTAAAAATATTTTCTCAGAATCTTCTACAAATGGAACAGCATAAACATATTCCTCATGTTTTACGAAAAAAATCTTTTGATTCGGATATTTCTTGGGACTAGGATGTTTTACTCTATCCAATAAATTCCCTGAATGAATTTCAATAACAATTTCTTCAAAGGAGATGTTTCGTTCGGAAATTAACCATTGATTTTTTTCTTCATTCCAATCGAAATATTTCATTACAAATGATAAAGTTTTGTCTGCCTTTTGTCAATACAATTCTTTAGAGATTTTTTAATTCGACTCCCCATTCTCTTGTCCATTCATTTTTTTTGGCTTTCTGCTCCACTATAATTTCCATAGCAGCTTTTTTTTCCGTGTTATACATTTCGGCAGTAGCACCATAAATACAGGAAACGTTGGATTTGCTAAGTCCTTTTACTAAAAGAAATACTATTCCCGCGACAAAAATAACTGCTAATGC
>JANQLA010000244.1 GCA_028280855.1 Melioribacteraceae bacterium
GAATGTAGACTTACTCAACAACGACTTTCAGCTTGATGCGTCGGCATCGCAGGGAAAAGTAGTCCTCCATTCAGAATCAAAAGAAATTGACATTGCCGATATCGGTAAACTGGGAGCTAAGTTCCAGGCATCGCTCGTGAAGCAGAAAGGCGATTCTCTCGAGAACATTAAAGGCGATGCGAAATGGGTGGAACCGAAAGACGCACCAGAGTTTCTTGGTGATAAAGTATTGGAATTAAACGGTGAGAATGCCTTTATCGACGGTGGCGCTTTTATTGCTCCCGGCAACCAGTTTACGGTTGAAGCCTGGATATGTCCGAAAGACTTTAGCAACAAACCGGCGTTAACTTCATTTGCCGAAAGTGAAAATATAATCTTTTATACCGGCTCGGATAATAAAGCAAAACCGTTTTACTGGGATTCCGCGAACAAAGAAAAAGCTTGTTCAAAGGAACTTGAAAAAGGAAAATGGTCGCATATTGCTTTTGTTCTTTCAAACAAAGAGAGCATTAAATTCTACGTCAACGGGGAAGAAGCAAACAGCGAAGACTTACAGGAAGCATTTCCGGCAATCATTCCACATTTAAGAATCGGCGCCTCCGGTAAAGAGAAGGAATACTTAAACGGGCAGCTTGCAGATGTTAGAATTTGGGACAGGATTCGTACAGCGGATGATATAAAAAATAATAAGGATAAACGACTAACAGACGATGAACCGGGATTAGCTGCTTATTACCCGCTTGATGAAAAGGAAGGAAAAATTGCTAAAGATAAAACTCAAAATTCATTCTTTAGCGGTAAGGTAGAAGGAACGCTCAGCGTAAACAATACAAGCGCTGAGTTTAACTTTTACGCGGGCATCAGGAAAAACTTTTATTTGCAGGCAAGCGCCGACAAAATTAAACTTACTGAACTTGCAGATGTATTAAACGTTGACCTGCCTGAAGCAATGCCCGAGATAACCGCCGATCTTTCACTAAACCTGTTGCGCAAAGCTGATATTAAAAAGTGGGATGTTGGTCTTTCTGCTGCTGCAAAAACGGAATGGCAGCTGCAGGATCGGGAGGAACCGCTATTTACAAGTGAAGTAGGATTTAACCTTAACAGGAAAGCCGGCAAAGATAAAACTTCTACAACAGGCTCATTCAGGTTCTTTGCAACAAACAGTGTTGAGCTAATAGAGGAAATAAAATTCAACAAGTTTGATTTCACGTTAGCGAAAACTACGGAAAAATGGACTGTTAACTCATCATCGCAAATAGAGGTGTTTAACAAGGAGTTTAATTTTACCGCCGATTATGAATACGGAAAGGAACAGTCGCTCAAACTTACGATGACAAATCCAAGTTCGCCTGTGGAAATAGAATTCCTCCAGTTCAAAGTAAGTTCGTTCTCAATTGAAGTTACCAAAAAGGATAAAACAACAAACTGGGCTGTTAGTTCTGAAACTGCATTAAAGATTGATCCGAGCGAGCAATGGGAGAGTCCGCTTATTAATTTTGAAGGTACAACTAAACTATATAAAGAAGATAAAATATGGGGACTTGGTTTTTATCCTACCCACGCGGATATTGAACTACCTATAATCGAGGGTCCGGCGGAAACCAAGTTCGGTCTTTCATTCGATCCTATTACTTTTACATATAATTCCGAAAATAAAAAATGGAATTTGAAAGCCGGAGTAATTGCCAAGCTAACCGGTATACCCGAACCAATAAGGGAAACATTCCCCAAACCTTTGGATGATTTATTAACCAATGGTATTCATCCTACATTTGAAGCAACCCAGGATTCAATAAGTATTGGTATTGAAAGATTCTTTGATCCGCTTGTGCTTCCTGCAAAGTTTGATTTGGTTGACTCCCACGGAAGCGTGGTTAACGAAATAGATCTCGGAAAATTTGCACTGGATGTTTCCAACTTCAAGATAACTTTAAGCAAAGCGCTTCAATTCTCTGCCGACTTTAAAGTTGCGTTGCCAAGTAAATTAAACAATATATTTGGCACGGATTCGCAAGGCAAACCTTGTATCGAAATATTCAACACGTACAATGAAGAAGAACCTGAGAAGTCTGTTTATACGGGATTTGATGTAGCTGTTGGTTTATTGAAATCGGGCAGTCCCGGAATCGGCTTAACAATGATATCTTCGCCGATAAAAGCAATGCCTGTAGATAAAGATGGCAACTGGCATGTTACTTTGGGCAAAGACGGGGAATATGGAGAGTTTGAAATAAAGCTTCCGCAAATGTCTTACAGCGGTGCCGCGTTTACAGGTACAGGCGGATATAAAATAATTAAAGAAATAAGCATCCCGCTCGAACCGCTGAAACAATTATTAATTCAATTCGGATTCAAGGAAATTGCCGACAGGCTGCCGCATAAGGTTCCTGTTAAACAGCTAAACTTAATTGATAAGAAAGGCTCAACCGATCCTAAAGACTGGACGCTGAATATTAAAGCAGTCGAAGAAGTGTTGGAAGTATTTTTCACTAAAGAAGAATTAAAACCGATACTCGATGCATTGGAAACAATCAAAGATCAGTTTGATCACCTGCCGTCGGAATTAGTTAAATACCTTGACATGGAATGGCCTACCGGGTTAGACTTCACTCTTACAATTACTGCGGATGGCGGAGTAAACTTTAATGTTGCCGCAGAGGGCGAAGGAATTCGATTACTCTTCCCATCGTTCGATCCTATACCTGGGCTGGATGGAGTAACGTTGCGAAGCGTATCCTTCGGTGAAATATTAGGCGGTAGCTTATTCCTGTTAAAATGGGATGGCGACTTCGACCAATTCGATTTACCAAGCCTTGCAGCCTCAGTGCTTATACCGAATATGGAAAAGGTATTGAAAAAATTCCATCTACCCGAGCCGGCTGACTTTCACAGGAAAGTAATTATACGTGATTTGTACATTATAATTATTTATGAAACGGAGATACCGATTCCAATACCGTTGTTTTATAAGGAGCTGGGAATTGACGTGCTCGGCGTTGAAGGTGTTAACACGCAGGCGCATGCTCACTTCGGATGGGAAAAGCCCGTTCTTGGTGAAATAGCAAAAGCCGGCTTGGATCTGTATAAGTTTTGTTCTGATCCTAAATACCATCTGCCGGTTAAAAATCCGCCGCAGGTCTGCCCTGTATTTAGAATAAATGATTGCTTTATTGAGTTGCCGAAATATATCGGCGGTCAGTTGATAGGTAAAAAAGGCGACTTAGTAAAAATTGATCCAAACCAGTTGCTGGCATACCTGTTAAACGGTATCAAGTTTTTCTCCCTTGATGATTTTATTAACCTGATACCGGTTGATTACAGGGTTAACGATGTCGGTGCGCATGTACCGGTTAATAATTTTATCTGCGTTGATATGGAAGCTGCATGGTTAATATCAACTCCGGAAGAGTTTTTCGATAAGCAGGTTTACAAACGTATTGTCAGCACAAAAGAAGAAGCAGATAAGTTGTTCGCGGTATTGCCCGAGAAACCGGGCGATAAGCCGGTCGCTGTTACCGAAAAAGGATTGATAATATTCTTAAAAGGTAAGTGGAACGCAACTTTAGCAGGCTTTGATGTTGCTTTCGGTTTGATTGCAATTGATTCAAAGAAATTTATGACCGGCGTTGAAATTAAAGGATACATAATAAACTTGCTTGATGTTTACATAAAAGCAACCGTTCTGGTTGATCCTCCTAAAACTCCGTTCCAGTTAACAGGCAAAGGTAAAACTCACTTCTCAATTTTAGGTTTGAATATTGTTGACGCGGAAACAAGCGTATATGCAGATAACACTAAATTCCAGGTTGACGGTGATTTTTACATTCTGCCTAAAGATTTTCCTGTTAATATAAAGTCTCCCGATGACGGGATCGGTGGAACTATCTCCAAAGATAGGGTAGATATCCACGGCGGAATTGAAGCTAAGTTCTTCTTTATCAGCCTATCCGGTAATGTTTATTTTGCCAACGACGGTCTTTCGATGAAACTTGATGCGACAGGAAGAACGCTTGAGTTTACTGTTGATAAGTATAGCTTCGAAAGCAAGGAGTGGGTAAGAATACACGGCAAACTGCCTGTATTTATTGACGATTATGAATCAACTACTTTAATTGACCCGGTATCCGGTTCCTTTAAGCAAACACTTGCCGCAGCATATTTCCAATTGGTAAAGGTAACGTTAGACTTTAACCTTAATATCAACCAAACATACACAAACGTAACGGGACATGGAACTGTTCATTCCAACATAACAAATCATAACATGATGGACGGAACAGTAACAGTGTCGGGTGAAAGCTTTAGCATAGCAGGCAGCTTTTATTTATTCCCTGAAAACTTTCCTGTAAACGTAAAAGGCGCCAACAATATTTTTGTAATTGATTCGCGCGGAATAAATGTTGAAGGCAACTTAACCGCGAACTTCGGTCCTATCCAGTTTGCTAATGCAAGGCTTACAATAACCAACGAGGGGTTCAGGTTAAGCGGAAGTGTTTTAGGCCAGTCTGTGGATGCATTAATCGAGGATCAGGGCGCCAACTTTGTAATTAGTTTTGACCTGACTTTCGGCCCGATGAAATTGCATGTTAAAATAACCATCAATAAAGCTAACGGTGCTACACATGTAAGCTTCCATTCGGATGTAGCCGGACTCGTGTTAGATGCAAACTTTACGGCTCCTTCCGTTAATGGAAGCTACACTCTAAGCATATACGGAATGACTTTACTAACCGGCGGTATTTCACTTACCGGAAGCGGGTTTAAGCTATCCGGTTCAATTGATTTTGTTGTGGCTAAACTGGAAATAAAAGAAGGAAGAATAGATAGCAGGGGTATTTACCTAAAAGGTTCTTTCAGGTTCGGACTGCCCTCTCCATTCCCGAATATAACCGTAACAATGACAATTAATAACGGCCTACCATTAATTAAGGTTGACGCTCCTTTATGTTCGGGCGGCGGAGGAATTGCCGTATTTAGAGGAAAGTTATCAATACTGATTGAATTAACAATCGGAACCGGCTGCGCTTCCAAAACAATTTACATTGTAATTCCGTTTGGCGAAGCTCCTGTCTTTTACTGGAGTAAACCGGGCGGCTGGCCGCTGGGACGGGTAAGAGCAGCTATTCACGCTGCAAATGCTGTGACTATGGCAAAAGCAGCGGAGCCGGAAGTACCTGAAAAAGAAACGCTTAAAAAGGTTGCTTACGACCTGAATAATACAAGGCTCTTGCTTGAATTTATCGAACGTAATATGATGTCCAAGTGGCGCGACTTATATACGTGTATGCGCCCGTTGCGCGATGCTGGATTCCTTGAGCAGGCTTATTACACAGCCGAAAAGTACCAGGTCGAGCTGGGCGTAGACTACAAAGCCGACAAACCGTATTTCAACAAGGTAAAAATACACAGGTCGAATGAGGAACAGGATTTCTTTACACAGCTTAAACTTTCCGTAATAAAAGAACTTGAAAACATGCAAGCAAGCAATGAAGAAATAAAACAGCACGGACTCGATAATATACTTGATGTTAAGGATGCCAGCGCGGTTTTCAAAGACTTCGACAATGAAACCGGGAAGCCAAAAGCCAAATTTACACTAAACGCTGCACGGTTTGATAAACCTGTTGAAATAACTGTTAAAATGGAATTCAAAAATGTTGAAGAGTCGTATAAACTTATTGCTGAGAAGTTGGTTTAGAGAGTGAAGTAGGAATTAGTTTAGCTGTCACGGTCTAAATGCCCACCAAAGGGCTGGGGCCGTGGCAGCTTTGGAAATGCCGAACACATTATTGTGCTCGGCTAATTTCCAGGCTTTATTTTCGTATCGGCTAAGCGATTTTCTAGTGCGATTAAATAAGCTTCATCTATATATTTTTCAATCGGTCTATTAAAATAATTAAGATCTCTATTGATATCATTTTTTTCAGAATCACCTAGCTTGTTTGTATAAACCAACCAAGCAAACAGTTTCGGAATAGTTTGCACTTTACCTCTAGGTAAAATAGTTTCTGCTAGTCTTCTAGCTTGTTGATCGTCGGTTAAAATAGCTTGATTTGTACGGTTAGCAAAAACTATAGAGGATAATTCACCTTTCGATAACTTCATTCTTGATTCCAGAACTACTATATCTTGTAAATCAGCTATTGTATTGTGATAATCTGTAAATAATCCTTTCTGTCTCTCAGCTTTCAATCTATCTATAAGTTCTTCTTCAACATCACATTTATTGGACCTAGGTTTGTACAGACATTCATAAATAACAAATGCTGTGCAAGAAAATGAACAATTGGATTCTAATGATGCTACATACAGAATTTTTGAAGAGAGAAGATTCCAGATTGAACATGTATCGATAATATTATTTGCAAAAAATTGTTTAACGTTAAGAGCCATATTGAATTTCTATCATAAATAGTTTAGAAATTTCTAATAATTCATTCTCAGAAATCATTAGCATTTCCGCAATTCTAGCGGCACTAATAATTCCACTATTGTACGCTTCAAAACAGAGATTGACATAATAAGTAGATAGCCCTTTTTCTAGCAAATATCTCTTTCTGTCAAAACCCTTAGGAGATAAATTTTGAGATAACTCTGGATCAATTTTTTCGTTTCGTGGAACTCTAACTGATTTGATAAATAACATTAGATCATTATTTATCATCTTATTCTTAGATAATGCATAGGCAAGTGCTGAAGTACTAACTTTTAATTTCGTTGAAAGAGAAATCACTTCTTGTTCCGAATTTAAATTCATTGCTGAAATTTTCTTTAACAGATGTGGTGGAAGTAAAAAGAAAGAAGCAAAATTTTCTGCGCGTATTTCAATTAAGTCATCAAGTGACCATTTTGTAAATGAAACAACTATTTCGTCCTTTGTATCAAAAATGCTATGTGCAACTTCATGACATACTGAATATCTCTGACGAAAGATGTCTTCAGAATAGTTAATTAAAATACACTTACCAGCAGATGGATGGTTTACAAATAAGCCGGATATTTTAGAGTTTTCCAAACGTCTGCGAAAAATGTGAATGCCAAGTGAACGAAAATCACTAAAAACATCTAAAGGGATTGCGTTTTCTTTGTAATTAAATAGTTTTCTTAATTTTTCAGCAGCCTCTTTTGCATGCTGTTTATAAAAAGTACCTTTTGGTGTAAAATCAAAATGCTGGTAAACATTTTTCCCAAGTTCTTTTTGTAAATAGGATTCACATTCGGCAAGATAAAGTAATTCTTGTATTGACCATCTATCTTCCAAAGAAAATTCATCGTCATATGTTCGGTATAGTTTTTCAGTTTCATCCAGAGGCTCTAATTTTTCGTTTGAAATAAAATACTTATAATCACATTTGTAGTAATCTGCTAATATTAGTATCTCATCTCCTGAAGGCTCCTTCGTACCTCTCTCGAACTCAATCAAGTTTTCTTCACTAATACCAGTTTTGTTTGATAGCTCCTCGAAACTCAGCTTAAATTGATTGCGATAACTATTCAATTTTTTAGCTAAATATTTTAAGTCAATTGACATAATTTTACTATTAAAGTCATATTAATGATTAAATTTGACAATTACCCAAAGGGGATATGCTAAGTTATGCTGTTCAATATTTACATCAAAATGTTTAATTATACGGCAGTCACGGTCACACCGTGACCCATATGCTAAATAATCTCAACTCCGGCATAATCAGTATCTACCTTTATTACCGTATGATCATTAAACAAATAATTTCTTGCACTGGAATACTTATAATCTTCAGGCTTTACAGCAAGACCGGCTTTAACCGGGTTGTTGTGAATGTACTTCAATTTAGTCCAGAACATTTTTTCATTTCTAATAACTTCATCATCAAATCGTTTCATCCATAGTTTCCTG
>JANQLA010000293.1 GCA_028280855.1 Melioribacteraceae bacterium
GTTTCACGTCGCGGCGTGGGATTGCCTGCGCCAGCAGCAGTTCCAGGAGTTCGTAATCCGGCATGCCGTCGCCGCCGGTCGCGGTGAAGATTTGCAGCCGCGATCCATTATTAATTAAAGCCGAAGCAATCTTACTAAGAGCCTCTTGTAATGAACTTTCGATTTTACTTTCATTTGGCTTATCAAGTTCAAAGGACATCCATCTGCGATGATCTTTCAGAACAATGTCATGTATTAATCCATTGTTTGGTATCTCAATTTGAGTTTCGCTACTCGATGTAAAAATGTTCAGTGAAAATCGTTTAAATGAAACTAAATCTTTATTCAGTAATTGAACCAATTCGTAGTTTTCTGAAGCATCCACGACAGTTCTGCATTTAAAGATATATTCACCTTCTTTCTGTGCGGTTTTTAGCGATATATAATGCTGAGAAGGATTTACCTCCAAGGGTAAAATGTGAAACAGTCGGTTTAGCTTAAGCTGTTCAATTGACTTTATAAGTTCGTACTTAATAACTTCGGGATTAATTACCAGGTAACTGTCATCTGCAAAAAATAATCCGTTTCCTGCTTTCGATATATTTCTAAAGAGTTCACTACAAAATTCTGTTTCGGAATTTGGAATTTTTTGTAAACAATTTAATCCGTATGTAATATCGCTCCCCGGAAATCCATACCTGTTAAGTAACAAAACGGATTTACCCGCATTTGTTGCATATTTCGCAAAAGCAATTCCAAGCAATGAAGCCGGGTAAATTATGTAATCGTATAGTTTGCTATTCATTCTATTTTTTTGAAGAAGCTATTAAAATAACTTTCTCTTTCGGCGGCACATTTTTTAATTCAAGATCAACCAGCGCCATAATTTGTGCTTGGTTTATTAATCCCGTTAAGTCAACTATTTTGCCGGAAATAAGAAGAAATAAATCCGGGACCAATGCACCTGCATCACCGAATGTTGTTAGTTCTTCTATTAACCCCGTAATTGTTGAATTGACCTGAGATGCGTTTACATTACTAACCTTGCAATCACTTAGCTGCAGCCTAATTGTACCTTCTTTATCAACTACACGTAGCTTTTGCACAGCATCTTTGAACAAGCCGAACAGGTGTTTCTTTGTAGTGTTTTGAACAATCGCGTACAATATAGAAGTTTGCCCGGCAATCTTTAATTCGTTTGCATCGCACTTCAATGAAGTAGCTGCCACACTAAATATGTCATCCAGCGAAAGTTCGTTTAAGTCAAGTTCACGTGTACGCATCTCGCTGGTTCCCATTGCAACGGCAATAACTTTTTTATTTTGACTATCTATTTCAACTGAGACTTCAACACTATCGGGATCCGCGCCCATTTTAACTACCGAATCAACCGCTTCCTGCCTTAATGAAATAATGTCGGATTCTGTTGGATTAAGTATAGTTTTTTCAATTGAATCGCGTATCATGCCAAGGGCCGCGCCAATTGCCGAAACGACTTCCGTGTTCTCTGCAATTGTATGAGTAACGGACATATGCTTTGCAGAAAAAGGTACTAATGCCGATGCACCCCCGCCGCCACCAACAAACTGAATAATTTCTTTATCCAATTTATACTCGCGAGATAACTGACTTATTACAGGCCTGATTTTTTCGGCGGAAATTTCAAGTATTTGTTCAGCCAGACTTTCCGAAGTGGTAGAAAACTGATCTGCCAGTTTTTTGAAGCACGACTTAATTGCCGGCAAGTTTCCTTCACCATGTCCGACTGATTTTACCAGACCCAGCAAATAAGAAGCCCCTGTAGGCGTAATAGTATAAGAGTTGTTGTTCTTCTTATTTAAGATCTTCAAATAGTCATCAGGATCACCGGGCTTTGGTTGTATGTATTCAAGGTCAACGTTCGAGAAATCATTTTCTTTGCTGAACGCAGTGTAAGCTAAATTAGCAATGTGTGCAGATCGTGGACCAACGTCAGTTATCTTGTTATTCTTTACGCGCGGTACTGAGCCACCGGCTATTCCAAGCGTTCTTACATCCAGTGTGCGTAAGTATAACCTGTTGCCGCCTATCTGCGCGCTTTTAACCTGAGGCTTACCGTTTTTAATTACCGAAATGTCCGTTGACGTTCCGCCTACTTCCAGGAAGATTCCATCGGATATTTTGCAATACATTAATGCTGCGGCAACTCCTGCGGCGGGACCCGACAGCATTGTGAGTATTGGACGCTTGCGCATTTCGTTGATGTCCATAATTCCGCCGTCGGAGCGCATAACCATCAACGGCGCATTTATTCCACTGTTACGAACAGCTTGTTCCGTCATATTTGCAGTGTCGAGCATCTTCGGCATCATCGAAGCATTGATAACAGCGGTTCTTGTGCGAACCCGCAGGCCGTATAATTTTGATATTGAACTGGCTGCCGTACCAAGAAAGCCTCTTTCTCTTACTTTCTTAATTATGTATTCTTCATTCGAAGGGTCGTCAACTCCAAATGCTTCGGATGCAACAAATACCTCAGCTCCTTCGGAGATCAGCTCGTCGATAGCATTGTTAATTAGCTCTTCGCTTAGGCGTTCATTTGTGTCAAAATATCGAAAACACGTATTTAGATATTTTCCGGGCGACAGTTGAATGTTCCTTAAATTGGCTTCTTTCCTTGCCCTTTTACCCTCGATACCTTTTCCAAGTCCGATAATACCGACCTTTGCAACATCTCCTTCAAGCAGTGCGTTTGTTGCCTGGGTAGTTGAATGTGCGATTAGAATTATTTCATCGGAATTAATGGATGCTTCGTTCAATAAGTTGTGCATTGAATCAACAACACCTTTTGCCACACCTTCACTGGCAGTATGCGTAGTAGGAACGCAGGATTTACCAATGATTGAATAATCTGCAATATCCACAGCAACAGCGTGCGTGAACGTCCCCCCGACATCAATCCCTATTTTAATTTTTCTACTCATTTCTTGTGTACTTTGCGAATTGGTGTCTTTGTGCTTTTTTTGCCACAAAGTCACCAAGACATGAAAGGTTTATGAAATAAAAAATATCAATTATGTTTTCAACGAATTCAAATGCTACATTTTTTTCAAAATTAAAACAATTCCTTTGTGTCTTCGCGCCTTAGTGGCTATCTTTTCGGCTCGGTGGCACGAAGGTAATTATCATAAAAACATAAGCGCCGAGATGGTCAATCCAAGGAACGCAAGTATCCACGTGTAGGGTATTGTATTCCACAAAACTTTCTGAACATCAACACGCATTTCGTTGGCAAGCCAAACATTATGCGTGTTTGTCGGATCACTAATTCCCTGGATTTGCCCAACAGCAAGTAATAAACCCATAACTGCGCCCGGCATCATACCTGCAGCTAAAAATACAGCAGCCAGACCGTAACCCATACCCCAAACATTGAGAGGTCCGCGGTATAATGCTAGTGGTGCTGCAAGTGTAAAGATTAAAATATATCCTAATGGCGTTGAAGGAACGATCTGACTCATCAATGGTTTTAATATGTTTAACACAGGCCAGCCGTTCTTATAGCTCTCAAGATCAATACCCGGGCCCATTATCGCAATCAGCAACATACCAATACCAAACATCAGCGCAACAGCAGGCATTACAACACCACCGCCTTCGAATATTGATTGAATAAACAGGTTGAGCCTGCCTTTCTTATATGTTGCGATAAACGTGTATATTAATCCAACAACAAACGCCGCTATAAAATCAACATCAAATAATAGGATTAGGAACAACGGAATGACCGGGGAGAAAAATGTATTCCAGTGTACTTCCTTTGCATTTTCGTTCTTACGAGTAATTAATCGAAACAGGGCAATAATGAAAAGTCCAATTATACCGATGCCGATTAACCAGGTAAGCAAATCACCAATAAAGCCAAACATCTTTCCAGTTAATTCTTGTAGTGATTCACTTAATCCGTAATTGTACAGGTAAGTTATTCCGCTTACAATTACTAAAAAGATTACACTGTTTCTTGCAATCTTCTTCAAGTTAATATCCTGTCCGTCCCTGTATAGTTGAATTGTTATATAAATTAGAGCAGCAATAAATGTTATTGAAAACATTACTAAAGCAAAGGGACGAATTTCATCAACTGAAAGACCCATTACGCTAACATATACCGCCCAGTTGCCTACGTTAAGCGTTCCTCCGATACTTAAGCCAATTAGAAATATGCCTACAGTCGTCATTGGCCCGATTCCAACAGACGACATAATCGGCAATACTATAGTCGCAACCATAATTATAGCGCCGAGCCCGCCAAGGGTTGTAAAGAGTAGTGTAATGAGCGTAAGCATAATCACCGCGATAATCCATGGATTATCTCCAGATAGCTCAGCGCCTTTTTTAATAAATGTTTCCGCAATACCTGTTTTCTGCATTATTACGCTCAGCATGCTTCCAAACATGGCAATTGTATACGCACTATGTAATTTCAAAGCGCCTTTACCAATTACGTACTGAATAGTATCCTCAATAGAAACTCCTCCGATTAGTGCAATAAGAACCGCCATTAATGGCAGCGCAATTATCGCAGGTATTTTGCGCAGGAACATCAGTAGCGCCATTGCAATAAATACCGAAATCAGGAGAAAAACTTGTAAGGATTCCATTTTGCCCTATGGGTTTTCAAATTCGAGAGCAAAAATAAAAATCAAATTCATTAAAGGAACCTACACCATGATGTAGTTGCGGTATAATTTATTTTATTGAAAATTTGGGCAGTGAATTTAGTATAAGCCGTCATTTCTAATTAAATCAATAACTAAAAAATGAGGCAAACATGAAAAGATTTTTAGTCTTTTTAGTTTTTACACTCCTGGTTAACTCTTTAACTTTAGCTCAAAATCCGTGGCAATATACTCATAGTATATCTTTTCCTGATCCGGACAGTACTGTCTTTCCACTGCTTTGTGATGTTGACGAAAATAATAGGCTTTGGGTAATATCTTCAAAGGCTCAGGCTCCGGACGCAAGAAATGCAATTTACTATGCCGACCCAAGCGACACAATGTTCACCAAGTTTATTGATTTCGATAGAAACGGCGATTCAGATACGCTTTCTGGAAATATAGGGGCAACCAGGGGCATAGCTGCACTTAACGGATCAATTTATTTAAGCTTCACTGTCCCATTTCCAAGATATTCGCCACAAACACTCGCTGGTATGTACCGCTATGACAATGCCGATTCAAATAGAGCATTTGAAATAGTTGCTAGTGGAAGTTCAACAAATACTTACGGATCGTTTAATCACGGAATAGACATTTCAGCAGACTCTATTATTTTTGCCGGTATTTCATTTGGTACAACATTTAGAATATATAATTTTAGCCAAAACGGTTTTTTGGCTGAATATGGAAAGTATATACCTCCTTTCCCCGGCGCTGAATGGAATGAAAATAACCAAACTGAGCCGGGTGGCTTCGAACAGGAAGGAAAGGATTTAATTAGAGATGTTGCTCTTGTACCGGGTGTTGACTACAATAGTACAGAGAGCTACTTCTTTACCTCCAGAAACTCTTATGATTTAACAAGTAATAACGGTGGAATTGCTGTTTGGAAGGGAGGAGTTCAAACTGAACCTGTTGATTATACGCCTGCGCGTGTTGAAGACTTTGAAGGCTTCTTATCATTGATTGATGCATGGCCATACGGTATTGATGTTGACTTAGACGGGACTCTTTGGGTCGCAGGAATTGATTCAACAAGAAGATGGGTGAAAGGCTTTACGGTAGAGGGTGTGAATGCAATAGCTGAACATGAACTTCCCAGCTCTACAAGTATAGAGTTTGCCGATCCTGATGGAGCGCCAATGGCAGGTCCTTCGGATGTTGCCATAAATAAGAATGGTGGACTCGCATTTGTGATCGATGCATTTGCCAAAAAAGCATTTGCGTTTGAGAATACGCTAGTTAGTGTTGATGATGACCCGGCTGCTGCCGGAATAGCGTCATCATTCGCGCTCGAGCAAAATTATCCGAATCCTTTTAATCCAAGCACTAAAATCCGGTTCTCTCTCTCTGAAGCATCGGACGTAAAACTGGTTGTGAGCGATGTACTTGGAAGAGAAGTAACAACAATTGTTAACGAAAAATTATCGGCCGGAAATCATACACGTATTTTTAACGGCAATGATTTAACAAGCGGTATCTACATTTATTCTCTTACTGCCAGCGGTCAAAAAATTAGCAGAAAAATGACATTGGTTAAGTAAAACTTCTAATTAGTGGTTAGAGTGGTTCCCTGTCCTGAGCCCTAAAATTAGGGGGCTCAGGTGCTTAAAAAGCATTCGACAATAAACTAATATTTGATGAATCTGAAATCCTTCAATATAACTTTTCTTTTCTGTCTTCTGACTTTAAGTTCTTTGCTAGATGCTCAATCTTCGGGGAAGTTGGTAGGAACGGTTTCAGATGCATCAACCGGTGAAACTTTAATTGGAGTAAACGTATTTATTCAGGAAATAAGTACAGGCGCGGCAACAGACATTAACGGCAGGTATTTAATATTAAATATTCCGGCCGGAAGCTACACTGTCACAGCTAGTTTTGTCGGTTATGCAAAAGTAGAACAACGAGAAGTAAAAATATTTATTGATAGGACAACAGAATTAAATTTTCAGTTAACTGATGAATCAGTACAGATCGAACAGGTTGTAATAGTTGCCGAGAAAAAAGCAGTAGTAAGAGACAGAACTAGTACTGCCACAAATATTGAAAGCAAACAGATTACCGCGGCGCCTATCGAAGGCCTAAGGGGTGCAATGGAATTATCTGCGGGCTTCCAAAAAACAGAACAAGGGAACTATGCAGTGCGCGGTTCCGGCTCTTATGAAGTCAATTTCCAGGTTAATGGTATTAGCCTTTCTAATTCCAATACTTCTGCTCCCGGTTCGTTCGGAGTTGATAAGGCGAACAATTCGTGGAAGTATGATATCAATCCTCTGGGAGTTTCGCAGGTACAATTAATCTCCGGTGGGTTTAATGCAGAGTATGGTGATGCCCAGGCTGGTGTTGTAAAAGTTGCGCTTAAGGAAGGCACTCCTAAGTTTACAGGTGAATTCAGGGTTGAGTATAGGCCGACCGGTCAATATCATTACGGTGATTATATTTACTCTAAGAATAATTTTGAATGGAGAAAGTGGGGTTCTTTAGAAAACTGGATGGCTCAGCGTGACCAGATTGCGGCTGAGCTAAAACTCGATGTACGTTTTGAACATTTGAAAGATAGCGATCCTGATCTGTATAATCAGCTTATTGACGAAGAAATTAAATGGGCGCACGCGCTCTGGGTTGATAATCATACTCCAAGCGACGATAACGTTTTGGGTGTCTATGATTACCGTGATTTTTCCTATCAAAGATATCTTTTCGGATTCGGCGGACCATTAGGCGAAGATCCCAACCTTCTTAGATTTTATGTTTCAGGTGAGTATAAAAAGAATCCTACACGATTGCCTACACCCGAAAAGACGCAGATTCTGCAAAATTATATTTTAAATGTTACTTACAGGCCGATCAAGGATCATAAATTTTTAATTACGTCACAGTACCAGAACTATGTTGGCGGTATCTGGTCTGGTTCTTCGGATATTCGTTGGTCGGGTTTAGCTTTTTCTCCTCCCGGGGTTTCTACAAAATACTTAATAAATATTGACCCTGTAAGAACAGAAACAACCATATCAACCACTCTTAATTGGGTATATACGATAACCAATGAATCGTTTATAGATGTAAATTTATCTCTTAAGAATGAGTCATACGAGTTACCTTACAAATACCTGGCAGGCTACGGACTTGAGGTAGATAGGGCAGACAGCTCAAACGATCCAAGTGGGACGGTGCTTAGAGAAGGAAGCTGGTGGGAGAAAGACTATTTTAGAGCACCTTTTAGTTTTAGTACAAATTACTACCAGGATTATCGCTCCAACGGATTTTTCTTCAGATCAGATTACACTAACCAGATTAGCGATGTTCATCTTATTAAAGCCGGTGTAAAACTGGACTATGTAGATGTTTTTAACAATGGGGTAAATTCAAGTTTTCAAGCCAATAGTTACATTGCGCGCAACGGTTTCGCCGAATTCTATCGTGGATTTCCGATTAATTACGCCGCTTATATCCAGGATAAAATTGAAGTGGAAGGTCTTGTTGCCAATTTAGGTGTAAGATTTGAAGCATACAATTTTAATTCCCGTGTAGCTGCAGATAGATTCAGACCTTTGTACCCGGGTACAGATGGGCCTGAGACGTTGGGAAATCCTGAAACAGTTTCAACAGAGACAAAGTACATAGTTTTGCCAAGAGTTGGAATTTCATTCCCGATTGGAGCTCAGACAGCCTTTAGAGTTTCGTACGGACATTTTGCATCTATACCTTTATATAGCCAGGCCCTTAGTAACAGAACATGGGTTGGATGGCAAGGTATTGGAAACCCAGACTTAGACCACAAACGTACTATCAAATATGAATTCGGAATTCAGCAGCAGATATCGGAAAATCATAAGCTTGACGCTGTTCTTTATTATAACGACAGAACCGATCAGATTGGAGGACAATCTTTAGCTGCGTTTACAGGCAGCAGGAACGCAGGTGAGGCAGGTTTTACTTCTGATAACCAGAAGTTATATTTTTTGCGAAGTTTTGAAAACAATGGTTTCGGTTCTTCATTAGGATTCGAGCTTACTTTTGAATCAATAAGAGTTAGGAACTGGTCTTACAGATTAAGTTACAGCATGTCACAAACAACAGCCGGCAATTTCGGTCCGGAAGTCGTTTACCCAGAAGGAGAACGCGAATTTTCTCAAAGGAATTTTACAGGTGAATTCCTTGCGCCGTGGGACAGAACTCATAACTTCAGAGCTCTCGTACAGTATTTTCTTCAGGATGATGAAGGAATTGAAATTTTTGGATTCAAGCCTTTTGAGAACACGAATATCAGCTTTACGTACATTGCACAGTCAGGTTATCCATATACTTACGTAACAGAGTTTGACCTTCGTGATATCGTAAACAACCGTCGTTATCCTGTTGAATCGCGAGTTGATGCAAACTTTACTAAGGATATTGAAATTGGCGACATCAAATTGCTGCTGGGCATAAGAGTAATGAACCTGTTTGATAATAAGTGGCTTACTCCAATGTCAACTTCGGAAGATATACGACTTTGGGTTGAGCAAGGTATTACCATGGCTGATGCAGGGAATGATCCCGAAAGATTAAGCCACGTTGTTGCGCCGTTTAGAGCATTCAGAAATATTCCAAGGCAAGTTTTCTTTACTCTTGGATTAGGATTGAACTAATTGATGAAAAAACTTTACATACATATAACTCTACTTTTCATAATGTTTTTCACTTCGTCCGGTGTTTTATCCCAGGTCGAATCTTCGACTCTTTTCCTGAACCGCGGAAAGTTATGGCAAAGTATTGCGTTTGGAAAAACCGGACCTCCATTTAGCAACTGGAGAAGCCTTGGCATCGGTCTTGTTTGGCCCGGTTTCGATGCAACATTGATAAGAGAAAATATCGGTGGAGCGCCGTCATACCTTGTAACAGGCGGAATGTATGTTGGCTGCAAATGGCAGCAGGACAGCATTCTAACAGTCGATGACTGGTCGATTGCTGCAAGCAGTATCGCCGAAGGAGCTGCCGCAAAATACAAAGTAACAAAACATAGGCGTAAATACCCTGACGGCTCCAACCACTGGCTGCAATCGAATCCGCTTGCCGGTGAAGAAGTGATCGAAACTGAATTCGAATATAACGTTGATTTTGATGAAGAATTTCAGATTAAAAGAACAATGCCGATCAGAGTTAGGCGCACAGCTCACCAATGGAGCGGTTCTAAGCTTGATGAGAATTATATTATTTATGAGTATGTAATAAAAAATATATCAAACGAATTAAGACCGGTTATTGATCCCGATAGATTCCTTGCCGATACACTGCTGGATTTTTACGTGATGTTTAATTACGGAATACATTGTAACTCACGGGCTTGGGATGTTTTGTTTCCTTCACTTTCTCCGGGTGCAAGAAATACTTGGCTTAATTACAGCCGTAACAGGAGGGCCGTATTCGGAAGAGCAGGTGATTACCCGGAGACTCCAGGAATTAATGAGGAATTTGGATTAGCTCAGTCAATGGGTCCAATTGTCGATGGAGCGCCTTCTGGCGAGTACCTTGCACCTGCTTACGCCGGCTTCAAACTTCTGTATGCTTCACCTAATAAGGATGGCAGGGAATCGTTCGTTCATCAGCAGGGCTGGTCGGCAGGAAGCAACTCGATCGATCTTAGCGGACCTTTTACAAATATTGGTTCACTCGAAGCCAGGTATGATGCACTTAAGGATATGCGATTAACTGCGAACTTTGTAGAAAGTTCCTTTGATACTGTATTCATGCGCCGGTCGAGGATGTGGTCGATGCTGAGTATAGGACCTTATGATATAATGCCTGGAGATTCTATTGTTTTTGCTATAGCCGAGATTGTCGACGGCCCTGATTATGCTGATGCTATTAACCCCGGTGGTGTTTCTGCAAATGTTATAAATACAACAAGTAGAAATAATTTTAATGCATCTGCTGATAGAGCGCAGGCAACTTATGACAACGGATTTGACCATGCAGACCCTCCCGCAGCGCCGGAATTCAGCATAGATTTTAACAGGGAGAGTAGTGATGTTGCAATCGTAATTAATTGGAACGACAATGCTGAAACTTTTGCAGATCCGGACGACGGCGAATTAGATTTAGCAGGTTACATAATTTACAGATCGAACTATTTACCCATCGGTCCCTGGATTGTTGTTGATACTGTCTTTAAAGCTGATCCTCAATACTATGCCGATAACGAATATACTTACGAGGACAGAACTGTTGATATCGGTCAGGGGTACTATTACTCTATAACCGGTTATGATAGCGACGGACTTGAGACTTCTATTTTTGCAAACAGAACACGCGAACCCTTTATAGCAACATTGCCTCCTGTAGAAGGACTTGACGAAATACTTGTTGTTCCGAATCCGTTTGTAATCGGCGAAGGCTTCTCGCAGCCGGGGGCTCAGGATGTAATACAGTTTGTTAATATCCCGAATCCTTGTACAATAAGAATATATACTGTGCGTGGAGACTTAGTAAAAACTATTGAGGTTTCCGAAGGTACCGGGGCAATAGTATCATGGGATCAATTGACGGACTTTGGGCAGTTTATTGAAAGCGGTATTTATGTATTTCATGTTGAATCAAACGGGAAGGAAAAAATAGGCAAGTTTGCTGTTGTTAGATAAGATGAAAAAGATACTTTACATATTGCTTTTAATACCGATGCTTTTGATACCACAAGATTTTAAGAAAACTGCAACTGCAGGATTTGTATTTCTTGAAATGCCCGTTTCAGCGCGAGTTGCTGCGTTAGGTGAATCATCTGTAGCATTGCATGATTTGAATTCAACAGCAGTGTTCACTAATCCCGGTGTACTTGGCTTTACTAGTCGTCAACATAGCTTCAGCGCTTCTTATTCACCGTGGTTTGCCGATATAAAAAATTACGCTTCAAGTTATTCATTTAAGTCGGATATTGGAGTTATC
>JANQLA010000303.1 GCA_028280855.1 Melioribacteraceae bacterium
TCATTAATGCAAGAGTTAATGCATGGATGTTTCTTGATACTTCGAAAGAAGAAAAAATTGATGAATGCCTAAAAAGGTCGGAAGCATATTTGAATGCAGGGGCGGATTCTATTTTTATTCCCGACCTCGAAGATATGGATGAAGAAACTATTTCGATATTTGTAAAAGAAATCAATGCGCCGCTTAACATTATTGCAGGTAAAAATACGCCGCCGGTTTCACGTTTAAAGGAACTCGGTGTTAAGCGCGTAAGCCTTGGGCCAAGACCGTTGAGAGCTTTATTAACTTTATTGAGAAAAATCTCTAAGGAATTATTAGTCTCCGGCACCTATAATTCTATGTTGGATTCGTCAATTTCGTATTCCGAAATGAACAAATGGTTTCGCAAAAAGAAATAAATACAAAGAGCAGTATTACAAGGTTAGCTGCTTCAAAAGATAACACGTCAAAAATCACCCGGCTATAGGTTTAAAGGTTATTTTGATACCGGAATGCTTCTCTATTATTCAGGATTCCGAATGAACTTATATAAAAGAATACTCGGTTTTCTGAAAACACTGCTGAGAATTGACATCACCAATGTACGGTGTTAAACCGTCATAGTTATGTTGGAGGTGGTAATCTTTACAAAAAAAATAATCTAGCGTATTTCAAAAATGATATATTATGTATTATTTTATCATGGAGTTCCGTGTCACGCTGCGATTATGCTATAAACTGAAATTATTTTTGCATTCATAACAGAGTTTATTTATATTCGTCGCACACTATTGTCTTATTTAAGTAATCCACTTTATGCGATCGTTAAAACCAAAAAAACTGAATCCGGGCGAAACAATCGGAATTATTTCCCCTGCATCCTCGCCTGATGACTTATCAAGAATTGAAAAAGGCGTAAAATACCTGGAAAAACTAGGATACCGGGTTGAAGTCGGCAAAAACGTCGGCAGAAATCACGGCTACCTTGCCGGTACAGACGAAGAGCGACTCGAAGATCTTCACGAAATGTTTAAAAATAAAGATGTAAAAGCAATATTCTGCGTTCGCGGAGGTTATGGTGCAGGTCGCCTGCTTGATAAAATTAACTTTAATCTTATCAAAAAGAATCCTAAAATATTTGTAGGATACAGCGATATAACAGCTTTACAGATGGCTTTTTATGCTAAAACGGGTCTTGTTACGTTTGCAGGTCCTATGCTCGCGGTAGATTTTTGGAAGGATGAAGTAGACGAGTTCTCAGAAGAAAATTTCTGGAGAGTTCTAACTCACAAGAAAAAAATAGGAAAACTGCATAATCCTGACGATGAAAAGATATACGTGCTGAACAAGGGCAGAGGCGAAGGCAAAATGCTTGGTGGTAACCTTGCAGTTCTGGTTTCTATAATGGGTACTGAATATTTCCCGAGTTTAAAGGATTCCGTATTGATGCTTGAAGATATTGGCGAACAGCCTTACCGTGTTGACAGGCTGCTTAACCAATTGAAACTTGCTAAGTCATTTAAGCAGCTAAAAGCAATTGTTTTGGGTCGTTTCGTTGATTGTTACGAAGACGACAAAACAAAGAAGTCGCTAACTTTAAACGAAGTTATTTCCGATTATTTGGAAGGTTTGAAAATACCGGTAATCTATAATCTAAAGCATGGGCACATTTCGCAGAATCTTACAATTCCGTTTGGAATTAAGTGTAATGTAAATGCGTCTCGAGGGTTTGTCGAATTTACCGAATCTGCGGTGAGTTAATAAACTTATACGAATAGCGGTTGTTTTCCCTGTAAAAGTGCACTACTTCCGTTTATGAATATTGCGCTTAATATCAAATTAACCGCAGATATTCATTTCCTGCTAACCATACCTCTAAAGCCGAAAGGCATTTATAGGCAAAGAATTCGTTTTTAATACCTCTCATCTTATATTCACTAAATAGTAGAAAACTTTCTTATGGGCATTCTCTTATTTAAGAAAGGCCATGGTATAATGCGTAAATACGTCCAAAAATGGATTTTTAGTCGGTTGGTATGTTTATTGTTGAAAAGGATTCAATTATAAAAGAAGCTTAACAACATTGAGGGGAATGTGGAGTTTATTGACGAGAAGTTAATATTTGACTTAATAGATGATACATCATTACACAACAAAGATTACCAAAGGGAAATTTTAGAAAAATCAAAAAACGCTAAAGGTCTTTCACTTAAAGAAAGTGCGTCTTTGCTTAGTATTGAATCACAGGACTTACTGGAAGAGTTATACCATACTGCGAAAGAGGTCAAAAAAACAATTTATGGAAACAGACTGGTTCTTTTTGCGCCTCTTTATATTACTAATCTTTGTGTGAACAATTGTATGTATTGCGCTTTCAGGAAAGATAATAAAGAGCTTGCCCGGAAGACGTTAACTTTGGAAGAAATAAAAAGTGAAACTGAGCATTTAGTAGGACAAGGTCATAAAAGGGTCCTTCTTGTTGCCGGCGAACACCCTAAAAAATCTGCTCTTGAATATGTTGGCCACGCTGTAAAAACAATCTATGACGTAAATATAAACGGCAATAACATTCGCAGGATTAATGTTAATACAGCCCCTCTTTCATTGGATGAGTTCAAAACTTTAAAGAGTTTCGATATTGGTACTTATCAGTGCTTCCAGGAAACTTATCACTACAAAACGTATATGAAGATGCATCCCGAAGGCCCTAAACGCGATTATGCGTGGCGGCTTTACGCAATGGATAGAGCGTTACAAGCAGGAATAGATGATCTCGGCATTGGTGCGTTGTTCGGATTGACTGACTACAGGTTCGAAGCTTTGGCAATGCTTCAGCATGCTTTTAACTTGGACACTCGATTCGGAGTAGGGCCTCACACTGTTTCGGTACCGCGCCTTGAACCTGCGCTTAATGCACCGGTAGCGGATAAACCGCCTTATGCTGTCGCTGATAAAGATTTTAAGAAGATGGTAGCAGTGTTAAGATTGGCAGTACCTTACACGGGCATAATACTTTCGACACGCGAGCGTCCTGAACTACGACGCGAATTGCTTGAAGTAGGCGTATCACAAATAAGTGCGGGCAGCAGAACTTCACCCGGCGCTTACGAGGAATCGAAGGAGGCGATGGACGAACATCAGATGGAACAATTCCAGTTAGGCGATCACCGAACTCTTGAAGAAGTTGTATTTGATTGCACAAAATTGGGATACCTGCCGAGTTTTTGTACGGCATGTTATAGAAGCGACCGAACAGGAGATCGGTTTATGGAACTAGCCAAAACCGGGAACATTGGAAAAATTTGCGTGCCGAATGCTTTGGCTACATTCAAAGAATATGTTAATGATTTTGCAAATCCCGAAACAAAAGCGCAGGCAATCGAATTTATCCGGGATGAAATGGAGAATGAGGATGAAAATTCCAGGAAGCGAATTAATAAAATGATAAAACGCGTTGACGACGGTGAGCGGGATGTTTTCTTTTAGTTATTTGTCATGGAACTAGGGGAACTGTTACATAAGGAGCGGGACTATTCGCGCGATGAAATAATCTACCTGCTTAATCTTAAAGACACGCGGGATATTCATAAGTTATATTCAAGAGCGCAAGAGATAACTAATGAATATTTCGGCAATATGGTCTATTTGCGGGGAGTAATCGAGTTTTCGAATTATTGTTCGGAACATTGCATGTATTGCGGTTTGCGTGAAGAGAATTTGATTCTGCCGCGTTACAGAATGACTGCTGAAGAAATTCTGCAAACTTCGAAAAATATTTATAACAGCGGAATCAGAACCATAGTACTGCAATCGGGGCAGGATAGCTTTTTCGATACTGACTTAGTATCATACTTGATATATTCAATCAAGAGACAATTTGATGTTGCTATAACGCTATCGCTTGGGCAGCGAAACTTCGAGGAATATAAAACATGGAAAATTGCAGGTGCGGATCGCTACCTGCTTAAACATGAATCGGCTAATCCCAAACTTTATGCAACTTACCACAGGAAAGCAAAGCTTGATGATCGCATTCAGCATTTAAAATATCTTAAGCGAATTGGCTTCCAATTGGGATCGGGCAATATGGTAGGACTTCCGCTTCAAACCGTTGAAGATATTGCGGATGATATATTGCTATGCAGAGAACTTGATGTTGATATGGCGGCTTTTGGTCCTTTCATTCCTGCCAATAACACGCCTTACCAAAATAAAAAAGCCGGCAGCACTGAGTTAACGCTAAAAACAATTGCGGTTACCAGGCTGGTTATGCGAAGTTCGCATATTCCGTCAACAACTTCACTCGACAGCATAGACACATTTGGGCGTGAAAAAGGACTTGCAGCCGGAGCCAATGTTATTATGCCGAACTTTACACCGCATCCGTACCGTGAAAAATACCTGGTTTACAAGAACAAACGCGGTATTAAATTTGAACCTTCTGAAGCTCACTTAGCAATTAAAAACCGTATTGAAGCAGCAGGGAAAAAAGTAGCTTATTCAAAAGGTCATTCGCTTAAAATGCGCGTTACCGCATAATTGCACCCCAACAAACGTATTTTTTCGGAAACAATTGTATTGTATATTTCTGTATAAGAAATTTATTAATTAAGGAAATAGTAATATGTTGAGAGCCTTTTTTTCAATTATTCTTTTAACAATTGTAATTGTAGGATGTACTTCGGTTACGGATAAAGAAATTTATGATTCTGCAAAAGCAAAATACGACCAGGGAAACTATCCCGAAACATTACAGGAATATGAAAGACTACTAAAGGGGTTCCCGCAAACCGAGTACCGTGCAGAAACTTTGTTTGAAATAGGTAAACTGTATCACGGACAAGTTGTAAAGTCATTAACAAAAGAACAAAATTACAACAAGGCAATATCATATTACAAAAAGGTTTATAACGAATTTCCGGAAAGAAGTGAATCGGAGAATTCTTTATTTATGATAGGATTTTTATTCGCAAATGAATTGCACGTGCTTGATTCCGCTAAATATTATTATAACCTTTTCATTGAAACATACCCTGAAAACGAAATGGTTTTAAGTGCAAAGGCCGAAATCGAGAATTTAGGAATCGCCGCGGAAGAAATTCTTAAGCGAAAAGAAGCGAAAGAATAGTTTGAGACAACATTCATCCGCACAAAAGTACTTAGAGCCGTCGGTAGTTTCCCGTCTAAACTCGCTTGAATTAAAGGCAAGACTCGTTGTAGAAGGATTTATGGTAGGGCTTCATAAAAGCCCCTACCACGGTTTTAGCGTTGAGTTTAGTGAGCATCGCTCCTATATGCAAGGCGATCCGATTAAAAACATTGATTGGAAGGTTTATGCCAAAAGTGAAAAATTCTTCATCAAACAATTTGAAGAAGAAACAAATCTCATCTGCCATCTTAATGTTGATATAAGCAAATCCATGGATTACAAGCACTCCGGTTCTGTTACAAAATTGGAATACTCGAACATACTTGCGGCAAGCTTAATTTATATTATGATTCAGCAGCAGGACGCGGTTGGGCTCACGCTCTATTCGGATTCAATTGAGAAGTATTTGCCTCCAAAATCAACACGAATTTATTTGCGTAAGCTGTTACAGGAAATTGAAACTG
This sequence comes from Melioribacteraceae bacterium, assembly GCA_028280855.1. Lineage (GTDB taxonomy): Bacteria > Bacteroidota > Ignavibacteria > Ignavibacteriales > Melioribacteraceae > PGYT01. The sequence continues at coordinate 5,593 of JANQLA010000303.1, forward strand.
CAGTACCATCGAATAAAACCGAAACTGCAGCTTGCTTAAATGCAATTGCAGATAAAACGAAGAGGAGGGGGTTGGTGATAGTTATCTCCGACTTCTTCGACGATCTTGATAAAGTTCTTTCAACGATAAAGAAATTCCACTACAAGAAAAATGAAGTAATCATTTTTCAGGTGCTCGATCCTATTGAGCAAAGTTTCGCCTTTGGTAAAGACGCTATATTTGTAGACAAAGAAACAGGCGAAGAAATGACATCGCAGCCGTACCAAATACAAAAGGCATATCAGCAAACAATGCAGGATTTTTTAGCGCGAATTAAATCCGAATGCCGCAGCAGTGGGATTGAATACAACTTGCTTACAACAAACACTACATTCGATAAAGCACTGCTATCATATTTCAAGAAACGCTCCCGTCTGAACTAACAATTAATTTCAACTCGATTTTTTTTATAATGGAGTGCAACCGCACCTGTTTCAAATTGTTCAGATTTTTTTAGCTCGAACAATGTTTCCCTTGGGTTATTGGGAAACAAAGGAATACCTTTCCCTAAAATAACAGGGATAATACAAAGTATTACTTCATCAATTAGATTGTAGTTTAGGAACCCGGTTATTATTTCTCCTCCGCCAACAACCCAGATATCTTTTGCAGATGCGGTTTTTATTACTTCAATATTTTGTGCCGATATACTGTTTATTACTTCCGTATTCTCAGTTTGAGTTCTATAGTTATCCTTTGAAGTAACTACATAAGTTTTACAATTTGCGTACGGCCATTCAACTCCAAAACCGAGCACTTCTTCATATGTCTTTCTACCAATAACAACTGTGCCGATATCTTTATAGAACTCAGCGTACCCATGATCAATTTTATTCGGATTCGGTAACGAATCGAGCCAATCAAGCGAACCATCATCCCTTGCAATAAAGCCGTCTATCGTTGCTGCAATAAAAAGTTTGATTTCCGTCATAAATAAAACACCTTCCAAAATTAAAAAAGCTCATTTTCATATTTTTTTATTAACTCATCTGCAACCATTTCTGTTTTCGCCTCAACAATACATCTAATAATCGGCTCGGTATTGGATTTACGGAAGTGCACCCAGTGATCGTCGAAGTCTATTCTTACACCGTCTTCACAGTTTGTTTTCTCCGATTTGTATTTCTCTGCAATACTTTTAATTGCATCATCAGGGTTTGAATCTCCAATCTCAACTTTTGTTTTGCGAATGAAATATTCCGGGATTTCTTTTTTGAATTCAGAGATAGGTTTACCGTAATCAGCAAGCTGCTGCAGGATCATTATTGTTCCTACCAAAGCATCACGGCCGTATTGAAGAGCAGGGTAAATTACTCCTCCGCTTCCTTCTCCGCCAATTACCGCATCGACTTCTTTCATCTTGTTTACAACGTTCGCTTCACCAACCGGTGAGCGAAACACTTTGCAATCAAACTTTGTAGCCATGTCGTCAACTGCCCTGGTAGTGGAGAGGTTTGCTACCACATTACCGCGCTGCTTCGAAAGTGCGAACCGTACAGCCTGTACAATAGTATTCTCTTCACCAAATGGTAAGCCTTCTTCGGTTAGCAGTACAAGCCTGTCTACATCGGGATCAACCACTATTCCGAAATCGACATTGCTCTCTTTGATTAGGTTCATTGTTCCGGTTAGGTTCTCAGGTAGAGGTTCAGGCAATCGCGGAAATACACCGGTCTTTTCGCAGTTTAGTGGAATGACTTCGCAGCCTAACTCCATCAGCATTTGCGGCATCACATAGCTTCCTGCACCGTTTACACAATCCAGGACAACCTTAAACTTGCGTGCGCGTATTTTCCCTAAATCTATATGCGGAAGTTTCAGTACGGCATCCATGTGATCCGTTAATCCATCGGGATAATTTGAAACAGCACCGATTCTATCCCATGGTTTATACCCGGTTTTTTCAGAATCCAAATTAGCAAGCATTAATCTGTTTTCGCCCGGAGTCATGAACTCACCAAGCCTGTTAAGTAATTTCAGAGCGTTCCATTCATTCGGATTATGACTAGCAGAAAGCGATATACCTCCTACGGCTCTCAACTTTTTTACATTGAACAATACGGTAGGAGTAGGGCAAATACCGATATCAATCACATCATTTCCTTTGGCTGTAAGTGTACCGGCAACAATATTTCTTACTATGTTTCCTGTAATTCTGCCGTCGCTTCCAATAACAATTTTGCCTTCTCCGCAAAAGTCTGCGTAAGCACTCGTATATTTAACGATAACCTCCGGGTCTAGTCCGTCGCCAACAATGCCGCGTATCCCGCTTATGCTAACCATCAAAGTGCCCATTACGTCCCTCACAGTTATAAGATGATTAATTTCGAAATTAAATTTAATAAAGAATTGATTAACTCTGGTCGTGTTTGAAGAAGATTATTACACCCGCATTAATTTAATAAATTATTCGTTTCCGGTGCAAAAAATAATTATTTCTCGATATACGGATTGACTAAATGATATATCTGTACTATTTTAGCAGGGTTTTTCGTCGGGTTTAAAATTATCCTTTCAAATAAGTTTTTTCAATGCAACTCAAACCAATAAGGCGGTGAATATGAGAAGAATTTTACAATCTTTCATATTGTTTCTCACTTTCATTACGTATACCCTTTTGCATGCCGGAAGCACGGGCAAAATATCCGGCAGGGTTACTGATGAATCTACTGGCGAAGGATTACCTTTCGCAAATGTATTTATTGATGGAACAAGCATAGGAGCAGCTTCGGACATTGACGGATACTATACCCTCCTGAACATTCCTCCGGGTCTGTACAATGTTACTGCTTCAATAGTAGGATACCAGAAAAAAACCACTACAGAAGTAAGAGTAAACGTTGACTTTACCACTAACCTCGATTTTCAGCTAAATACCGGTTCAATCGAAATGGACGCTGTAATAGTGCAGGGTGAGCGGAATCCGCTAATCAGGCAGGATCTTACCAATCCTGTAACAGCTATTACTGCAGAGACAATTGAGGAATTGCCTGTCGACCAGATCGACGATGTTATCAGGTTGCAAGCCGGTATTACAGTTGGCGATAACGGACAAATACATATTCGTGGTGGAAGAGCAGATGAAACATCTTATACGCTTAACGGCGTTTCCATAAACAATCCTTTAGCGCTAGAAACCGGAAGTCGTAGGTCAGTTGGCCTTGCCACCAATGCAGTCCAGGAAGTATCGGTTTCCAGTGGTACCTTCAGTGCACAGTATGGCAATGCCCTAAGCGGTGTGGTTAATTATGTAACAAAGGAAGGAAGTAATGATTACAAGTTTAGTCTCAGGGGATATGCAGGCGACTATTTTTCCGACAGGGACAAACTCTTTCCCAACATCGATAATATTGATCCCTTCAACAGGTCAAGACTCGAAGGTACATTTGGAGGTCCAATTCCCGGATTAAATAAAAAAGTAAAATTCTTTGTCTCAGGCGTTTACGAAAAGTTTAAAGGTGTAAGGGAAGGTATAAGACTCTATAATACAACTGATTCGTATCTTAGCCGTGAGGCTTTTACAGGCTCTAATGATCCTCGATCAGGTAGATCAGGCGATCCATATTTCTTTAATCCATATTCTTCGGATACCAGCGGCTTACCAACCGGCGACGGTGCTTTTGTGCCAATGGATCGTTCTGAGAGTTATAATCTTCAGGCTAACCTTATTTATAATCTCACACCTACTATTAAATTCAGGTACGAGGGGGTATATAATAATACTGAATGGAAAAGTTATAACCGTACATGGAAATTTAATCCTGACGGCAGGGGTACAAATTTTGAAAACGGGCTAATACAGACATTCGACATAACCCATACTTTATCCGACAAAATTTTCTATACATTTAAGGTATCGCACGGTTACAGCAATTACAGATATTATTTGTATGAAGATGTGAATGACCCCCGCTATTTGCCGGAAGTTTACCAACTTGGGATAGGTAATTCAGGTTTTGTAGCCGGAGGCACTCATAACCTGCGCCAAAATTTTAGAACTAATACTACAACTTTTAAAGGCGATATGGTTGCACAGCTTTTCAAAACTCACGAAGTAAAATTTGGTTTCGAATCAAGATTCCATAATGTTTCTCTGGAAAGCTACGACGTGAAATTACGTGACGTATCCGGTAATAACATAGATGCCAATGATCTCCTTTACGATTCTACTCTTACAATCGTAAGATCGCGTCCTGATCCGAAGACTGAACCTTCTTTAATTACAGATTACGAGAGAAATCCTGTTGATATTGCTGTCTATTTGCAGGATAAGATAGAACTCGCCAAAACTCTGATATTGAATGTGGGGCTTCGTTATGAGTATTTTGATCCAAAAGCAACTTATAACCCTTTCTTGTCACAAGATTTACAGGATTTGCAACAGAGTTATATAACGAGGAATCAGGAAAAAGCTTCAATTAAACAACATCTCTCGCCTAGAATCAGCGTTTCATACCCTATTACTGATAAAGGTGTGATACGTTTTTCATATGGACATTTTTATCAAAATGGTTCTTTAAGAAGGATGTATCGGAATCCCTTATTTTTTGTAGCAAATGTTGGTGAAACTCCGACTTTTGGAAATAGCGATGTAAATATGCAAAGATCAATCCAATACGAAGTAGGTCTTCAACAGCAGCTTGCAGACAATCTTAAAATGGAGCTTACAGGGTATTACAAAGATGTTCGTGATTATATTTTTACTCAAACGGTGTTCACAAGGTCGGGTCGTGAATATGACGCGCTTACAAACCTTGCTTATGCAAATATCAGAGGATTAACATTCCGGTTGGAAAAAAGAAGAAGTACCGAAGATTTATTTTACGCAACTCTGGACTATACATTTCAATTTGCTGAAGGCAACCGAACCGAACCTGAAGAAGACTTGTTTTTTAGCGAAGAAGCCGGTACACAGACTGAAACTTTTTTAGTACCGCTTACATTCGATAGGCCTCATAACGTTAATATTTCGTTCGGAATGTTTAAGCCTGAAGACTGGTCAATCGGGTTGATAAGCTATTTCAGGGCGGGTAAACCATATACTCCTGCTTTCCCCTCGGACATTGTCGCTGTTACTTTCGAACAACATTCAGCTAATCAGCCTATCCAATGGAATGTTGATCTCAAATTAGAAAAGTTTTTCAAAATCGATCCTTTTGATTTTTCTGTGTTCCTGCAGGTTGAAAACTTGTTCGATACTGAAAATGAGTTGAGCGTTTACAGCAGCACAGGACGCGCACTTAAATCCATTGATGAAACAGTGAATCCGAATCAGTTTAATGCATTGAGAGAAAGAATACAAGGAGCCCAGAAAGGTGACAGGGGAATTTTCGCTGAAGAGGAACTGGATAATTATTATAGCTGGCGACCCGAAAGGATTAACAGACCGAGAGAAATCCGTTTAGGTTTTTCTCTATTATTTAACTAATGACTAATCTAAGGAATAGCATGATGAAGCTGAAATTTACAAGCATACTCTTAATAATGATTTTCCTTACATCTGCGATAAGATTGGTTGCTCAGGAAAAAGACGAGAACGGATTTTATATATACAAGCAGTTAAGTGAAAACGACATGAAACGTATTTTCGGAGAGAACTGGCCTCCGAAACTTATGAAGATTAATGGCGAAAGCAGATACATTAAGGAATCCATAATTAATGGTAATAAAATTACCACTATACTTTACAACTATGGCTCAATTTGTAGACCCAATCTTCTTGCTGCAGACCTTGTTTGGCAAGGATTGGGCTACGGATTTGAATTCGGTCCTCTCGCTGCGGCTGAGATAATTCAGGACGGCGACACGCTTCACATTGTTTCGGATTCTTTTGTTCTTACTGGACAGGGTGATTACAGCCCCGATGAAACTGTCAAGTGGGGATGGCTTCCCAAAGGTGGTTTTGTTGATACTACCGAGGGTCAGAATGAAATAGCACGTTTAAACATTGGAGATAAAGACGGCGATGGTAAACCAGATTCATGGCCTGAAAGATGGTACAGCCCCGAAGCAGGAGATTAC
>JANQLA010000310.1 GCA_028280855.1 Melioribacteraceae bacterium
TAAAATTGCATATATATTCACGGAACACAAGTTGTCTTTCATAGTTGATAACCAAAAAAACAAATCAATAATCGATAAAACATTAGCAGAACTCGAAGAATGTTTGAGCCCGGTAAAATTTTTTAGACTTAACAGAAAGTTTATTGCAAATATTAATTATATATCTAACTTTAAGCCTTACGAAAAAGGCAAATTACTTGTTGCTCTTAACCCGCCGGTTAATGAAAAAGTAGTTGTAAGCCAGGAAAAAGCTTCCGAATTCAAAAAATGGATTGAGGAATAAAATGTATATTGACGCCCATACTCACATGGCAAAGTACGAGGAAAATTTGTACGATGTTATCAAACAAATTGAAGAAAACGACATCTTAACAATATCCGTGTCTATGGATACTTTCCTGTTTGAGAAAAACCAGCAAATTGCTGAGACATGCAAATTAGTTGTCCCAAGTTTCGGTGTGCATCCCTGGAGCGCAACGCATTATTCTTATAAGCTCGGTGATTTGGTAGAACCGTTAAAGACTGCTTCAATGATAGGTGAAATAGGTTTGGACTTTCATTTTGTTGAAGACGTTGAAAAGTACGACCACCAACGACAAGTTTTTGAATTTATTCTAGAAGCTTCCAAGGAAATGAATAAAATTGTGAATTTACATACAAAAGGCGCCGAAGTTGAAGTATTGGAAATGCTGCAAAAAAATAAGATTGAAAAAAGTATCATTCATTGGTATTCCGGACCGTTGAAACATATCGATAAATACCTTGAGCTTGGCTCATACTTTACTTTCGGTGTTGAATTGCTTGAATCGAAAAGCATTCAAAAAGTATTTAAGAAAATTCCGGATGACCGTATTCTTTCCGAAACCGACAACCCCGGTGCATGGGAATGGTTAAAAAAAGAAATCGGTATGCCGGAATTAGTTTTAGAAGTTGTAGATAAAATTGCGGAGTTGAAAGATATTTCTACGGATGATGCAAAAACTCTTATTCAAAAAAACTTTTATCAACTTGTAGAGAATGACGAGCATATTGACCCCGAAATAAAAAACAGACTTAGCGGAAAATTGTATTAACAAATTATTAGTTCACAAATGTTAAAACAACTCGACATAGCAGAACTTGGTAATCCTATCCTGCGAAAGACAGCAGCCCGTGTTACTGCAATTGACGAAGAAATAACCCAGCTTATTGATAACATGATTTACACAGTCAAGAGTGTAGATGGAGTCGGGCTTGCCGCACCTCAAGTGTTTGAATCGAAACGAGCTTTTGTTATGGCATCAAATCCGAATCCCCGTTACCCCGACGCGCCTGTGATGGAGCCAGCTGCAATCATCAACCCGGTTATCAACTCCAAATCCGACGAACAAATTATTGGATGGGAAGGCTGTTTAAGCATACCGGGTATCCGGGGACTTGTACTCCGTTCGATCTCAATAGATGTTGAATACCAGACATTGCAAGGTGAAAAAATCAGCGCGACATATCATGATTTTATTGCGCGTATTTTTCAACACGAATACGATCATCTCGAAGGAATAATGTTTCTCGATAGAATTAAAAGTAATAATGATCTGGTTACAGAATCAGAGTATCAAAAAATTATTCGGTCTGTTTAGTATTCATTATCTTTCGGCCCAACAAACTATAGAATTTACTCCTAAGGATATTTATGAAAATTGTTCTAACAATAATGCTGCTTTTCTCTTTTACTTCAATTGCTCAACAGATTTCTATTACCTTCGATGATGCACCCAAAGGTGACGGTGCTTATTTCTCTGGAATGGAACGTACAAAAATTTTAATTGATAAATTATCCAAACTTGGTGTTGAGCAAGCCGCATTTTTTTGTACAACGAAAAATAAAGATTCACTGGCTATGTCACGATTGCAAAAATATGCTGACGCGGGACATTTAATTGCCAATCATTCCCACTCACATTATTCTCTGAATAGAACGAGCGCTGTTAAGTATTGGAAAGACTTGTTAGATGCCGATTCAATTTTAAGCGGCTATAATAACTTTAGGAAATGGTATCGTTTCCCAATGCTTCACGAAGGAAATTCTATTGAACGCAGGGACAGCATTAGAAGCCTGTTAACGCAATACGGCTATATGAATGGTTATGTAACAATTGATAATTATGACTGGCATATCGATAGGATCCTAAAAATTGCAATCGAAAGTGGCGATTCAATTGATTACGATAAGTTTGGTAATTTTTATGTTGACCATATTTGGACAAGCATCAAATTTTACGATGATATTGCAAAACGCAGTATTGATCGGTCGCCCAAGCACGTTTTATTACTTCATGAAAATGATGTTGCTGCTCTCTTTATAGATAAACTCGTTAATAAAATAAGAAACGAAGGCTGGAAAATTATTACTGCAGATGATGCTTATAATGATCCCATTTCCGAATATACTCCATCAACACTTTTTAACAACCAGGGCAGGGTAGCTGCAATTGCTGCTGATAAAGGATTCAGCAAACGTAACCTGGTGCAATATAGTGAAGATGTAAATTATCTTGATAGTCTTGCGGCTAAGAGAGAATTGTTTATTAAATAAATCTTAAGGTTGTTGAAACTAAATATTTTTGAAATGGTTTAAGCCTGGTAAATAGTAATATAATGGAGATAGGATATGAAATCATCTTTACTACTCCTAATGCTTTTACCTTTCCTAGTAATTGTTGCACAACCATCTTTTAATTTTCCGGATTCAATTCTATCATTTCCTTTCCCCGATTCGTTAAAAGACTTTCATTTGGAACATGATTCCTTAGATATACCCGACTTTTTTGTTCGGGAAGAACACAAGCTAAAAATGCCGACATACCAGCCCGGCGAAGACATTCATTTTTTTATGCCGAAAGCTATACAGGATTCCTCCATCAGCTATAATATGCCGGAGAAGAAGTTTCCCGAGTTACTAGTTCCAAACAGAGACAAGTATAAGTGGAAAAATAAAATTTGGCCAAAAAAGTGATTTTTTTTGCCGGAAAGTAGTTGATAGATTAAAGTACTTCAGAGTTTCATCCCGAAAGCAATTGAATATTCATACTCGCATATTTCATGAAATCCCACTTTTTCATAAAACTTAATTGCACCTTCATTACGTTTACCAACTTCCAAATGTAGAGCAGACGCATTAAATTCTTTGAGCTTATTTACGAATACTTCTATAAGTTTTCGACCCATACCTTGTCCCTGTGTTTCAGGCAATAAATCGATATGAAGATGAGCTGGGTAATTTTTCACTTCATGTTTTACTAATTGGCCTTCATGTATTTTCCTTATAATTGCAGCATCGCGGCTTGTGTCGTTTTCGTCCGGTAATTTGTAGCGGTTGCGTAACTCGGGGAACCATTTCTTTTCACAATTTTCTGCAAATCCGTCGGAATCTTTCGTACCGAGGATGTACCCGCACGGTTTTCCATCGTTAGTAACTATAAAACATAACTCCGGTTCGAAAATAGCGTAGGGTGCCGCATAATAATGGCCAAGCAATTCAGGGTCGCTATAAAGATCTGTAGCATCTTTACCGGAGTCACCGGTTAGCAAGCATATTTTATAAATCATTGACATATCAGATGGATGAAAATTCCTTATTGTGAAAGACATTGCAAACCTTCGAATAATTATTTATTTCGTGAACTAAATTAAGAAATAAGTTTTGAGAATTAAGCAACCATTTCGGCTTTTCTCACGTCAAACATGTTACTATTATATCTTTTAATCTAGGTGAACTTATGTCGTTGAAAGAAATACTTGAAGAAATTGCAAACAATCAACAGCCCATACTTCTTTGCGCAGGCGGTAAAGAATATGAAGCCTCGTCATTACTTGAAACATTACACCCGGTAAAATTGAAACGAAAAGCACACATACAAAACGGACTTTACATCGCGGCTATAAATGATGCCGGATATTTAGGCGATGTTATGTATAAAATTAAGCAAAAGTAATTTTTATTAACCGTCGGAAGGCACAATAGGCATCCGCGGATGTTTATTAAACGAAAACGTTAATTGCTCGAACCAGGAATCTTCAGAATCCACCATACTTAGTATTTTATTCCAAAGGTCCACCGGCGGGCCGAACTCGTTCCAATCAACTATAAGTACCCGTACGCCTCTTCGGCGCATTTCCGATATAAGCTTCTGATAGTTTTTATCAAGGTGCTGAAGATAGTCCAACGGAACACCTGACTCCTGCTTCCTGCCGCGTGATTCCATTCTACTAAAACACTCTTCGGGGTCTACGTGCAAATAAACAAATATATCAGGCGGCATAATATCGCGACTCATATTACGGAACACATCGACATATAACTCGTATTCCTCCTTTGACATAAAGCCCTGTTCCATTGCGGTAGTTGCAAAAACCGTGTCACCGTAAATCGGTCGATCCTGTATTACTACCATTCCGTTTTTTCCCCATGCCTGCTCAACTGCCAGCCGGTGCTGTTCATATCTCTCACAAAGCATAAACATCTGCATTTCGAACCCACCGCCGGTATTGTTACCCGTTTTTAAGTCTTCATAATAGTGTGCAAGAAAATGCGCAAATCTATCCGAATGGGTTGGTTCTTCCAGCACCTTAGCCGGCCAACCACTTGTTGTTGCAGCTGATGCAATGGCATGACAAGCATTTGATTTTCCGGCGCCAATATTAGCGTCAACTGTTACAAATAATCCTTTTTCCCTGGTTTTCATTTTCTCTCCGAAGTCCAATCTAAATAAAACAGTAATTTTCTAAAACGGATGTTAAAAATAAGAGATTTTATATTAATCGGTGAAATAAGTTGGGGTATTGAATACCGTATTGTGTTTATTCGGCAAGCAGTTTTTCTGCTTCTTCCAAAGTTGGCACATAATGCACATCAGGCAGGTCAAATTTTTCATCAGCTTTTAAAAGCTTTATAAGCAGCAGTTTAGAGCTTCCAATTACACGAATTACTTTTCCAACTTTAAAAGCTGTTTGAATTTTTTTGTTGATTTGGGCCAGTACATCAATTTGTACGGGATCACCGGATTTAAAATTCGCAATATCGTTTACAATAGAAAATCCATCTTTCATTTGACTACAAATTTTAAGAAACTCAGACGCATTACTGTTTACTTCATCTGTTTCCAGAATACCATCTATTTTTACATAAATAGTATTTTTTTCAAAATCCGGGCTTATGTTAATCATAACTCTTTTGTACTGTAGTTATTTATACGGCATAATCATAACATGATAATGAATTTAAGTATTCAGAAAATGTATTCCAAACCATTAAGTATCGTTTTTAACAGTGTCTTCAGCACCATGCGTAAGCGTTTTTAGCTTTTTAAAGAACACCAGAAGCAAAGCGCCGAAAAGTAAACAGAAAATAAATATACCCGTAAATACCTCCAGCTCACCGGCATTTTGCGCAAGTTGTCCTACCAATCCCGCTAACTTGTTGCCAAGTCCGGTTGCTGCAAAGTAAATACCCATCATAATTGATGCATACTTAACCGGCGCCAGTTTGGTTATGAATGAAAGTGCAACCGGTGAGATCGATAACTCACCCAGTACTTGCAACAGGTATGAAAGAATCAGCCAAATCAACATAGCTTTGCCGCTATCTCCGGCTTCCAAAGCAGCTCCAGACATCATTAAAAACCCTGTTCCCATAACAATTGTACCTATCGCCATCTTAAATAGCGAAGAAGACTCTTTACCTTTCAAATTTCGTTTTGCCCAGAACGAAGCCACTATTGTTCCGAAGATTATTACAAAAAAGGCGGGTACCGATTGAAATAAACTTGCAGGTATTTCATAACCAAATACAATCCTATTAATTTTTTCTTTGGTGTACAAGTTCATCAAACCTCCGGCTTGCTCATATGCACCCCAGAAAACAATCACAATTATAAATGAAATGAGCAGTACAATTACGCGGTCTTTTTCGATTTTTGTAAGAGGGGCATTTTTCTTTGTTCCTTCAATTTTCTTAACCGGAACAAAGTTGCCCACTTCCTTTAAATGTTTTTGTCCCCAGATATAAACGACCTGTCCTAAAATCATTCCGATACCTGCAAGACCAAACCCGTAGTGCCAGCCGATTTCTTCACCAACGTACCCTACCAACAGTGGAGCGGAAGCGGCACCGATGTTGATTCCGATATAGAATATAATAAAACCGCTATCGCGTCTGCTATCGCCTTCTTTATACAAACCGCCAACCATTGTGGAAATATTCGGCTTCAAACATCCGACGCCGGTAATGAGCAAAACCAACCCGGCGTAAAACATTGTAACATCATTTACGGCAAGTGAAAACTGGCCTGCGGCAATCAACAAGCCCCCGAGAAAAACCGTTTTTTTCTGACCAAGCCATCTATCCGCAATAATTCCTCCGGGAATAGACATAACATACACCAGCATCGTATACCAGCCGTAAAGCGCCAGTGCTTCAGTATTTGTCCATCCCATTCCGGGATTACTACCCAAAGTTTCCTGTGTTAAATACAAAACAAGAATTGCACGCATTCCGTAAAAGCTGAAGCGTTCCCACATTTCGGTAAAGAATAATATTGGTAATCCTTTGGGGTGGCGGCTTGTCATTCTTACTCCGATAAAATTTAATGATTATTTATAGACATCTTTCCTGTGCTTAACACGATATATTTCAACAGCCTTAGAATTATCATCAATTATAAATAAAATTCGATATTTACCGCTTCTAACTCTGTAGCCTTCGTAATGTGATAGTTTTTGAATTCCAACCGGACGGGGATTAACGGCAAGTTGTTGTAACCTTGATATGATCCTTGTTAACTCATTAACAGGTAATTTATCCAGATCCTTTTGTGCGGAGGGCTTAATCTTTATTTGATAGTTCACGTTTTGCAAGATATTCTTCTATGGTAAGGTCATCACCTTTAATTTTTTTCGCACCTTCTAAATCAGATATATCTTCAAGCAGTTCGATAGTGTCGGCAAGAGCCGGATTTTTCTTTAAACGTTCCCATTCGTCCAGAGGTATTTTTATGTGTGTCCTTGATTTAGTTAACATATTCTCTCCTGTTTATCATTTGCAATAATATAAACTGACAGCGAGTATTACAATTAAAAATTTAAGAGTGTTAAATACAAAACCGGAATTGCAGTTATTCCGCAAAAGTTGGTCAGTGAAATATAAGGAAAAGATGTGAGAGTGAAGTTGAGAAAACGTGACTGATAAGATAACTGATCAATCCTAATTACAGTTATGACTGCAGTTACCAAATTGAGAATACGAATGAGAGAAATCTTAATCTTCTTCTTAATCCCAATAAGTAAGCGATAATAAAACCCGGATTAAGATTATGATGAAGAGAAAGATATAGGAAGAGCAAAGAAGTTATTTAACTCCCCGAAATCTTCCCGCAAAGCAGGAAGTTTAGTCTTCGGGGATTTCAAAAACGATGTTATGTTACTTTAGCAAATCGACTTTGCCTGTTCCTAAATTATAGTAGGCGCCGACTATTTTAATTTTGCCTTCGTCTTCTAAGGATTTTAAGATTCCGCTTCTTTCGCGAATGTGGTCAATTGTTAGATGTACGTTTTCTTTAATGACGTTGGCTACGTAGTTTTTGTCATCGGCATTTCTTTCACCGTCGACTTTTTCAACTGCCGGTTGAATCTGACCAAGTAAATGATCGACATTAGAACTGCCTACATCAACCTGCTTAATTGCTGATTTAACGGCGCCGCAGCTTTCATGTCCCATTACCATCACAAGTTTTGAACCTGCAACACCGGCGGCATATTCAAGACTGCCTAAAACATCTTCGTCTTCGACATTGCCTGCAACTCTTGCTACGAAAATATCGCCTATTCCTTTGTCAAAAATATACTCTACCGGTACCCTCGAATCGATACATGATAATACAACTGCTTTGGGATGCTGCCCGCCGGCAGTGGATTTTGCCTGCGCTACAAAATCTCTTTGGGTCAGGTTTCCTTTTACAAACCTTTCATTACCATCCATGAATGATTTAACAACATCATCCGGAGTCATGGCGTCGCGGGTTTCTTTTGTGAGTGTTTCCTTAACAAGCTTGCTTTCAACGGTTTCCTGGGCTTTTGGCTGGCAAGCTGAAAATATAAAAGCTGTAAATACGGCCATCAAAATGACTTTATACTTCATTTAAGTCTCCTTGTTATATGATTGGGGGATAAAATATTAGTTTGATATAAAACCTTAAACTGTTCCGATTAGTTCCTATAATAATTCTTAGTTGAACGAAAAACTTTTATCTGATGCCTTCGTTGGAAGATAAAATATCTTTGACTTCAAATTTTGATATATGAAGCAATCGCAGAAGACTTTAAAAATGGTCCTAGCCAAAAGCAAAATCCACGCACAAGACGATAAGTATTATATTTAAAAAAGATAATAAGTAAATATATCTTATTAAGAAATATAAATTTTTATCTTGATCACTATAAAAAACTATTAATTTGTTGAATGTTAATAATTGTCTATAAAAATATGGACTTAGTCCACCGAATTTAGTTTAATAATATTCATGGAATAACAATGAAAAGTAAAATTTGCCTCATAATATTTACAACTCTATTAGCTGCTTGCAGTCATACTAATACTATTAAAGACTTTGCATCTGAAGAAGAATACTTTGCAAAAATTAACAAATTATGCGAAGGGGAAACGGTTCTAATTCAATTTGTTGACAGCACAACCACTAAAGGTGATTCTCTTTTTATTGAAAGTAAAAAAACCAGATGGATTAATGAAAATAATGTGGAAATTATACGATCTACAAATGATATCTTAAGCATTTCTTACAGACTTAATTCTGAAGGGTTTATAAATGGGATCCTAATTGGTGGTGGAGTAGGTTGGCTTTTGGGTGGAACTACACAAGGAGAATTTGGTGGATTGGACAATTTATTATTTAGTACTATAGGCGTAATTTTAGGGGCATTATACGGTGGAATTAATGGAGTTGAAGAAACATTCTATCTTATCGAATGAAAATCATAAATGAAATGGGAGGGAGTATGAAGCATGGAATTAAAATATATTTAATAATATTAATTCTTCTCAATGCATGTTATAGTATCAACACAATTCAAGTAGAACGGATGGATTGTAAATTACAAAATGCTACAGAAATACACTTAAGTGACAAAACAATTATTAAAATTGACAAAGATACATTTGTTGAGCAAGATTCTAATTTTATTTTTTTAAAAAATAAAACTACAAAGCGAATAAATAAATCGCATATTGATAAAATAAAATATGAAGAATTTAGCTATATAAAGACAATTGCTCTTACAGCAGGTATAGGTGCAACTTCATTTCTAGCACTTGGATTTATATTAACTTGGGCATTTTAATTTAGCAGGAGGACAAATGAAAAAATTTTTACTAATGTTATTAGTTATTTCTTCTACTCTACTTCCGTATGATCAAATACGTAATCATTAAATTGCAAACCAAGTATATCTGTAACTAAATACCAACACTACATTCAATACCTATCTTGGAAAACCATATGTGTACCTTAGGTTCGTATAAGTAATTTCCGGTTTCATGATGATATATTATCAGGGGTTTGGTTAGAAGATGAAATGGATCTAAATACGAATTCAGAAGGGTTGCACCTATTATTGTATGTCATTGGAGTTATTGTATCCAAAAAGCGAAATCCACGCACAAAAAGATAAGCATTATATTTAAAAAAGATAATTAGTTAATATATCTCATTAAGAGATATAAATTTTTATCTTGATTGCTGTAAAAAAACTATTAATTTATTGAATGCTAATAATTGTCTATAAAAATATGGACTTAGTCCACCGAATTTAGTTTAATAACATTCATGGAATAAAAATGAAAAGTAAAATTTGCTTTATAATATTTACAACTCTATTCGCTGCTTGCAGTCAAATTAAGACCTTAGATGATTATACTTCTAAAACAGAGTATTATGCCTCAATTAATAAACAAACAAGGAAAAAGTTAGTAGACCTTTATTTAATGGATAACAAAAAAGTAAGGGCTTACAACTTAGTGTTACAATTTGACTCAAGTTATTTTTCAACTGAAGACACATTAAAACAGCCAATTGCAACAAAAAATTTGCATAAAATTGAGTTTGTAAATCATTTCCAAGGTCTGGTTAAAGGATTTCTTTTTGGTGCTGCAATAGGTGGTGCTTTAGTATTGATTAATCGTGAGTATATTGGTGCAACATTTGATCTTCTAGCACTAGGAGGGGCATTAATCAGCGGTGGAGCTGTTGGTGTGATATTAGGTGAAAAAAAAACATATCTAATAAATAATTATGATAACGAGGAAATTAATTATGAAAGGTAGACTTGTACTGTCATTAATATTGGTTCTTTCTGTAAAATTTCTAGCACACCAGCAAAGTATTCATCAATATTTAGTAAGAACATCATACCAATTAATTGTAAGACAATTAGGACACGACATTCCAGAAATGGCTGAGCATATTGGATTTAATGAAACAGGAACAGCACAATTTATTCCTGGAGGCTTGGTAGTAATTGGTGCTCATAGAGAAGATGAAGAAGACATTGTGTTCTACTATAACACTCCCAATGAAACTTCTACACACTTTTGGGAGCCTGACGATGGTGATGGCTCAAAATTCAAAAATTCGGGTGGGGCAACATTTGAGAATGCATATTATAAAGCTTCTCTACTTATGTATGGTGGATATGAATTAAGAGTACCTTATGCAGGTTCTCAAATAATAGAAGTTTATGAGGCTCCGACGAACTTGATGCAATTTTATAAAGATAGGAGAATTTTTTATAAAGGATATTATAATTCCATCGGTCAATTTATCAATAGAAATTATTGGGATATAGTAAGTCCTGAATTTCGAGATAAAGTAGTTTGGGAAATCCTTGGTCGAATTTGTCACTTACTTGGTGATATGACTGTGCCTGCGCATGTGCATAATGATGAGTATAAAATTTTAAATAGATAAAATATCTTATTAAAAAATATAGATTCTTTCCTTGATACTTTGTGTAAAAAGTATGTCATTTGCAAAGTACTAATTTCTTCGTTTGAAAATACATAGTTAGTTAACTACTGAATTTAGTATAATAAAAATTTTGGTATAATAATGAAAAGTAAAATTTGCCTCATAATATTTACAACTCTATTAGCTGCTTGCAGTCATGTCAAAAGTCTCCAGAATTTTAAAACAGAACAAGAATACTTTGACAGGATAAATCGGGAATGTGAAGGCGAAGGAGTAAAAATCGAGTTTGTTGATACAACTTTCACTTTTGGTAAAGATTTTAAAATAAACTCTGATTCATCATCATGGTTAGATTATAATAACAAGATTCATAAGATTCCAACCTCGAAAATAGAATCAGTTATGTATAACTCCAAAACAGGGGCAATATTCAGAAATCTTTCAATCGGTACCGGTATAGGCATCGCCGCTGGTTCTTTACTTTCGGCTCATGATGAACACCCTACGCTTGGAATATTTTTAACGGGAATTACTGGAGCAGTTATAGGCACTATTACTGGAATTATAAATGGTGAGGATAGGTATTTCGCAATAAACAGTTCATCAAAAAATAATAAATAATACCACGCATTTGGGAGGAGGGAATGAAGCAATTTCTTTTTATTACTTTTTGTTTAATTACTGTTAGAATTTCACATGGGCATGCACAAGCAGTCCATCAATATTTAGTACGTGAAGCTTATAATGTGATTCGAACTCAGATAGGTTACGACATTCCCGTGTTAATGGATCATATCGGTAATCATGAAATTGGAATCACACATTTTAATCCTGGCGGATTATTAGTGATTGGGGCTTTTAGGGAAGACGAAGAAGATATTGTTTTCAACTATGGCGGTCCTTTTGGTTGGAATGTTTCCAGTACACATTTTTGGGAACCGGATGATGGTGATGGTTCAAAGTTTCAAAATAGTATAGGAGAAGTTTTTGAGAATGCATATTATAAAGCTTCAATGTTATTATATGGTGGTTATGAATTACGTGTTCCCTATCCTGGAGGAATCGTTGAGGTTTATGAGGCCCCACCAGATCTGGCTCAATATTATAAGGATGGGATAATTTATTACAAAGGTTTTTACAATTCATTGGGACAATATACTGCAAGAAACTATTGGGACAATTCTTCACAAGAGTTTCGCGATAAAATTGTTTGGGAAATATTAGGCAGAGTTTGCCACTTGCTAGGTGATATGTCTGTGCCTGCACATGTGCATAATGACGAGCATACAGGTGGATTTCTTGGGTGGCCAATACCATCAGGTTATGATTATTATGAAAGTATGATGTACAATTTTAGCAACTATACAAATTGGGGTTACCAGGATGCAATTAACGCCGGCGGCTTTCTGAATGTTAATAATTTAATTAATCCTCTAAAACAGCTTTTCTATACAACTGTCCAAATTACTGATTTTTTTCCAAGTGACAATGAAGGTGGTGATGCGGGTTGGGATTTAAATGATCCTTTTTCGGGTTATCCATATTTGCAAAACATAATGAATAGCATGGTTACCGCAATTGGTTCACCACCTAGTAATGTTAATCTCTCTCAAATTTCCGATTGGGCTTTCACAACGGGGATAAGGGCAATTGCCGGCTTATTATACTGGTTTGCAACGGAAGCTGAAATAATACCTGAATTTACGGTTTCGCCATCTACAAGAAACGTTGGTACTTTACAAGGGTTATCAAATATTACCGGCAGTTTTAATGTAACAAACACAGGAGCCGGATCACTAAGCGGTTATGTTAAAACAACTAATCCTTACTACGATTTAGATTCAGCAACTCCATCAATATACGAAGACAAGATAAACTTTTTCCTCAGTGAAGGCGAAACAGAGGCAATAAATTACAGGGGACTAGTGCCAAAATATGCCGGAACTTTCGTTGAAACATTTGATGTTGTATGCAACCAGTTACCCAATAAAACTTATCAAATCTTTGGTAACATAGCTATTCCCGATTTTTGTTACCCGGATGAACGCGGACTATCTAAAGCCTCGCCTGAAGAATCGGCATTTGACAATGCATTTAAGAACTACTACGCCAATACGAAAGAGAGTACCGGTGCAACCCCGGGTTCAGGAAAATCTGCAGAGACAATAACAACTGCACAAAAATCATTAAAAGAGAGATTGGATTTTGCTTACAGGTTGTTAAAACTTGAAGCCGATATACCGATCGAAACAGTTTGCAAAATGATGATAGATTTATACCCGGAAACAAACACAAGAAGAGAATTTTATGTGCTTGATTTACTTTGGGAAGCAAGTTTATCCGAAGAAGCTCCGAATTTTGATTTCAATGATTTTGTAGATTATTTAGATGACCTGACGGAAAAAAAGAATAAATACAATATAAACGGGTATGCGGAATTAATACTTGGTTTGCTGAATATCGATAAAGAAGAAATACGGTTTGATAAAATACTGAATGATTATAAACAGCATGATTACAAGGAAATGTCTCTTTTCCTGAAATTTATTCACAACTACACTTATAAATCCGACAAGGATAAAGCAAGAAAGATTTCCGAGAAATTGGACAAAAAATATCCTGAATCAAAATATGGATACCAGGCGCACCTAATTATGGGTGATGAGGGATATACGCTGAAAGGATTGGAAGAATTGATAAGAGCCAACAATAAAAAGCTGCCTAAAACATATAATTCCGGAGAGAATGTTAATCTTTCCAAGCCAAATGATTTTGCTTTATATAAAAATTATCCCAACCCGTTTAACCCCTCCACAACAATCAAATACCAAATTCCGGTTAACGAGTACGTAAAAGTAAATATCTATAATTCCATGGGTCAGTTAATAAAAAATCTCGTGAATGAGCACCAAACACCTGGAATATGCAGCGTTACCTGGAATGGAAAAAACAATTCGGGTAATCTTGTGTCGAGCGGAATTTATTTTTACAAATTAGAAACAAGCACGCGAATATTTACGGAAAAAATGATTTTAGTGAAATGATTCCTCTGTACTTCAGAAATAATTACCAAAAGGGGTATGGCATTACCCCTTTTTTATTGATGTTTCTATTTGCTTCCAGCTACCTTTACCCGGAATCCAAAGAGGATGCCTTGAGGAATATTCTTGATAATAAATCAAGTATTCTTTACTCATCAAAACTATTCGACATTAATCCTGTTGTATTATCCGCAATTATTTTTACCGAGAGAACATTAAATTTTGATTGGACCGACCAGGCTTTTGATGTAATGATTGCCGAACTGGGGCAAAACAGTTCAATCGGTTTTTGCCAGGTTAAATTAAAAACAGCGTATTTTATAGAAACTCAGTTGACGGATTCAACCGGTTCATTTTACTGCGGGAAAAAATATAGCAGGATTTTAGATGTAAGCGAAAATCCGGCAGAGCTAATTAATAAACTTGAAAACGACTCATTAAATATTCAGTATGCCGCGGCTTATTTGAGAATTATTCAAAGTTATTGGAGCAAAAACGGTTATTCAATTGATGATAAACCTGATATAATCGGTTCATTATATCAGCTTGGCTTGTTTAATAAACCTAGGCTGCCCCATTTTAATCCTGTTCCAAACGAATTCGGGCGCCTAACACTGGAATCTCTCACATTGTTTGAGGAAGTATTTTCTAATCAGGTCCCGCCACTATTTAACAATTGATGATTAATTAAATCCCCGAAATCTTTCCTCAAAACTGAACAAGTATAGATTTTGGGGATTTACCTTACCAGAGGTTACTCATATCTCAGCGAATTAGCCGGGTTTCCATTTCTGTCGAGGATCATTTTTAGATGACTCTGTCTGTCCTCAACTTACAAATACAACAATCAGTTACACCGTCAAGGAGTGGGAGCTTGTCCGAGAACTACGGATTTGGCATGCTGAATTCATTTCAGAGTCTAAAAATCAGCCAAAAATGAAATATTAGATCCCGAAACAAGTTCGGGATGACAGTATTCGGACAGACTCGTGGTTCTTGACGGCTGGTGAATGATTACAAAAGGCTTTCAGCTTTAAGTGTCTGGTTATACCTTAATTCTTGTCTGGAAACCACCCAGCACCTTGCTGAATAATCTCATTAGTCCAAGCTAGTAAAAGACAAATCCCATTGTTTTCGACACCCCATTTTCTACTCTCATTACCTGGGTATCCCTTATAAATATTCAATAGCTTTTCATTATAGAAGTCAACAAAATGCGGATTTGAATCTGAGTTTATAATTAAGCTAAAGTCAACCTCATCTGGTGCGATTTTCTCAATATATTCTAAAACGTTTTTATTTTTAATTTCACGGTGAATATCGGCTATGGTTATATTATTGTATTTGCCTGTGTCAAGCAGCTGATTGTAAGATAAAATTAGATAAGTTAACGCTGATAATCTGACTTCAGGAGTGGTAGTAATTGAGTCTATATGTTCCTTGATAGAATTGCTGATTACTGCATATTCAATAGCGTCATCTGTTGTCAAAGAAAATTCAGCAGCGTGTATTGCCTGATTTCGAAGTTGTCTTAACTCCCTGATTGTCTCAGCTACATAATGTGGGAAAACCTTGGAATACTCAAAATATTGCAGTGCCTTTTTCGATTTGATTGTTTTCTTTTGATCAATTGCCGATAGTTTCTTCTCTGCTAATAATTCCAATTCCTTCCATGTTTCCTGAATTGCAGCACGAGGAGATATTTTTGCGATTTCGATAATTTTATTCAAATCGCCTGAAGCAGAAAGCTTTTCTCCTTCCGATTCGACACTATTTCGTACTGCCTCTAGTTGTTCCCTGAAACTGATTTCAAAATCTTTATATTTTAAACGTTCCAGAAGTGGCACCAACCTTTTAAGTGGATGCCTCAATAAAACTAGAATGATCAGTACGGTAATTGGCCATGCAAATGCACTTATTAAGTTCGATATAAATTCAAGTGTATTCATGTTGTTTTATTCTTTAAAGTGTAACATACGGGCAGTTAAGGCCGGCTTAGTCGGGTAAACTGTATCGCAAGCAAGATGCCCGCCGATTTTATTAATTGTTGATTTATTTCAGTAAAGTTAAGAACTATACAAAGTTACTATATCAAGGCGGTCAGATTGACCGCTGATTATACGCTTGTTTTGTCACTGTATAAATCTCTGTAGTCTGCCCAAAGTTGTTTTACTACTGAACTAATTCCATCGTGAAAGTCTTCGAAAAAACCTGGGTGATTCCATGACTCTGGATCTGCGTATTTCTCTTGATCTTCTCCACACTGAACAACCCAGAATTTTGGCTCTTCGGGATCAATTATTTCAAATTGGTTATTGTCATATAAAAAAGGTATGTCAGAATCATCAATAATTCTAAAGTTATCTGTTTCAATACCAATTACCAAATACGTTTTACCAATAGTCATATGTTTTCCTTAGTACTCTCCTTTTTTTATGTATCGAACTTTCATATTATAACGCCGCGCTCTGCGGCAATTTTGGAGCACAGCGGAAAAATTGTCAGACAGCAGCGCCTTGTTATGTCAACTTGCAACTCTTTTCATTTTTTAGGTTTTTCAAACATCATTTTACCAATCCACCAAATTGCCTGCCCAATATTGGAAATCAATTGTTGCCCTTGCCTTAAAAACGAATTTTCATTGTTAACTCCTGCAAGCTCTAAGGCTTCACCGATCTTTGAGCTTGTCGGGTGCGCATCGCCTACTCGCATATCATACGCACCAACAATTGGCCCAAAGACTTTACGAGCCGTATCATCGCCAACTTTCTGGGATAGGACATCTTGTAAGAGCTTATTTGAGGCAAGTTTATCTTTATCCGAATGTGTTGATAACGTCCGCAATTCTCGAACATTAAGTCGATCAGAGAAAACACGCACAATTTCCTTTGCCAGCATCAGCAATGATGCTTGATCCTTACTTTTGAATCTGGATATTTTCTTTAAGGATTCCATGCGGTCTATATCATGAGAGAAAAGGGAAACATTAAACTCTTGCTTAAATCCGTTCTCAAGCATGTCCATGGCTTCGAAAAGTAACTTCTCTACAGCATGAGTGGATGCTGGTTGAGCCTTCACTTGAGAATCTAACAATTCACTGGAAACCTTGCCTTCGGGAACTACATTATGGGCCGCCCATATGTGCTGTTCCCATGAAGGAAGACGGGCAATATCATAAGCATATACGGTGATTAAGTCCGCTGAATTTATTCCAAAGTGAACCGAATACACGGAGGTGGATTGAATAGCACCTGTCTCGGCTGTATACCATTTAAGTGAGAAACCCCGAAGACCTAACAGTTCATTTACAACGCTTGAACGAAACCACAGCCATCTTCCAACGTCTTCATTTTTTAACTCAGCTGACGCCATGCGCGTACTATCTGTTTCGACTATAAATTGAGGTAAGTTTGTATCAGCATCCCCCCTAATGCGCTTGCTTATGCCTTGGTGTTCAATCCACTCATCCCGCCAGAACTCGCCTTCCACACGCACGCCATCATAGCCTGCTTTGTTTCCTTCCGAGCTTTCATAGGCAGTATTCTCGTTGGTTTCAGGCCCCATTACCGGGGCGTCTTCCTCTTCATCTACATCAGTGCGCCAAGCACGAAACATTGCCCAGCTCCCACCAAATACATCATTTAAATTTCGAATAAGCAGTTCATACCGACCTTCATCTCGTTCTTCTTGATGGTCTTCCAAGCCAGCGTATTCACTTTTTTCTAATGATGGTACGTTCTCAACTCTTTGTCGGTAGTACGATAGCTTTAGTGATAAATTTCTAGCCGCTAAATAGTCGAGAAGAAACCCCCTCTTAATTTCGATCAGCTGTTGCTCACCTTTTTCATCGAGGACCTCCCGAGCTACTACTACAAAATTTTCTTCCGGTCTTAACCAGTTATTTCCCTCTTTTACAAGTCGAAGTGCTACAACCAAGTCTGGGTTTAATACCCATAATCTTCCACCAACTACTGGTTGAGGGTGTTCAAATACAAGGTGAATTCCGATTGGTTCTTTGTCATTCCATTGGTACTGTTCAATTGAAGAATAATAACCATCTTCGTAAGCATAAGGTAGAACGGTACAACCGATTCCAATATCGCTCCAACTAGCTTTCTCTGCAATTTCTTTATGCTCTGGTGGAAAGGCCACAGATCCGCATCCAAAGTACTCGCTAACGTATCCTATATGCTGAGAATTTCCTTGCTCATCATTAACTGATGCTCTCAAAGGCACCCATGTAGACTTAGAAAAAGTTCGGCGCGTTTCCTTCTTTTGAAGAATCCAATCTTGCTTCATTTATCGTCATTTCCTTTGGGCATAACGAACGGGCAGCTAATTTCAAAAAAAGCCGGGCAATGATTATTTTGCACGAAGGATGCCCGCCGATTTATTAAAAAATCTTAAGTCAATTCATCATTTTGTACAAAATTAGAGACGACTAAGTTTAATAGCAAACTACGATGGAATGATTTCAATAATTTTTCTAGCGTTCAATTAAGGACTGTTGTTTTTTTCGCTGTCGAGGATCATTTTTAACTGACTCTTTCAGTCCTCGATATACAAATACAAAAATCAGTTACACCGTCAAAGAGTGGTCTTTGACGGCTAGTGAAAGGGGTACTTGACGACTCGATAATCTTTCCTTCGTTTAAGCATTTGGAGTCTATTCATAACGTAAAGAATCCGCCGGGTTTGAGAGCGACGCTCTAACAACCTGCGACATCACCGTTGCAACGGAAACAAATAATGAAATAACACCCGCAATGACAAATATTCCAAAGCCGATATCTATACGATAAGCAAAACTGCTAAGCCAGTCATTCATTGCGAAGTACGCAAGAGGCCATGCGATTAAGTTTGCAAGTATTACCCATTTGGTAAACTCTTTTACAAGTAAAAATAGTATGCTGGGAACGGTTGCGCCCATAACCTTACGGATGCCAATTTCTTTTGTTCGCTGCTCCGTAACAAAAGCGGCAAGTCCCAATAAACCGAGGCATGCAATTGAAACAGCCAGTACCGAAAATGTTGTGAACAAGTTCGAAGTTCTTTGCTCTGCTGCATAGAGCCTTGCGAATTGATCGTCCATAAAAGTGTACTCGAAATCCTGGTCGAAAGCAAAGTCTTTCCAGGTAGCTTCAATATATTGCATCGTGGATTTTATGTCGTTTGGAGCTATTCGAACTGCCGTGTATCTTCCGTTGCCTCTCATAGGCATTACCATTATCGGTCTTACCTCCGAATGCAGCGACTCGAAATGAAAATCTTTCATAACACCGATTATAGGAAAAAATCGTGTGTCCTCGGGTCTTCGCCCGCGATCAATAATACGTTTGCCTATAGGGTCTTCAAGTCCCAACGCTTTCACGGCTTTTTCATTAACAACAACGCCCTGTGAATCCGACGGAAATTCCTCTGAAAAAAATCTTCCTTCGAGCATTTCAATTCCGTAAGTCTCCGCGAGGTCGTAATCCGCAAACCACATCCAGAAAAGATGATTCTCATTACCTCCCCCGCCTTCGAACTGGTAAACATTATTTCCGAATGCTTTGCCCGGAACGGTGTGATGATTTGTAACGCTAATTACATTGTGATTATCAGACAACCTGTTTTTGAACGCCGGAATCCTGTTGCCGATATCGTCGGTTTTTTCAACAATAACCAGCTGCTCTTTGCTATAGCCAAGGTCTTTGTTTTGAATATATTCGAGCTGGTAATAAACAACGAAGGTACCCACGAAAAGAATTACTGAAATACAAAACTGGAACACAACCAGGCCGCTTCTCAGCCAGCTTCCTTTTCCCCATTTTTTACCGCCCCCGCTTAGAACATTAACAGGTTGGAATGATGTTAATACAAACGCAGGGTATAAACCTGAAACAATCCCAACAATAACTGAAAAAAGAATTATAGCCGGGAGCGATACAAAATTATCAAACAAATTAAAATCAAGCTGTTTGGCGGCAATGTTATTAAATACCGGGAGCATCAATTTTATAACTATTATTGAAATTACAACCGCAATCATTGTAAGTAATATGGATTCCGTAAGGAACTGGGAAATAAGTTTTCCTTTATTTGAGCCGAGAGTTTTACGAATACCAACTTCGCGAGCACGTGTAGTCGACTTAGCCGTAGAAAGGTTCATAAAATTAATACAGGCGATTAAAAGAATTGCTACGGCTACGACTGAGAATATGTATACGTAAGAAGCTTTGCTATTGGGTTCAAGTTCGTACTCAAGATTGGAATGAAGATGTATATCCGTAAGCTTTTGCACATTGAACGCATAGGCGGCGCCCTGTTCTTTCAGCTTTTCAAAACTTGTCCCGGTAAACTGTTCAATTTGCGGGGCGGCGTATTTCAATACCAAATCGCCAACCTTTCGCTCGAATTCCGCTTCATCAGTTCCTTCTTTTAGTACGGCATATGTGTGGAAATTATTACTTACCCACCGATTGTTCCTGCTGTCGCCATACCTCGCCAGGTTTTCCAAAAAGTCGGGACGGAAGTGAGAATTTCGCGGGAAGTCCTCAATTACTGCTGTTACAATCAGGTCAAGGCGCCTGTCGGAGTTTATTACTTTACCTACTGCAGGTTCATCGCCGAAATATTTTTTGCGCATTGATTCGGTTAGCACTATTGCATCGGGTTGGAAGAGTGCAGTTTCCGCTGAGCCTTCAAGAAATTTTGCAGTGAATACATCAAAAAATGTTGAGTCAACCCAGAAAACTTTTTCTTCGCTGAAAGCTTTATCGCCGTATCTAAAAACAGGGAACCCGTAGTTTCTGATGCGAGTGGCGGATTCAACTTCGGGGAACTCGCGCATCAGCGTTCCAGCCATTGGAGCGCAGGAAACAGCCATGTTGAATTCGTTGTTTGCCAGTCTGCCTGATGTGTGAACCCTGTAAATCCTGTCGTACTTCTCGTGGAATTTGTCGTAGCTTAATTCATCCGACACAAACAAGAGAATAAGAACACATGCGGCTATTCCTATTGCTAAACCGGTAATGTTAATAAAAGAAAAGCTTTTATATTTAATAAGATTTCGTAAAGCGATTTTTAAATAATTTTTAAACATACCTACTCCGCGCGCATGTTATTAAATTTAAGGATGTATTTTAGTAGACCGGCCCGCCTGGAGAATGGTTACAAACAAGATAAAAGAAGATAAAGTATAATTCATAAGCAAGCCCGTTGGAATTGATCTCAGGTTTAGACTGGTGAGATTGTGAAAAGTTGTATTAAAGCGAACTATTCTTTTTTTTACTAACAATGATTGTTATTATTCAGGTATATTGAAAACCACAATTTAACACGAGACGAAAACAAATTTTGTAGTTTACTGGCAGAAGCAAACTCAGGAAATGTTATGGACTTTAAGAATTGTAAACTTTTCCTGCGTTGTATATATTGCTGATAAGAATAACAGCTATCCATAAGCAATCCATATGTCAAATCAATTAAACCAAATACCAAAGAACAATGGCTAAGAAAGTTAAGTTAACGAAAAGCATAACCGAAACAGAGTTTGACACCGGCTATTGGTATGCTCACGAATTAAAGACTTTTGTCAAAGAACTCGGAATTACCAACTCTTCCAGGCTGCGTAAAGATGAACTTGAAAAACTAATTAAGCAATACATTCGAACAGGCGAAGTGCCTAACCCGGAAAGGAAATACGATAAGCGGAATGGAGTGAAAGATTATGAATTAGGGCTAACGCTTTCTATGACAATTAATAATTATACCAGCAACAAACCGACTAAGCAGTTTATCGAAAAAGAAGCCCTTAAAATTAGCCCTAACTTAAAAACAAAAATGGGAGCAAGATACAGGCTCAACCGTTGGAGAGAAGAGCAAATCAATGCAGGTAAGAAAATAACTTACGGTGATTTGGTAAAACAATATATTAGGTTGAACGAGTCCGAAGAACCATTTGAAAAAATTCCCCACGGACGCTATATAAATTTTCTTTCAGACTATTTTGCAGGTGAAAAAGGGGCTACAAGGGAACAGGCAATAAAAGCCTGGGAGCGGCTGAAGGAACTTGACATACCAAAAAATTATGAATCCTGGAAAAAACATTGTAAATAGTAATAAGAGCTCGCGGGTGCAAAAATGATGGGGGTTGTTCGGTACATGTTTTATCTCTTCCTTTTCACTACACTTTAAATTGGTATTTACAAAATAACGGCAAATTGGCTCTTGAAAAAGTTATAAACTATAGTTTATTATTAATACCAATTTTAGAGCAGCTTTTTTACTGACTACCACATGTTTTACCAGGCGCTAAATAAGTATTAAATTATGATCTATGATATACTAAAAAAACTTTAACAAAAACTTATCAGGAGGTAAACATGAAGCCGCAGGAATATCCTGATTTTATTAAATCTCTTCCGCAGGCAGACTTACCGGTACAGGGTGCCGCCGGGTGGCTACTGAACGGAAACAATGGTCAGGTTCTGTTTCTTCAAACAGATGAAACTACCTTAGTTCCCGATCATTCGCACGGCGATCAATGGGGAATTGTTATCGAAGGTGAAATGGAACTTACTATCGGAGGAAAAACCGATACCTACCACCAGGGAGATTCATACTTTATTCCCGCAGGTACTGTTCACAAAGCTACTCTTTACAAAGGCTTCAGGGCTTTGGACTTTTTCGCGGATAAGGAACGTTACAAAACAAAGTTTTAGAGCCATGTTCAAAGCTGCCGGTTTTGAG
This sequence comes from Melioribacteraceae bacterium, assembly GCA_028280855.1. GTDB lineage: Bacteria > Bacteroidota > Ignavibacteria > Ignavibacteriales > Melioribacteraceae > PGYT01. The sequence goes on from JANQLA010000310.1 coordinate 22,790, forward strand.
CTATAAGACGCTCCGATAGAGAGTTAGGTAATCTCTTTACCAAATGGTAAAGTGGCGGTGCATGAGGAATCAACGATCTTCAAGGAGTTTAAAAAGGAATGAAGACTTACGCAGAATTAAAAGCCTTTGTTGATAACCGGGGTTTTCATAAACAAAGGAAAAACAGCCTGGAGCATTTGAATTTTGATTCTTTAGATAAGCCCATTGTAAATATCATTAAGCGTTTTTGGGAACTGGATTTTTGTTTCACGCTTCAAAGCTGTTACGGACATTTCGTTCACGAATTACAAACCGATGGAAGAAACACCGAGCGGTTACCGGTGTCGGTCCCTAAACTAAAAGTTGAATACAGGTTGGCATACATAGCTTTCTGCATAGCAAATAATCAACATGGAAAAACTCTCTTGAACGAGTTGAAAGGAATTCAACTAATGGATAAAGATTATATACAGGTCGGTTGTGCAGGCTGGTTTTGGCGGAAGCAGGTAAATTCCTTTGTGATACAGGTTGAGCCGGAACGATTTAAATACGAGGATAAAATTAATATTGAATACCCTGAAGCATTGCACATAGAAAAAGTTCGGGATGATGTTTTCTTACAGCTTGATACATTTCTTGCAAACCGATAACGCGGGGAATTTATAATACGAATAGAGTTTCTAAAGGAGTGGGGAACCATTAATAAAACAACAGGAAAAAGGTAAACAAACTATGTTCAATGAAACGTTTGCAGTTGTATCGGACATTCACGGAAACAGTTGGGCGCTTGAAGCAGTGCTCGAAGATATTGAAAGAAGAAATATCAAAAGTATATTTAATCTCGGTGATTTATTTTACGGGCCTCTCGACCCTGCAGCAACATCGGAAGTTTTAGCAAAGATGGATATCGTAACTGTTTGCGGCAATGAAGACAGGATAATCTTTGAAGATTCTCCGGCATCACCAACGCTAAATTATGCCAGGCAGCAGCTATCGCAAACCGATATTGATCGATTAAAATCTCTCTCCATAGCGAAAAGCATCAATGACGAAATCCTGCTGTTCCACGGAACACCCGGTAGCGATACTGAATATCTAATTCATAATGTTAGGGGCGGTAGTATACATTTGCGGGAAAGCAATGAAATTGAGAAGCTCCTTGGGGCTCGCCCGGAAAAGTTGTTCCTTTGCAGCCATGATCACTTACCGAATATTATTAAGCTAAACGATAAATTAATTGTAAATCCCGGAAGTGTCGGGCTGCCGGCTTATTCGGATAACTCCCCCGGTAAGCATTATGTTGAAAACGGCAGCCCTCACGCTAAATACTGCGTTGTTTCAAGATCTTCTTCAGGTTGGAGGGTAGAACAAATAAGTATTCCTTACGATTTTACATCGGCTGCCGATACCGCCAAACAAAACGGACGCGAAGACTGGGCACATTGGATTAAAACCGGCAGGGCTAAGTAAAAGCTAAGCCTTGCATTTATGTCGAAGTTGGCAGTGTATTCAAATTTTTCTTAACTCAAATATTGTTTGAGACAGTGGTACCCTTCAAAACACCTTTTTTCGAATGAAAGACTCAGTCTGAAATTGAATCATCAAATTATTTCTCCTGCCCACAATTTTTCGAAAAATATTTTCCATGGAAGTATTAAAAAATTATCCACAAGCCTGGGTACAGTTTCATTACAAACAAGAATCAATTTATTAGTTGAGTATTCTTCCGCGAAAGCTTTTAATCCCTTTAAATCCTTGTTATCAATTCTACTCTTTCCTTTTACTTCAATAGCTGTCTCTCCATCGCCGAGTATATAATCTACTTCAATGCCGGTTTTAGTGCGCCAATAATTAATTGAAAAGTCTAAATCATTTAACGATCTGTATGCGTTTATTTCCAAAAAAATTAAATGCTCAAATGCTTTTCCAAATTGTTCGCCTTTTAATTCGGTTAAATTCTTTCTAGTCAAATAGCCTGCAATGCCGACATCAAAAAGATAGAATTTTGGTGTTTTGGAAATTACCTGCCGATTTTGATTCCTTTTAAAGGGCAGAACAAAATAACCTAACAGGGTATCAATTAGAATTTGATAATATTCTTTAACCGTTTTTGCATCAACGCCACAGTCCCTCGCAATATTTGCATAGTTCGTCATTTCGCCATGTGAATAACCGAGAGATTCAAAAAACCTTGAAAACGCGGGAATATTTCTTGTTAAACCCTCGTTAAAAACTTCTTCTCTTAAATAATCGTTGCAATATGCTTTTAATGATCTTTCATATTGCGACTGATTGTAATGACTAGGAATAAGTCCCTTTGTTAATACTTGCAGTAAATTATACTCGTCAAATTCCGGCCATACGAGTGGAAACATTTCATAACGCCATGCTCTGCCTCCAAGCAAATTGGGCTGGCTCTTAATAAGTTTCCTTGTGCTGGAACCGCATAGAATAAAGTTCATCCTGGTATTTTCTATTAGCCAGTGAACTTCGTCAAGTATTCCCGGCGCTTTCTGAACTTCGTCTAAAATTACGGGAAATGCTTGTGCTTTTTCATTAACCAACAACCTTTCTCTTAGTAATGATGGGCGCAATAAGTACTCATTCAACACATCTGTCTTTAAAAAATCGATATAAACACTATTTTTAAATCGGTTTTTAAGATAAGTTGATTTACCGGTTTTCCTGGCGCCCCATAAAAATGCTGATTGATTTTTAGGTAACTCAATCTCCAATATCCTGTCAAATAGCTTAACCATTGGGGAGAATACTCCATTTTTATCTTACTAATCAGGAATATACTCCATTATTATCTTGCAATCAAATGCATTTGTTACTATTAATTGAACGCCCTCTCAAAGGCGGGGGAAGCATAAAATGATATTGCGAATGTGGAGCGATTTTAATTTTTGCAACATAAAATGCTTTCTAGTATTAGGGCTCCCCGTACTATTAACTGTATCATCTATTTGGATTTCACTGCTATGCACCCAGACTGGAAAATTTACAGAACTTGAGTTCATTGTGGCATCAGATTCTCCCTGTTCGCAAACTCTTTTAATATCCCTAAAGATCATTGTTAGAATCGTTTCAATAGCTCCCGAACATTTGAGAACGTCTTCAACGGTTATTCAATTAACTTCTAAAATAAATTCGTCTCCTTTAATTTCTGCGCAATTTAAAGTCGTTTTTGCTCCATATTCTGTTAGCATATTGCCAAACACTTTATATTCAGCTTCATTATTTATGTGGTGCATGGGGAAAAAATGTTTTACATCAAACTCATTAACCAACAATAAAGCTTGATGCAAATATTGGGAGTAGTCATAGGCATCAGAAATTGAAAAAGCAAAATCAATCTTCTCAGTTTTTGTTTTCAAATACTTGAAATCGTTTTTGTAATCAGATTTGTAATCTCCATTGAAGTATATGGTTAGCCCATCAATTGTTACCAGGAAAGCAGATTCAGGAACTCCTGAATGGTGCGAGTTTATCGTATATATTTCAATGTCCTCATCCTTATATTCCCCTCGAGGAGCTTTTAAACAATGATATTCCTTATCTGATTTATAATCCCATCCAAAGAAGTATTTTATATTCTCCACTTCATTTTCCCAATCAAAAATAACTTTGTGAAAGTGATCGATGTGCGAATGAGAAACAAATACATAAACATTGTAGTCTTTTATTTCATCCGGAATTATATAACCGGCAGCTAAATTTTTTGCAGGTTTTTGCTCACCCCAATCAAATTCATATCTCTCCCTTTCCTGGTAATCAAAAATCAAAAAATTATTATTGATTTTTACACTCCAGCCGCAATGCCCTAAATAAGTTACTACGGATTTTGTATGGGTCTGTGCGATGAAGTTGTTGAACAAAATAGTTACTATTGATAATAATAATGTTCTTTTCATATCAATCTAACTCCTTTGTTTCCAGAAAGCTTTTATATTTTTCTTGTGAAAGTTTTGTATTCCTTTATCTGAATGTCCAAGTTCTTTTAAATACAGGTATTTCTCCTTAATCGGATTACTATCAATGAATTCAGAAATAGTTATCCCTTGCTGTTTGGCTTTATTGACAGACTCCCATAAATTGGCAATGTAGTCTCTCCATAGAATGAGTTTCTTCCTGTCCCAAAACTCTTTATGAGCAGGTATAACAGTTTTAATCGTATATTTTCCATCTAACAAGGTATTTAATACATTCAGGAAGTTTGGCACATTTAACGTATCCTTAAGAGCAAACATCGGATAAAATAGGCGATCCATAAATATATCGCCAGTCATTAATAATCCTTCTTCTTCAACAAGAATAAAAATATCTGAAACTGAATGAGCCGGGCCAACATAGAAAAGTTTAATGCGAATATCTTCTAAGTCGAGTGTTAAAGTATCTTCAAAAGTAATTGTTGGAGGGGTTGGCTTAAAATCTTTACTTAGTCCATCAATAAACCTGGTTCTGAAAGCTATGTACTCTTGTAGGTATTTTTTGCGTGCAGAATCAGGGTTTGAATTCTCAAGTTCATCAATATGTTTTTGCCGGTGTTTTTTATTGCTTTCAATTGTTCCATCAATATCCCTTGTGCTTTTTAGCAATGCTTCTTCAAAACTTGTGTGTCCCACTATCTCAGCATCGCTAAAAACCTGGTTTCCCCATGCATGATCAAAATCGTGATGCGTATTAATTAGGTAAGCAAAATCGGATCTGTTAAATTCCTGAACGATTAATTCTCGTACTCTTCCAGCGGTTATCGGCGAGCACATGGCATCAATGACTACAATTCCTTTTTGGGTTTGGATCGCAATTACGTTATTGTTGATTGACGACTTTTCAGTAAAAACTGCAACCCTATCGCTAATACGGTTTACTGTAATATAATCTTCGGATTGACCCAGTGTCGTACTAGAGGCTATTATTGAAAATAAGAGAGTTAGTATGCCTGTTAGTAACTTCATTTATTTAAGCCGTCTTGTTGTGAAATTAATTAAAAACTAGTCAATTGCCCCAACAAATTTGAAAGTTTATACCTCATACAGGTTTTTCAAGGTCCTATTTACTTACCAGTTTATAAGAATTTAGCGTTCGATAATAATTGAACGTATCTTCTTACTTAATAAAGCCCCGGTATAGCCAATTATAAATGACTAACAAAGTATTCAGATCAAAGAACTATTATCTTGTAATAAATCTCTCTTTATGCAGCTCTTCAATTGAAGCAAGTATTTCCTCAATTTTAACAAGTTTCCCGGCCGGGTAATTTTCCGCGGGCTTAAGTTCCAATGCTTTCTCAAAATGTTTTTTAGCATTTATATAATCTCTCTCGGCCAAACATTTTTCACCATTATCGATGCTTGTTTTATATGCCATATCAATTTCGGGCTGAAGTTTTTTCATTTTAATTTTATCGCCGTCAACCTTCGCAATCAGCTTTTTGAACTCCTCGGGATATCCCACACGTATCGGCTTTCCGTACTCGTCTTTAACAACGCCGTCCATGTATTTCATGTTTACGTATTCAAAAAACTTTTTCCATGTGTTGTAAGTATTATTACCGCACTCAATTGAATAGTTTGTTAAATAATCGATTGCTTCGCCTCGTGACTTATTCAGCAATGATTTAGCAGTCTTTTCAATTGTTTCCTGGCGGGTTAAATAAAGTCCTTCCAATTCATTTTGTTTTCTTTGTATGTCTTCAATAATTAAAGAATAGCGCGGATAAGCAAAGTTAGATACGGCGTTGAATACCCAGAATACGGAATCCCAGCTAAATTCGCCGAGAGAAGCTAATCCAACTTTATAATTGTACGGTAACTCTGTCATGGATGAATACATTGGAGAATAGAGGGTCATATAAGTATCATCAACGCCAAACCAAAGAACACCCCCGATTTCATCCGGTAAATGCGAGCGTGCTTGTGATACAAATGAGAACCCCGTTTGATAAGTGGATATTGGTCTTTCGTTAAAATACTTTACACCGTCAACCGTAAATGATAACGGACTGCACCTGTAAGGCATTTCGTAAGGCCCGGCTGCAACTCCTTTAGTCATGTCGAGCTCGGTACCTTCGTAATGATCGCGCATTAGCTGCATAACATCATGCACCGAAATTTTTTCGTCAGGCTTTATCCATAGCGGCATTCGTTCAAGTGTTTCACCTTTTATGTAAGGTAGATGGGAATCCATCGTATCGTTTACACGACGGAACATAGACCAAACCCTGGCATCGCAGTAGCGGATTCCGCCAAAGTCTAATGGATTATAAGCTGCTGCAAAATCAAACTCTTCGTCGCTTCCGCTAAAGTATCCTCTCTTGCGGGCAAATGAAATTACATCTTCGGAATAAATGCAATTTTCGGGATCATCCAATGGGAAAGTTGTAATACGCGCCTGGTTTGCGTGACCGCTTATGTAACCGTCGGGTACTTTACGCGCCACCCAAACAGCACCTTTAACACCGGGACCTTTGCCGATCATTTCCATAATCCATGCTTCGTTTTTATCGGCAATCGAAAATGATTCGCCTGAACTATAGTAGCCGTGCTCGTTAACTAAGTCGATCATTATCTTTATTGCCTCTCGCGCCGTAGTGGCTCTTTGGAGAGTAATGTAGATTAAACTACCGTAATCAATAATACCTTCAGGATTAATAAGCTCCTTGCGGCCGGTAAAAGTAGTTTCGCCAATTGCAACCTGGTGTTCGTTCATGTTACCTACTACATTGTATGTAACGCGTGCCTGTGGAATTGTGCCTAGGTACTTGCCCGTGTCCCATTCAAAAACCTGTATTGTTGCGCCTTCAGGATACACCCCAGCTTTATAATGGTATAACTCACCATACATTTCGTAGGAATCAGCGGAATAAGTTATCATTACCGATCCGTCGGTACTTGCACCTTTTGTTACAATAAGGTTTGTGCAAGCGCGATAGTTATTTAGAGAGCTTCCAAGAATTATAAATATTGTTAAAATTAGGTATTGTTTTGTCATTGCTAGTCCAAAATATTTTATTATATGATATTCAAAATTAGCAAAAAGGATATGTAAATCGAAGTTAAAACGGATTTAGTATAGCTTGTGTCGGATTATTATCGGCGCGTTCTTTATTTTTTTAAGATTATTGCAGTGCAGAAAAAAAATCGTAGCAAGACTACTTTATAACAATTTGCAAATGCATCCCCAAACCGGTTTCTATTATTTTTTGCAAAGTTGATAGTTCGATGTCGGACCTGTCATTCTCAATCCTGGAAATATATGTTCGGGTTGTACCGCTCATCTTTGCAAGTTCTTCCTGAGTGAGACCGGACTTTAATCGAGCTTGCTTAATCTTTTTGCCTATTTGAATTTTTGATACTGAATGGTCGGGGATACTAAACTTTAATAAAATGTCGGCGCCTATTTCGAAAGGAACCAACTTCTTTTCTTTGTTGCGTAGTGTAATGTATTGAATAACATTATTCCATGATAAAGTATTATTATTCACAATAACTTTCGATAACTCTTGAGGTTTGTATAAAATACCTGCCGGAGAGCGTTTAGATATGCCAAGTTTCTTCAAAACATGATTGAAATTGATCGTTCTGGATTCACCATTATTAAAAACTACTGAAATATTTAAACCATCAATCCAGTTTATTTTTAGTATCCTCGGTAATTTTATCTTCGTTCTCATTTTAATTCGGGATTTAATTCGTAAAATACTTCTTTCGCCCATTCAGAATTTTCGGAAAACCATAGCATTACTTGCTTAAGTTGTCTTGACGGTAACTCCCCAGCATATATTTCTAATTCACTAATCGTAATTAAAGCTTCGTACTCATTATAAGCAGCATGTATATGCGGCGGTCTGTGATCTCCATTATAGATATAAATTTTGATACCATTAAAACTATCGATTAGCGGCATTTTATTTTTATCGCTAATGTATCTAATTAGGTACGCAATTGCAAGATTTTATGGAGTTGAATGATGCCATAGTTGTCTGGTCGACCATTTAAAGAAGAGATTATTTTATCGATATCTGATACGCTGAATGAATCAAGCCAAGTAATTCAGAAGTAATATCAGAAGTCTCGGTTACTTTTATTACATGATAGATTTTCGATTTCGAATTCTGCATTCTTTTGTAGATACCTTTATAGTTACTTTCAAAATCCAGAAATAATCCCAGCTCTAATCCATAACGCCTTGCATAAATTACTGCAAAGGCAACTTTGCCCGAAAACGTAATGGCTTTGCTTGATGTCTTGATATCGAATTCACCTATTTCATTTATGCCGTCAAGAAGTTCGTTGTACAGTGCGATCAATTTAGGATCAAATCTCAGAAGTACCTCGACCGGATTTGATTCGCATTTATGCGATTGGTTCTGTTTTGCATATCGCTTACCGCAGTTTTTGCATTTCCACATTGCTTAATGCTCTTTTAATAGTTTTAGAATAGGATTGAATACTTTCTCCGATTCGAGAATTAACTTTGCCAGGTTTATTTAAGTTTGGCCAATCTAATAAATTCCATATTGATTTTTGCTGCCTGTTAAATTCATAATTTGATACAAGACTCTTAAATCGTTATTTTGTGAATACCTTTCCCGGTATTGCTTATCAACAAACTAATGGAGTTGTTATGGCAGTAAAAGCAAGAGACTTCAGGTATTCCGATCAACCCGAACCCCATAAAGCACGCACCAAAGAAATACTTAAAGCTCATCCTGAGGTAAGAGAATTGATTTCCAGAAACCCTTATAGCTTCCTACTTATATTGTTTGTAGTTGCAAGCCAGGTAACAATCGCAATACTGCTTAGCGGGCAAGCATGGTGGTGGGCTATTATAATCGGGTGGTTTGTTGGAGCTTTTGCTAATCATGCTTTGTTTGTTTTGATTCACGAAGCAGCTCACAACCTGATCTTTAAAAACCGTACTTTGAATTATATATCCGGAATTATTGCAGACATTCCCAATGTTTTACCGAGCGCTATTTCATTCCGTTCGTATCACCTAAAGCACCATTCTTTTCAAGGTGTTTATGAACTTGATGCCGACCTGGCAAGCAAGTGGGAAGCGAAGCTTATCGGCGGTTCATTTGTGGGAAAAGCGCTTTGGGAAATTCTATTCCCGGTGTTCCAGGCATTGCGGACATCACGGCTAAAAGAAATCGAATTTATGAATGTCTGGGTGCTTGTTAACTGGGTTGTTGTATTCGGATTTGACGCATTGATGATTTATTTCTTCGGATGGACAGCATTCCTCTATTTCGTTTTTTCATTTGCATTTTCCATAGGCTTTCATCCGCTTGGTGCAAGGTGGATACAGGAACATTTTCTTACTTACCCTCCGCAGGAAACTTACAGTTATTATGGTCACTTGAATGTTCCTGCGCTTAATGTTGGTTACCATAACGAACATCACGATTTTCCTTCAGTGGCTTGGAACAATCTTAGGAAATTGAAAGCAACAGCACCCGAGTTTTATGATAAGCTGGTTTATCACAAATCTTGGTTTAAACTTTGGCTGCGCTTTTTGTTTGACCCTGATCTGTCTCTTTATTCCAGAATGGTGAGGTCAAATAGGGGAGGAGTACAGGTAACAAAGTAATCTATGTGCCGGACTAATAGGTTATTTTTCTACAATAAAAACATATAGACCCAGGACGCAATAACTGCGCCAATGATTGGGCCGAGTACCGGGACCCAGGAATACTGCCAGTCGGCATCCCGCTTATTTTTAATCGGTAGAATTGAATGTATAATTCTAGGTCCTAAATCTCTTGCAGGATTAATTGCATAACCGGTTGTTCCTCCTAATGACAGACCAATTGCAAAAACTAGTAATGAAACAGGCAAAGCATCCAATGATCCGATTCCAACTTCCGGGGCAGCAATAAATAAAACACCAAAAATCAAAATAAACGTTCCGATAATTTCCGAGATAAGATTGTTAGGATATGATCTGATTGCCGGGGAAGTACAAAATACGGCAAGTTTGGAATCTTTATCATCCGTCTGGTCAAAATGTTGCCTGTAATGTATCCAAACTAAAGTCGCTCCGATACATGCGCCTAGCATTTGTCCAAGTATATATACAGGAACGTTTGCCCAGGCAAATTTCCCGGCTACTGCGAGCCCGATTGTAACTGCAGGATTGATATGAGCGCCGCTTATTCCGCCTACTGAAAATACGGCAACAAAAACTGCCATTGCCCAGCCAAATGTAATAACAATCCATCCTGAAGCACTTCCCTTGGAGTTTTTAAGTACAACATTAGCTACAACACCGTCTCCTAAAATAATTAGCAACATTGTGCCTACTATTTCACCAATAAATGGACTCATATTCTTCTCCAATAATAATTATTTCAAAATAATTTAATGAGTTCAAGACACTTATATCATAGCCAGTTTTTTGATCTTTCAACTGCTTTATTCCAATTCTCTATTAGCTTCTCTGATTCCTTTTTGTCAAGCTGCGGTTCAAATTTCTTGTCAATAGCCCATTGATTTGAAATTGAGTCTAGTCCATCCCAGTAACCAACTGCTAATCCTGCAAGGTATGCAACTCCAAGTGCAGTTGTTTCAGATACTTTGGGTCGTGCTAAAGGTATCCCAAGAATGTCTGATTGAAATTGCATCAACAGATTATTTACAGTTGCACCACCGTCAACTCGCAATTCCGAAACTTCTATTCCTGAATCCGATTCCATTGCTTTAAGAACATCTGCCGTTTGATATGCAATGGCTTCCAATGCAGCACGGGCAATATGCCCCTTATTAGTTCCTCGAGTTACCCCTGCAATTGTTCCGCGAGCGTATTGATCCCAATGAGGAGCGCCTAATCCTGCAAATGCAGGAACAAAATAAACTCCCCCGTTATCTTTCTCCGAATTGGCTAATTCTTCAACTTCTTCTGACGATCTGATTAATCCAAGTCCGTCCCTCAACCATTGGACAACAGCTCCTGCAATAAATATGCTTCCTTCAAGGGCATATGTTAGCTTTCCATCAATTTCCCAGGCAACAGTAGTTAATAGATTATTTTTTGAAAGTATAGGTTTCTCGCCGGTATTAAACATCATGAAACCGCCCGTTCCGTAAGTGTTTTTAAGCATTCCCGGTTTAATGCACATTTGCCCGAATAACGCCGCTTGTTGATCACCCGCGATACCGGCTATTGGTATTGCATGGCTAATTAATGCTTGAGCGGTTTCTCCGTAAATTTCGCTGGATGACCTGACTTCAGGCAGCAAGCTTCCGGGAATATCCAACAAACTCAAAATTTCGTTATCCCACACTCTTTCATGAATATTGAATAATAAAGTTCTACTCGCATTTGTAACATCCGTAACGTGTTTTTTACCTCCGGTTAGTTTCCATATAAGCCAACTATCAATGGTCCCAAAAGCCAAATCACCATTATCTGCCTTCTCCCTTGCTCCTTCTACATTGTCAAGAATCCATTTTATTTTTGTGCCGGAAAAGTATGCATCAGGTAATAAACCGGTTTTCTCTCTTATAATTGTTTCGAATCCATCATATTTTAATTTCGAACAATAGTCCGCAGTTCTTCTATCCTGCCACACTATAGCATTACAAATCGGCATACCGCTTTCTCTATCCCATATTACAGTGGTTTCCCTTTGATTCGTGATACCTATTGCTTCAATTGATTTAGCAACTAATCCTGCTTTTATGATTGCTTCTGCAATAACTGCTGCTTGGGTTGACCATATTTCATTTGCATCATGTTCCACCCACCCCGGCTGCGGATAGAATTGTGTAAACTCTTTTTGAGCTATTGATTTTATTGCTCCGTTCTTGTCGAAAATAATTGCCCTGGAACTGGTTGTTCCTTGGTCGATAGCCAAAATATATTTTTCCATGCAAGTCTTTCCTTTTAATAGAACATTAATCAGTTAATTAAAAAATAAGCTTATGCAACCTTAAGGCGGCAGTAATCTTTGACCTTATAAGAATCCGGTAAAGGCACAGTACGTAATCTTAAAGTAAACAATAGATCACGCTTTTGGTTTTATCTTCCACGTAAAAGCAAGCAGTATAATAGCAATAATGGTGCTTGCTAAGATTGACATGATAATTATATCCCAACTTGTTTGCTTATCATACAATTCGCCAAAATAATCAGCCATCCAGCCAAATCCTTTTGCCTGAATTGTTCTTCCAATATATCCGAACAGACCAATAAAACCGGCAGCAGTTCCAACGGCTTTTTTTGATGTTAAATCTAACCCGGCAACGCCAAGCAGCATCACGGGGGGATATATGAAAAATCCAACGACCGCTAGAAGTGTAAAGTCTATCCATAAATTGCCGGCTGGATTTAAGTACATGCCGAGGAAGGCAAATAAAATTGGTATCATGCAGAGTAAACTAACCATTCCTCTTCTTCCGCCAACTTTATCCGAAAGCCAACCCATTAGAAGTGTTGATGGGATGCCGCCGAATTCAACAACCAGTATTGCTATACCCCCGCCTTTGAGGGTGGCATCTTTAACTTCGCGCAAATAAGTTGGACCCCAATCGAGCATACTGTAGCGGACAATGTAAACGAACAAGTTTGCTATGGCAAAGAGCCAGAGGTATTTGTTCCTTAGTATATTATCAACAAACAATTGTCTTGTTGTAAGTTCAGTTTCGCGCTCTGCATGATTTTCTTCATCCTCCGGGTACGTATCTGAATATTCTTCGATTGGAGGAAGTCCTATTGATTGAGGCGTATCCCGCAGTCTTTTAAATAAGTAGAAAGAGCCAATTAGCGCTATTACACCCGGCACATAAAATGCAGCATGCCATCCCCCAAAATGAATAGTTGCATAAGCTGCAATTATACCTGCAAGACCACCGCCTATGTTATGCGAAATATTCCATATGGCAAAAACTGATCCGCGTTCTTTTATACTAAACCAATGTCCGATTGATCGCCCGCAGGGAGGCCAGCCCATTCCCTGTACGAATCCATTTAGAGTCCATAAAAATAAATGTACATAATAAACCTGGACACTTCCGAATGCAAAGTTGAGAACAGCAGTTAGCAATAAACCGAAGGCCATAAACTTACGAGGATTACTTCTATCGGACAATGCTCCGTTTAAAAATTTACCGATACCATAGGCAATTGCCGAGACCGCTAAAATATTTCCGATCATGTTGTAATCATAGCCGAGCGCGCCCTCAATATCTTTAGCAACAGTTGAAAGGTTGTTTCGAACAAGATAGAATATTGCATAACCCATAAAGGTCGATTCAAGCACTCGCCAACGATTGATTTTATAAGTCTTTTTAATTTTTTCCTTCGGTATTCTTTCAACCGGTGGATCGGGCTTAAACCAGTTAATAAATTTTGATAGCATATTAGAACTCCTTCAGTAAATATTATTATTCGACTTTACGAGTTTTATTCAATCTTATTCCAAACTTTTTTGAAGACACCGCGGGAAAATCGGCGGTGGGTACATCATTTATTCTAGCAACTAACCAATTATTATTTTTCGCATAATCAGCAATACTTTCCGATTGATCGGGAGCTATATGTTCATCCGGGTTAACAATCATTTTTAATCCTTTGCTATGTTCAATCATCTCTTTATCGCCCCGGCTGTTTCCAGCGACAAACAACGGTACGTCCTGAATAAATGTTTCTATCGCTTCCTTCTTCCCGTGGTCTTGGGGAACAGGATTAACAATTTCATCGGTTATAATTCCGTTGCGAATTGTTGATTTAACTCCAACAATGTTGGTAATGGGAATCTGAAGCGCATTGCTTAAAAATTGCTGGTACATTCCTTCAGGCGAAGCTGTTACAATCCAAACCTCAAAGTCATTTTTTTTAAGAGTGTTGATTAAATCACGCATTGGTTTAAATATTTTATTGGAGTAATATTTTTTAAAATATTTTTCTCCTAAATCGCGATAGAATTGTAGTGTTTCCCCGGCAATAAACTTTATCCTGTTTTGAACGTATGGAATTGAAACATTTGACTGGGAAATCATTTCGTTAAAAATTTCTTTATTCTTTTCAGGATTTTCAGCAGCGTAATGGTACATAGCTTCATCAGCCAGGTAATGTGGTGTTTGTCCAAGTACGGTACCGTCTCCATCGAATACAGCTATCTTTCGCCCGGTTTCGTTTTTCGTGTTTTTAAAAAAATCGTTTAGTTGATTATTAACTTCATCACTAAAACCGGCAATTGGAACAAATTCATCTCCCTTACTATTCTTTTCAATGCAGCTTGTTAGAAATCCTACTATAAACAGGAGCATAAACAACAGTGATAATTGATTGATTTTCCACATAGTATTCCTCAATTAACTATTTTATAAATGTATAATTCATGTACCTCTTCGTTGTAGCCGGGATAAAAACCGATCGGCATTCCGTTTACAACTCTCATACCACGGTTAAAATGAACAATTAAATTATTTTCAACAGGGTCGATTATGAGTCCTTCGATTTCACCTTGCCGTTTTACATTTGAAAATGTTTTTAGAAGTGAGACTTGTGCCGATGTTTTACCTGCTTCTATAGTTAAAGTATAAAGATGATCAGGTTCATCAAATTCCGCATCGCCATGGTCCGCTGTAATTAGCATTTGGTTTTCGAATACCTTAATGCCTTGTTGCTTCTCAGGAACCGGGTAAATATGTAGCTTTCCTTCGTACTCCCCGGTCTCGAGATTGTATTTATATAGGTACGAACCGTTTATCCAATCAGCAGCCAGCCAAACCAGATTGTTTTCCGGGTCTACTGCAACCGCACAAACTTCCTGCTGACCCGATTCCGGTTCCCAACTGAAGTATCTATCGAACTCCAGAGTTTCGGCGTTATAAATAACTATTTGAATATTGCTTGCTTTGCCGTCGTAAAAGTATTCGGCGCCGGCATATATTTTACCATTGAAGCAGTCGATATCTCCCAAATGATTAGCTTCTTTTTCAAGTTTGGAAAAGGGCTTTTTGTTGCTATGAATTAGCACACCATCTTTGGAATACTTATATAGCGATTTACTTCCACTTACGTAGTAATAGTTTTTATCCGCCGCAACACCTTGCCGGCCATCTACTTTAATTGTTTTTATGAATTGCAATGAATCAATACCCTGTCCGTTAACAGGTATGTTGATTATTACTATAAATAGAAGCAGAAATATTTTTTTCACAAGGGTATCCTGATTTATAAAAAGCCTTTCTAAATTCGCCGGTATTATGTTAAACTTGTATAGTCATTTCCAATCCCTGACGCAGTTTGTCGGGGTGAAATTTTAAACCAATTTTTATAGATACTCTTTTCTAAGCGGTTCTTATCCAATCCTTAATTCATTAACTCTAGCATGGTTTTATTGAAGCTTCCCACAATAAGCCATGAACGAATGTTGGTCTTTCTAAACGGATTATTTTTCTTCATCAAGCATTTTTCGTAAAACATCCGGGTAGTTTGTGATAATTGCATCGACCCCGAGTTCAATCATTCGTCTCATATCTTCCGGTTTGTTAACAGTCCAAACAGCTACTTCTTTTCCTGCGGCTCTGGCTTTACTCATAAATTCTTCATCCACCAGTTTATACTTAGCGCTCAGCATATCTACATCTTCGGAAAACACATCAACTGAAGTAGGCATCCTTGAAAAGATGTATCCAACTTTTGCTTCTTTGTTAATAGCTCGTAGCCTTCGTATTTCATCAAACTTGAACGACGTAAAAACAACTTGATCCAAAAAATTATTATCAATAACAACTTGTAACGCTCGTTCTGCCAGCATTTTCTCATGCTTATTGGCTTTGAGCTCAATGTTCAACTTCATTTTACCTTTGACCAGGTTAATTACTTCTTCAAGTGTTGGAATAGGCTCGCCTTTAAACTCTTCGGAAAACCACTCGCCAACTTCAATATCTTTTAAATCGTCGTAGTTGAGTTCCCAGATATTTAAATCTCTGTTGCCTGTTCGTTTTAACGTCTTGTCGTGTAACAGAATTATCTTGCCATCCTTTGTTTCCTGAACATCAAGCTCACTGTATTCTGCTTTCATTTCAATGGCTTTTTTCATTGCGACCAAAGTATTTTCCGGTGCATAACCCATAGCTCCTCTATGAGCTACAACGATGGGATCTTTTTTCTGTTCGTTTGCATTTAATATTAAACAAAGCGCCATAAACAAAATTACCAGTTTCATTTTTTCCTCGCTAAGATTTTAGTTTTCTATCATAGATTGCCATACATTTTCTGCAGCCCATATTCTGTTCGAAACCGCAAATGCCAGTCTTGAGTAGGGCAAACCCATTTTGTAAGAATAAACATCTGCTGCGTGCAAACGGGTTGCCGGGAGTTCAATCTCTTCATTAAGTAATTCCGTATTAATAACGAAATCGTGATTCTGAATTTCAGCTTCTGCTATTGAAATTAATTTCTGATGTATCAAATAGTCTTTGTAACTATTAACCAATTTTTGCTCAATAGAATTGAACGGCAGCGAGTTCTGAAATTTTTCATCATAAATCTTTTTGAGCTTAGTTGTATCCACTATAGTTTCATCAGATAGTTTTTGCAGATATCTATAAGTAATAATTTGATTTTGCCAAAGCTCCAATTCTTCTGTAATAATTTTACTTTCGTGGTATCCTCTTTTAATTCCTTCTTTTTCTAAAAAAATATCACGTAACCTTAATCCTATTCTCTTTTTCAACTCACTTGCAAATTCATCAATTGATGTTGTTGGAAAACTCGCAGGATAGTATGAAAAATGGTAAAGCATTTCGGAAACTGAAAAAGCGCCGCCTTCATAATTGACTAAACTCTTTTCTAATGATTCATTTTGGAGAACTTCATTGTAGTCTTCTATTTTAAAAAATTCCTGGCTGGGCTTTAAGCTCACGGAATTCCTTTGCCTGTTCTTTTTGTATTCGGGATAGAGAGTATTAACTAATTTTTGAAATACTTTTCCGTTTACAACAATGTTCAACGGATCCATAAATTGTTTAATATAAACCCTGGCTTCGGAATTCATTCTTTTATTCAGAAGTATTTTTTTATATGTCGGGGTTAGCCTTGCTATATCATTTTTTGAGAGAATTGATTTGCGTACATCAACAACTTTCATTATAAAATACCCGGTTTCGGTTTGAATGATTTCAGAAACTTCTCCCGGATTAAGTGAGAACATTACTTCATTTACTCTCGGATGAACTTCGCCGTAATTTATAAAATCAGTTTCCCCGGCCTCTGATGATAACCCGTAACCGATGAGTTTTAATTCCTGTAACTCTTCAAAACTTTTTCCTCGGCTTAGATCATTTTTTATTTCCTCTGCTTCGGCAACATCTTTTGTATAAATGTATTTTACCTTTACCTGTCTATTCCCCTTTAGAATCTCCTCAAGAATTTCTTCTTCACTAATTTTAATTTTTGAATCAACATCTTCATTAAACATTTTTTCCACTATCAACTCTTGCCTTAGTAACCGCAATGTTTTACTTAATGAAGAATCTTTACCAAATCCCTGTCTTATTAAATGACGGGCTACTAAGTATTCATTTTTTATTGTGTTTAAGTAAGCGCGTTGAGGAGTTGAGCCGAACTTTAGTATATCCGGGGCAATATTGTAGCTTGAATAGAATGCATCTTTTGACAACTTAAAATCACTGATTTTTAATACAGAAAAATTATTTTCCGAAGAACAACTTGATAAAATTGAACCTGCTATTACCCCTAGCAGTATTATCGATTTTAAATTTTTTTTATTCATTAAGTATAAGTTTCTTCACTTATTTAATTAATACCATTTTATGGGAAAAGACATTGCCGTTAGAAATTAATTGTAAGAAATATATTCCTGATGCTACACTGGAATCGCTCCAGGTAAAATTCAATTGACGGCTCCCCGGCCGAATCGGCAGCCACTTTTTTACAACTTGACCCAAAACGTCAACAATTCTTAACTCCGATTCTGATTTGCTGTTCACATTTAATATAATTTCAACCTGTCCATTCGCCGGATTTGGATAAGAGCTAATTAGAATTTCTTTTTGATCACCCAGGTTACTGTTATCATATTCTTCAACTGAAGTAATGTCATCAAACATAGTATCGTAGCTTATCTTAAATAAAAATGGGTAGAATGTAGACCAGGGCGAACTTCTTTTTTGAAAATGCTTGGCGCCCGATTCCGACTGGCTATATAGGTTTTGATCTTTATCGAAAGATATATCCTCACCTCCAGCGGGAAACTCTAAAGTTCTATCAGCAACAGGAATCTGGTTAGCGCTTAGATTTGCCCTTGGCGTACGATAAACAAAGCTGCTGCTGTTTCCGCCGCTTGTGCTTATCATAAGGTAGTCGGTACCTGCTATGTTTGTCCATGCTACTCCCTGTGTTCTAAGAGGTAACCTATATCTTCTGGGCGTTGAATCCGTATCAACCGAGCCGTCTTCGTTTAACGGGTAACCTGACAAATAGGCAGGTGTTGAAGTCCAATACTCACCAACCCATAAACTGTCTCTAAAATAAGTTATAAAAGAAGCTTTAGAAGCAACGTTGAAAAGCATATTACTTTGTGCAGGAAGGTCTATATATTTTTCATAACTCTGCGTTGAATCATATTCAGGAATTTGATATGCTTCGACCATTCCGGCTGAAGCGACATAAACACGATTTCTAAAGAATGCTATTCCTCCAACATGACTGTTTCTAAGCACACCGGCAAGCTGAAAGCATCTTCTGATTTTGTAATTATTATTCGGATCCATCTCTACAACGATTGACCTTTTTAACCTGGTTTGTCCGTCAATAGTTTTGTTATACATTGAACTATAAACCATAGGGTTAGGATAAACACCGTCATCATCTTCATGCGAATTTGTTAATCCTTGAGGTATAAAGTCATCATCCATAAAAGGAACAACAACACTTTCCATAATTGGCGTAGGATTTTCGGCAATCCTCTGATCGGCTTCGCTATTTGCGGTGCCGATATTATAGTTATGATAAGTCGGGATTCCAAAATATTCGGAACCGTCGAAAGGCAAATAAGCATTCAGGTATTCTTCCTGCGGTATATAGCTTTTAAAGTTGACGGCTGAAAGTCTTCCTTTAAAGAATGGAATAGCTGTATTGAAATTTGATTTTCCAACCTGTACTTCAGTGTTTACAATTGAAAAACCAACGGGCGAAGAAATGGTAAATAAATTTTGCTTATCAAGAATGCCATTGATATAGAATGAGATATCCACGCTCTGGCCGGAGACAGATAATGTCCAGTTAACATAATGCCAATCGTCTAATGCTAGTACTGAATTAGACTCGGCCACTATTGTAGTGTCAAAAAAACGTCTTTGAAGCATTACTTTCCCTGCGTCAAGATAGAGATCGATGCCATGTGATAATGTAGAATCGTTCCAGGAAAGGATTGACATATCTTCTGCTTCAGGATAGAACCATACTTCTCCCGATAACTTATGATCACCGGCAAATGATATTCTTACTTTTTCGGTACTTTTTATATATGAATCAATCCCGGAAAATATTGCCTTTATTGGCTTATAGTAACCCCACCCGTTTGGACCCCTGGCAGCAAGTTCGATTGAATCGACTTCTTCAGAAAATGTTACGTTAAATACCTCAACGCCGGATGAAGCGCTTTGCGAAAAATCATGATTAGCATTAAAACGAAATAAGACTGTGTTTGCCTGCCCCACAACAATAGTAGATAAAAACAAAAAAAGTCCCGCAAAAGAAATTTTTAAAGTGATAGCCATTTTGTTTGTTTTAATTTTGGGATAAAAAAATAGCCGGCAAGTTAGCAGCTTGCCGGTCTTCTCACTATTTCAGAAGCATCATCTTCTTAACTTGATTCAACTTCCCGGCACTTATTTGATAAAAATAAATTCCTGATGAAACTCTTTGTCCTTCGCTGTTATTACCGTTCCACTCAAGTGTATGATAACCTGCTTTAAGCGTTCTATTTACCAATGTAGTAACCACCTCTCCATTGATATTTAACACTCTTAAATTAACATGCCGGGCTGCAGGTAACGCTACTTTTATTATTGTGGATGGATTAAAAGGATTAGGGTAGTTGTCATATAATTGAAAATCAGATGGGACTTGTGATTCAATATCTTCTACGCTTACAACAACCAGCGTATCACTACCTTCAATTGTTTTCCCGGGAGTCCAATAAACGCTATCAATAATCGTGATCATTTCAACAAACGGATCACCGATAGAAATATCACCGTCTGGGTTTCTTACAAGCGCGTTATTATTGTTACCCGCCTGAGCCGTTTCGATTCGTAATTCAAAATCGATTCCGTCAACTACCGAAGAAGTTGGACCAGCGGCATTATATTTACTTCCGTAGCCCATATACATATCATAAGATCCGTCTGGTGAAATCAGCAAAGCATAATCTCCACCGTTCGCTAAACCGTTTCCAACTCCTACACTGTCGGAAATAAACACTCTTGTCTGTAACGGATCGGAGCTATAACCCGGTACATTTGTAATGTCTCCACCGCCGAAAATAACAACAAAACTATTCGGTTGAACCATGTAACCATCGGGGAAAGTGAAACTAAGGTCTTCATCATCACCCAGTTTAAATCCGGTTAAATCAAATGGTTGATCCGAAATATTTACTAATTCAACAAATT
>JANQLA010000358.1 GCA_028280855.1 Melioribacteraceae bacterium
TCTAATTACCAAAAGTGAAAATCCCGGAATGCGTATTCAAACTGTTAATAAATTTTCCGAAAGGATGGAGTCCGACTTTGTGCCTGATGCAGACGTAAAAAGGGCAATCATAACATCATTAAAAAAAGATGAAAATGTTGGGGTGCGCAGATCTGCCCTGGAAGTTCTAACAAAATATAAATACGATGAAGATATAAGAGACGTGTTGTTATTCGTGCTGAGTAACGATCAAAACTCGGGTATCCGTATAGCGGCAATAAATGCATTAGCCGAACTTAAGCTTGAAGGCATTGCATTGGATAATACCGTAAAACGGCAACTAAATAAAAAAGTAAAAGAAGAACCGAACCTGTTTATAAAGAATTTAGCAGAGTCGTTGCTAAAAGGAGAAGACATATGAAAACGACAAAAATAATAATTGGATTACTCTTGTTTGTTTCTGTTGCAATGGCGCAGGAATATGACATGACCAAAACATTTGATGTAGGAAAAGGAGCAAAACTGCATGTTAAAGTTAACCCGGGAGATGTGGTTATTAACACCTGGGACAAACCGCAGATACTTGTAAAGATTGCGGGTATAGATAGAGAGGAACGGGAAGACGTGGATATGTATGAAAGGTCGAACACGGTTTATGTTAGGTTCAACTCATCATACGGCTGGGGTGAGGATTTTGTATTCTCTTTTACTGTGCCGGAGAACAGTCACGTTGACGTTAGAACAACCGGCGGAGATATAGATATTAGAAATGATATTACGGGAGAAATTTCGTTACACACGTCCGGGGGTGATATTGGCCTTAAAAATGTAAACGGGAAATTACAGGTAAACACTTCCGGAGGGGATATTGATGTTGGCAATGTTAATGGAAAAGTATCGCTTAGTACATCAGGCGGAGATATTAAAGTAAATTTAATTACCGGTGAGTCGACCTCTATTAAAACTATGGGCGGTGATATCGAAATTAAAGATGTTGATTCGGATGTAGATGCTAAAACGTACGGTGGTGATATTGAAATCGGCGACGTAGGAGGGAAAGCCGATGTTACAACATTCGGCGGTGATATTGAACTGGGCAACGTGGCCGGCAGCGCCAGGATGGAAACATACGGGGGCAATTTAAAATTAACCTCTGCAAGCGGAGAAGTTGAAGCCGATACAAAGGGCGGTGATATTACTCTGCTGGATGTTTCCGGATCTTTGAATGCTAAAACGGCCGGCGGTGAAATTTATGCCGAGCTTGATCCTTCGGGGTCAGGTGATACATACCTTCGATCATCCGGCGGAAAAGTTACATTGCTATTGCCTTCGAGTGCTAAAGCCGACATTGAAGCGAACATTAAAATCAGGGGCAGATGGAAAAGTAAAAAACGTGACTACACGATCCGTTCCGATTTTATGAGCGCCAGCCCGGTTGTTGACGATGATGAAAAAGAAGTTAGCGCTAACTTTAGCATTAACGGCGGCGGCGAACGAATTAGAATTAGAACAGTCAATTCAGATATTGTAATTAAAAAGAAATAATACTTTGGGAGAATTAAAATGAAATTAAAAACTTTGTTAACACTTGCATTAGTTTCAATGCTGTTGATTGGCGCTACGCCGGTAAATCATAGCTACTTGAAGTTTGCCGATTTTGATTATGACCATGACATGGGAGACAAGAAAATATCTAAAAATTTTACAGTATCGCCGGGTGAAAAACTTGAACTTGATTTGGAAATAGGCGTAGATATTAAAATTGTTGGCTGGGATAAGAATGAAGTAGCAATTGAAGCAATATTAAAAGGCGATGATGCGGAAGATGTATATGTTGACTTTAATCAATCCGGAGATGAGATAGTTGTTCATGCAGACTATGACGGCTACGATAACAGTTACAATATTGATGGTAAGTTCACAGTAAATGTTCCTAGCAAGTTTAACGTGAAATTTTTAACAATGGGGGGTGACATTGATATAAAACGGGTCAACGGGAAATTATACGGTAAAACGATGGGCGGTGACCTGGACCTATCGGAGCTCGGCGGTGAACTTTCATTAACTACTATGGGCGGCGACATTGATCTACGTAATTCGGATGTAGACGGCAAAGTAAAAACAATGGGCGGCGATGTAACCGTTGAGGATGTAACAGGCAACGTCGATGCTAGTTCAATGGGCGGCGATATAAAACAGCGCAACGTGAAACGTCGTAGCGGTGAATCCGTTGGGGATGAAGTGCATATATCAACGATGGGCGGAGATATCGATGTCGATGAAGCTCCGTACGGCGCAAAGGTAAAAACGATGGGCGGCGATATCAACGTTAATAAAGTTGACAAGTTTATAGACGCTCATACAATGGGCGGTGATGTTGTAATTAAGTCTGTAGACGGCTGGGTAAAAGCAAAAACGATGGGCGGCGACGTTGATGTTAAAGTAATTGGTGATCCGCAATCCGACGAGAAAGATATAACTATCACCTCGATGGGTGGAGATATTAAAGTATATCTGCCCGAAAAATTTTCAATGGATTTAGACCTGGAGATAAAATACGACAGAAGGCATGAAGACGATGTAGAAATTGTAAGCGACTTTGATTTCGAAGAGAAGCAATCGACTGAATGGGATCGTGATCACGGCAGAAAATACAAGTACATTTACGGCGCGGGTAAATTGAACGGAGCCAAGAACAAAGTTAAAATCCATACGATAAACGGTAAAATTCACCTCATTCAAATATAAATAAGAATTCTATCCCAAGGTAAAGAGCATCTAGTAATGCTTATTTAACCCGGCCAACTTTATTGGCCGGGTTGCATTTTAACAATCCTACAAATTGTCCAATATATTCCAGCCTAACAGAACTATTTATGCTAATTTTTTGTAGTTAATTTTTAATATAAAGGCAATTCATGAATAAGAAGAAAGTTGTAGTGATTGGCGGTGGGTTCGGAGGACTGAATACTGTTCAATCATTAAAAAATGCCGATGTCGAAATAACGCTTATTGATAAAACTAATCATCACTTGTTTCAACCTTTGCTTTACCAGGTTGCAACCGCGGCACTTTCGCCGGGAGATATTGCCGCACCGATACGCGGGATATTGAGCAAGCAAAAAAACGTACGGGTTCTAATGAGTGAAGCCAAAAAGATAGATCAAGCTAATAAAAAAGTGATTTTAAGTGACGGCGAGGTTGAGTACGATTATTTAGTAATTGCAACCGGAACACGACACTCGTATTTCGGGAATGAAGAATGGGAACAGTACGCGCCGGGTTTAAAGACTCTTAATGATGCATTGAATATCCGCGAGCGAATTCTCAAATCATTCGAAGCGGCTGAAAAATTAACCGAATTGAAAGAGATTGAAAAATATATGACATTTGTCATTGTAGGCGGCGGACCAACCGGCGTTGAAATGGCAGGAGCCATTGCTGAAATTGCGCGTAAAACCCTATTAAAAGATTTCAGAAACATTAATCCTGTAATGTCTAAAATAATTTTGGTTGAAGGTTACGATAAAGTCCTCAGTACTTATGATGAGCCGCTTAATGAAAAAGCAAAACGAGATTTAGAGTCATTAGGGGTTACAGTTCGCTTAAACGAAACCGTTACAAAAATTACAAAACGTGGTGTAAGAATTGGCGATGAAATTGTTTCGACTAGAAATGTAGTATGGGCTGCAGGCAACACAGCTTCGCCTTTGCTCGAATCGCTTGACGTAGAACGCGGTAAATTCGGCAGGGCAAAGGTTGAACAGGACTGTAGTATTCGTAATGATCCGAATATTTTTGTAATTGGCGATACTGCATTGCATATGGATGGTGATAAACATCTCCCCGGTGTTGCTCCCGTGGCTATTCAACAAGGGCGATATGTAGCAAAAATTATCGCGAATGATATTCCCAAATCCGAACGAAAGCCATTCAAATATTTAGACAAAGGAAACATGGCAACAATTGGCAGGGCAAAAGCAATTATGCAGGTGGGTAAAATAAAGTTGTCCGGATTTCTTGCGTGGTTTATGTGGGGCGTTGTGCATATTATGTTCTTAATAAGCTTCCGTAATAAATATAAGGTTATGGCTGAGTGGATTTGGTACTATATTACACAAAGACAGGGGATAAGATTGATCACAAATAAAACCAATTATTGAGAGACTGAAATAAACGATAAGATAAAGTATGAAATCCGTATTGATTATAGGGGCGGGAATATCCGGTTTAATTATCGGTAAGAAATAAACTAACAGTGTGCGCTTCGCCGAAATTCAGTAATTAATATTGGGACTGTTCAAAGGATGAAATTACAATATTATTAAAAGAGGAAGTTGTGAGAATTACAGAAACAAAGTTAGGAGAATTTCATTTGCATAAATGGCGCTATAGTTTGGTTGATAAACCATATCCAAAGCCCTTTGAGTATATGAAAGTTCCAAATCCTTTAGTGTTGGCTTGCTATGGATTTGTAGGAAGTCGAGTGGAAGGGGCTGCTATCAGCAGAATAGAAGCGGCTGAGTCTATTCGTAAAATGCATTCGTAATTTTTAGAGTTCAATTTTCACAAAACTATTTAGCTTTAATTAAGATTTATAGTATTCATTTTATGCGATTTCGACTTCAAGTTGAAAAAATGTTAGAAAATCATATATAGTTAATTTGCTACTAAAAGTTGGTATTGATATTAAAGCTGGTTTTTCTTTAATTTAGCATAAATACTTATTGCTCAAGTTATACTAGATTTTGGTTTGCATTTGATTCAAATAATACTTTACCTCCTCTTTTCTCTTTTTATTTTTACAAATTCTTTTGGACAAGAAATCGGCAGATTGAGAGGATTTGTCACAAATTCAGCTAATGGCGAAGCGCTTCCATTTAGTAATGTATACCTTGAAGAACTAGGTTCAGGTAGTTCAGCTAATGAACGGGGTCTATACTTAATTAATCATATACCTGCTGGCAAAACTTATACCGTAAAGATTTCTTATGTAGGTTTCCTTACAAAAACGGTTGAAGTTGTTATAAGTCCAAATAAAATTACCGAGCTAAATGTAGAATTGGTTCCTGCTGGCGTTGAGATTCAGACCATTGAGAAGATAGGAGAAAAAACTATCGACAGAAACGAGACTGATATTGGGCTTGAAAGGATTTCGGTGAAATCATTGCAGTCGCTTCCCAAAAGTGTTGAAACGGATGTGCTTCGTTCTTTACAGTATGTTGCCGGTGTAAGAACAACGGGAGATGTAACCGCACAGTACTATGTGCGAGGCGGGACTAGTGATCAAAACTTGGTTTTATTAAATGGGATTACAATTTACAATCCTTTTCATGCTTTGGGACTCTTTAGCGTTGTTGATCCGGAAATGATTAATAGTGTTGAGTTTTATAAAGGAGGTCATTCCGCCGAGTTTGGCAATAGGATTTCGTCGGTTTTAAGTGTTATTTCTAAAGATGGCAACAAAAATAAATTAAGTGCAACTGCAAGTGCTAGTTTTCTAACCGGAAAATTTTTGTTTGAGGGACCAATTCCCAACGGGTCGTTTATGTTAACGGGAAGAAAAAGTTTGTCGAATGATGTTCTAAAAAACTTTATGAATGAACAAAATCTTCCTATTGATTTCTATGATTACTCATTTAAAGTCAATTACTCTGATCCGAATATAATTAAAAATGGGCGCTTCTATCTTTTCGGATTCTTCACAAATGATAACCTGGATGATAAAGACCCACTTGCTGAAGATTACAAATGGAAAAATGATCTAATTGGTTTTGAATGGATACAAATTTATGATGTTCCGCTTTATTCTAGGCTTGGCATAAGTACAAGTAGCTTTACTGGCAAAGTTATTCCAAATAAATCCGAATACAAACCTAAAACCAATGAAATTGACGATATGACTTTGAAGTTTGATTTCAACTATGTTTGGTCATCGAAAGATGAATTAAGTTTTGGTTTTGAATTTAAGAGTATAAATACGAAATTGTTTCAAACAAATGCTCAAGGCGCTCTGTCGGATATTGAAGAATTCGCAGCAAATTTTAGTATTTATGGCAAATATAAGCTATTGCGTTTTGAGAACTTTGGAGTGGACATTGGTTCCCGAATTAATCTCACCGGTCTGAACCAAAACAGCGGGTTATATTTTGAACCCAGGCTTAGTTTAACATATAGAGTATTTCCATTTCTATCCTTAAAAGGATCTGCAGGTTTATACCAGCAGGAAGTTGCTACAATATCTGATGAAAATGATATTATTACTTTGTTTGAGCCTTGGACTATTCTGCCAGACTATTTGGAACCGACAAGAGCTTTTCATATTTCTTATGGTGCGGATTGGTATGTTACGGAAGACTTTTTATTCAAGTATGAGGGATATTACAAAGAAACAAAAAATCTTGCTGCAGTAAATGAAAATAAAATTTATGATTACGATCCCGATTTACTTAATGGAGATGGTTGGTCCTATGGTTCTGAATTTACAATTAATCATGTGTGGGATCGATTGAGAACAAACCTTTCATACACACTAAGCTGGACATACAAAGAAGTTGAGGATTGGATTTACTATCCTAATTACGACTCGAGGCATACTGTTAATATCGGATGTAACTATAACCTTGGCGCCGGGTGGAGCGCCAATATCCTCTGGACATATAATACAGGTCTTCCTTTTACGCCTATTCTCGGGTACTATAATAAATACTATCCCAATAATTTTTTTGAAGTTAATCCTGGTCAGCATAGTTATCAATCATATACAGTTGTTGGGGACATCAATAGCAAAAGGCTCACGGATTATCACAGGCTCGATTTTACTTTAGCAAAAAAAATTGATTTCGATATCATTAAAATTGAACTAGACGCTAGTATAATAAATGTTTACGATCGAAAAAATGTTTTTTACTATGAGCGTGATACAGGGGAGATAGTTTATATGCTTCCTCTTCTGCCAACCGCAAGCATTAAGGTTTCTTTATGAAAAAAGCCTTACCAATATTTTCAGCAATGCTTCTTAGTCTTTTATTTTCCTGTGAAGAAAGCTTTAGCCCTAAAGGCGAATTTGAAGATGACTATGCACTAAATTGTATTATTAGATATGATACTCTCTTTCAAATTGCTTCTTTATTAAGCAGTTTTGATGTTGATGGATATGACCCTTCAATGAATAAAGAAAATTCGGCTTATTTAGGAGCCGATATTAGGCTGTGGTATAAGGATACAGTTTATATATTTAAAGACAGTTCGGTCATTAATTTGTCTTTCCCCGACTCTTTGTTGCATTTTTATTATTTAGACAATTTTAAACCTGATGATGATGTGCATGGAGAATTAATTGAGATTGAGGCTCTTTTAAAAGACGGGAAAAGGTTAAAGGCTTCTTGTTATACCCCAGGGAGAATTAGATTTAACAATACGGAAACTTCCTCGACTATTCCAGCAGTAAATACCCCCACAGTAAATATTATATGGGATTCCGAAGATGAAAGCAATTACTTTCATGGCAGAATTAAAGTAAAATACTTTGAAACGGAAGGTGGAGTAGTAGAGGAGAAATGGTTTGAGCTCCCGTATACCTTAACTAACGATAATGATGAAGTTATTCCGATTTATAATGTACCTTCAAGGGCTTCTATTCATGCATATTCAATTTCCGCTATTAATTATGCATTTGATAAAATTTCTGAAGGGAATGAAAATAAAAGAAATTATAAAATATCTAATACTGCTATTGTGGAAGTGCTTTCTATAGAAGAAAATCTATCTAATTACTATTCTTCTAGTTTAGAAGATAATATATTTACAGTGCGTTTGAATCAGACGGATTATACAAATGTTGAAGGTGGGTTCGGTATATTCGGAAGTTTGAGAAAAGAAGTTCGAAAAATTTTAATCCAAGCAAGTTATATAGAGTCTTTCGGTTACGAAGTTTTATTCGAGAATTAAGATGCAATTAAAAAGATATTTAAAAATCATATCGGTACTATTACTCTCCCCTTTTTTATTTTCTTGTGAATCCGAGGTTTCTTCATCGCCGCCAGATTCCGAACCGTCTCAAGGTTCTATTATCGTTAAATCAATTCCTGAAAACTTTAAAATTTATCTTAATGACAGATTTACAGGTAGTTACACTCCTGATACTCTTGTTTTTATTGAAGAAGTTGTTCATAAAATCGTACTGAAAAAAGATTTATGGTTTGATACTTCATTATCTGTATTAGCTTCCGCGAGTGAACCGCCAATTCTGGATGTTAACTACATTATTGAGCCAAGAATGTATGGCAGTATTGAACTTAACTCTAACCCTCCTGGCGCATCTATTTTCTTGAACGACTCTCTGCTGGCTATTGTTACTCCGGCTGTAGTGAAGAATTTACTTCCCGATAGATATAAAATAAGATACCGTAAGGAACGCTACATGGATGATTCTGCTTTGGTTGATGTTGCAAGTAGTCGAACCTCTAAGTTAAATATGACACTTACGGATACTACTATTTGGGTTAATTATAATGTAAATAATTCCCTATTGCCACAAGGCTTTTTAACTACTATTGCAGTTGATAAGAATGATTACATCTGGATCGGTACCGGTGACAAAGGTCTGGTTAGATTTAAGAATAATAGATGGGAATTTTATACTACCGCTAATACCAATTTACCTGATGATCGTATTAAAACCATTTTTGTTGACAGTGACGATAACAAATGGATCGGCACTTCGGGTGGCGGAGTTGCCAAATTTAAGGATCCAAATACTATAGAGGTATACAATAAAAGTAATTCCAACTTACCTAATAATTATGTTAATGCATTCGATGAGGACATAGCAGGTAATCTATGGATTGGAACTAATTCCGGGTTAGCGAAGCTCACCGGCGAAGAAATACAAGTTTTCGATCCCAGTGATAGAACACTAAGAATGTCCGGGTGGATCAATGATGTTAAAGCTACTTCATTCAATGATGTTTATGTTGCTATTGATTCTTTTTTGACGAGATTTGACGGCTCATCTTTTTTCATTTATGATCCAACTAACTACAATATTCCAAACTCTCAAGCTGTTGGCCTGGATCTTACATCCGATGGAGTTTTATGGGCTGGATTTACTACAGAATTTGTTATTGATGGGCCCGATATACAGGGCGGTATAGGGTTCTTTGACGGTTCAGCCTGGCAATCCATTTTAGTAGGTAGTTCAAGAATAATTGTAAATGATCTATTTATTGATCGAGACGATTATATTTGGCTTTCTACAGTGGAGGGTCTTTTCAAATATAGAGATCTGAATAGCTCAGATCCTTTCCGTACAAGCAACTCGGATATCCAAAGTAGTGAGATCAGTTCTGTTGCCGAAGACTCCCAAGGTGTTCTGTGGATTGCTACTTATGAAGGACTAACAAAGTATAAAAAGTATTTAGATAATTAATTAGATATTTTTCCAGTAAATCGAAATGGTGATTCTATCTTGAACAAAGCCGTTATTCCTATTGCTTTTCTTTTTTGAACACCTCGCAAATGCGTTACTCTAACAGCTTAGTTTTGTCTTATTTTCCTAAATCTTCCGATTATGGATCGAACGCGAGAACAGAGATTCCGGATTTTTGAACGCAGCAATAAATACAGATTTCAAAAGAAACATGTTAAATTTTTATTTAGTTTTGTACATCAAAATTATAACACATCTATTTGCACAATGAAAAATTATTTTAGATTATTTGTCTTACCCTTTTTTATTCTTTACATACCTACAATCTCACAGCAGCATCCGAAGTATGCCGAAGACGGTCTTTCTTCGCCGATGCCAAGTGATACTTCGGTTGTAAAAGACAAACTCGAAAATGGTTTAACTTACTATATCAAACAAAATTTAAAACCGGAAAACCGTGCTGAAATAAGACTTGTTGTTAATGCCGGGTCAATTCTGGAAGACGATGACCAATTAGGCGTTGCTCACTTTGTTGAGCATATGGCATTCAATGGTACGGAGAGTTTTCCAAAGCTTGAGCTTGTTGATTATCTTGAATCAACGGGAATGGAATTCGGCGCAGATATAAATGCAAGTACAAGTTTCGATCAAACAATTTACAAATTACAGGTTCGGACTGATTCTACTGATCAGTACGAAACTGCCTTCAAGGTT
This sequence comes from Melioribacteraceae bacterium, assembly GCA_028280855.1. Taxonomy (GTDB): domain Bacteria; phylum Bacteroidota; class Ignavibacteria; order Ignavibacteriales; family Melioribacteraceae; genus PGYT01. The sequence goes on from JANQLA010000358.1 coordinate 10,124, forward strand.
TTTTCGGAGTGGGCTTCTAAAATCTCTTTCAATCCTGAAGAAGTTGATAAAGAACGCGGGGTTGTAATAGAGGAGTGGCGGATCCGCAGGGGCGTCGGTGCACGAATGTTCGACAAACATTCAAAAGTGCTATTCAAGGATTCAAGGTATGCAGAAAGGCTTCCCATAGGAATACCAGATATCATTGAGTCGGTTCCGCGCAGCAGGCTATTAGATTTTTACAATGACTGGTACCGGCCCGATTTGATGGCTATTATAGTAGTTGGTGATGTTGATATCGAAGCTACCGAACAATTAATAATAGATAATTTTTCATCATTAAGAATGCCGGATGTATACAAGCAAAGATTTGATGCTGTTGTACCGGATCATGAAGAGACTCTTTTATCTATTGTAACCGACAAAGAAGCTACATCATCAATGGTTGCAGTGTATTATAAGCAGGAACCTATCATTTCAAAAACAATTAATGACTTCCGTGAAAGCTTAATCGAAAGCTTTTTCTACGGGATGTTTAATCAAAGGCTTTATGAATTATCACAATCGGATGATCCCCCGTTTCTCGGCGCCTCGGCAGGCAGTACAAATCTTTTGCGTTCCAAAGGCGCGGTAATGCTTACGGCAATGGTTAAAGAGAGTGAATTTCTGAGATCGCTTGGCGCTATATTGCAGGAGGCTGAAAGAATTAAGCGGTTTGGCTTTAACGAAACGGAACTTGAGCGTCAGAAAAAAAACGCATTGCGTTCATTGGAGGTCCTTTACAACGAACGCGATAAAATTGAATCCGGTAATTTCGTCGGAACACTCGTTTCCAACTATTTGAATGAAAGCGCATACCCTAGTATCGAATCAATTTATGAGATTGAGAATCAGCTTATACCCGGTATTACAATTGGAGAATTAAATAATACCGTTATCAATTTTATTTCCGATTCGAACAGGGTAATTATTGTCAGCGCTCCTGAGGATTCAAGTATTACAGTGCCAACGGAACAGCAGTTACTCGAAGCATTTGATAAAAGCGCCGCTCAGCAGCTTACGACTTACACAGACGAAGTTTCTCAATCTGAATTATTGGCGGATAAACCAACACCGGGCGCAATTGTTAGACGGGATAGAATAGAAGAACTGGATGTAACAACTCTTGAATTATCAAATGGTGTAAATGTTGTTCTTAAGTCAACTGATTTTCAAAATGACGAAATTGTTGGCGCTGCCGTAAGCCCTGGTGGCAATTCTTTACTAAACGATAATGAGTATTACAAAAGTATATTAGCCGATGACATTGTTCAGAGATCAGGTGTCGGCAGCTTCTCTCAAATTGAACTAGGTAAAAAACTGGCAGGCGAGTATGTTTCGGTATTTCCTTTTATAAATGAAACGCAGGAAGGGTTCCAGTTAAAAACATCCCCTGATGATGTTGAAACCATGTTCGAATTAATTTATCTCTATTTTACAGAACCGCGCAAAGATACAACAATATATAATGTACTTATTTCACAGATAGAAACATTTGTGAAAAACCGCGGAGCATCGCCAAACGCAGTTTTTTCAGATACGTTAAATGTAACATTAACGAACTATAACTTTAGAACGCAGCCGTGGTCATTGGAAAGAATCGGCGAACTGGATTTAGATATGTCCATGAGTTTCTACAAAGATCGTTTTGCCGATGCTTCGGACTTTACATTCTTCTTCGTTGGTAATTTCGACGTTGATTCTTTATCCGGTTATATCGAAGAGTACTTGGGCAGTCTCCCTTCAATTAAGCGCGAGGAAACCTGGCGTGATGTTGGTGTACGCTACCCGGAAGGTGTAATTAAGAAAAAAGTTTATGCAGGAATAGAGCCGAAAAGCATCGTCAATATGAACTTTACCGGTAATTTCGATTGGAGCGTAAAAAATCTCTCAACCTTCAGGTTTATGAACGAAGCATTGCAGATAAAGTTACGAGAAGTAATACGCGAAGACGAAAGCGGGACTTACGGGGTTAGTGTCTCCGGAAGCGCAGAAAAATACCCGCACAAAGATTATCGTATATCAATTAGTTTCGGATGTGATCCAAAGCGGGTTGATGAATTGACCGGGCTTATATTTGAACAAATTGATAGCCTGAAGAATTATGGTTTGTCGGAAACATACTTGGCAAAGACAGTTGAGCAACAGATAAACGACTTCGAGAAAAATCTTAAACGAAACGGAGCATGGCTTAATTATCTGCGCGACTATCATAACCTGGGGTTAGACCCGCGTTTGTTGCTGTCGTATACGGACAGGATTAAAAGCATAACAATTGAGGAGATTCAAAAGGCGGCAAATCTATATTTTAATAAAAATAATTATGTGGAAGTTGTTCTTTACCCTGAGGAGATGAAACCGGAATGAATGAACCGGAACCAATACCCAAATGGCTTGAATGGGCAAGGCAAATCCAATCGTTAGGTCAAACTGGTTTAGCCTTTGCATCAAATGACTATGAGGTTGAACGCAATAAAAAAATGCTCAAGCTGGCTGCAGAAATCACATCGGTTTATACGAATCTTGAAGAGAAAAAAATTGCTGATGTAATGATGCAGCAGCCTGGTTATGCTACGCCAAAAATCGATGTAAGAAGCGCAGTTGTTAAAGATAATACAATCCTTATGGTTCATGAAACGACGGACAAACTTTGGGCGCTACCGGGTGGCTGGGCGGATGTGGGAGATATTCCTTCGGAAGTTGCCGTACGTGAAACAAAAGAAGAAAGCGGCTACGATGTTGAAGTAACCAAAGTAGTAGGAGTATTCGATGCCAATAGAAGCGGGCGACCGCTAGAGTTTTTTCATGCATTCAAAATTATATTCCTCTGTAATTTGATTGGAGGTGAGGCAAAAACCAGCAGTGAAACATTGGATGTTAAGTTTCAGCCCTTTGCTACGCTCCCTCCGCTGAGCCAAAACAGAACCAATATGAAACACATAAATGAAATTATGGGGCATGTTAAGGACCCCGTTAGACCAACGTACTTTGATTAGATGTATTCCGTTTCATTTTTAATCTTATTCGCAATCTTTATCTTAATAGCCCTTAGAAATAAAGATCCGAGTACGATTACGAAAAAGATAACGATTTAGAAATGCCGCAAAGTGATTGATACTATGTTAACGCTTTTGTTTGTAAGATGAGTCTTTAGTAATGCAGATGAAGAAAAAAGAAAAAGATTTTTATTTAAAAATTCGTTCCGATATAAAACTTTGGCTTGATGAGAATGCCGATAACCGGTGGAGTGATTATATTTTATTGGCACCGGATTTATTCCATCTATTAGTTAAGCTGATGATGGATAAAGAAGTACCGACGTCAAAGAAAGTAAAGCTTGGCGCCGCCATTGCATACTTCGTCTCTCCAATCGACCTAATGCCAGAAGGATTGATTGGTCCCCTGGGATTCCTTGACGACATCGCACTTGCAGCCTTTGTGTTAAATGATATAGTCAATGAAACAAATCCTCAAATCATATTAAAACATTGGGCCGGGGACTCGGATATTCTTTACACTATCAAAAATATTTTGGCAAATGCTAAACAGATGCTCGGACTGGATGTTTATAACAAGCTTAAAAACAGGTTTAAATTGTAATGCTAGTTATTGGAAATTTTTTGCCTGATATGCTTTAAAACATTTTCCGCATGGTAGCGGGAATTTTCAATAAACCACTTTCGTGTATCCATTCCGCAGCAAACTACACCGGCCAAGTAAACACCTTCAATATTTGTTTCAAATGTAACATCATCGTAAACAGGCTCTTTGTTTGTGTTGGGTTTATGTTCAATTCCGACAGAATCAAGGAAGTCAAAATCAGGGTGATAGCCGGTCATAGCAAGCACGAAGTCGTTCTTAATTGTAATCCTTCCATCGGGTGTTGAAATGTCCACCTCATCCTCCCTAATCTCAGTTACTTCTGAATTAAAGTATGACTTGATAACGCCTTCGTTTATCCTGTTTTCGATGTCGGGTCGAACCCAGTATTTTACGCCGCTGTCAATTGTAGAATTTTTGACTACCATTGTAACGTCTGAACCTCTTCGGTATGTTTCCAAGGCTACGTCTACCGCGGAGTTGCCGCCGCCTATTACAACAATTTTCTCACCGACATAAGGATGAGGCTCATCATAGTAATGTTTAACTTTTGACAAATCTTCGCCGGGTATCCGCATATAATTGGGAAAGTCGAAAAAGCCTGTAGATATAATTACATACTTGCTTCTATATTCGGCTTTATTCGTATTAACAGCAAAAGCGCCACGCTCACCGTTTACTGCCATTACTTTTTCGTAAGTACTAACGTTGAGCTCCCAGGTCTCTTTAACCCTCCGGTAATATTCGAGCGCTTCTGTACGTGTTGGTTTTACTCCGTGTGAGATGAAAGGCACCTCGCCAATTTCTAATCGCTCCGATGTCGAAAAGAAAGTCATATTAGTTGGGTAATTAAAAATTGAATTTACCAGGCAGCCCTTTTCAATTATTAAGTGCGATAGGTTGTTTCTTCTTGCTTCTATTCCGCAAGCCAGACCGATGGGACCGGCGCCGATAATTATTATATCATACATTCTTGTTTCCATTAAATTTCCTGAATAAAACTTTTATGAAAAAACAAAGCGCTAAGCATTCCAATTAACTTCGCGACAACAGAGACCAATGTGGCGGAAGGAAATATTTAATAGCCTTACCTGCATACTTTTAATAGATTTGCAAAACTAATTATAGTTGTGTCATTTTTCTAATAAAGAAAAATTTTATGAGAACTTATACCTATTCTTTTTTCGCAAAATTCGTTTACCGGTTTGCCAATATTCCGGCTACGCTAATAATGCTAATGTACATGCTGTCGTCACTGGCAGGTTTGTTTACCGAGTGGTACTACATCTTTCCGTTTGCATTGAATATCGCAATAATCTACTTTATCAATCGTTTTTATTTTCGATCATATAAGATGTTCCCTTTTCATATTGAAGCCGATAATCAAAAACTTGTATGCAGCGACTATTTCTTTAGTAAAAAGAAGCTCGAATTATACCATCACGAAATTACTGATATTAAAGGCGGTTTGTTCAGTGGCAATACAGCCAGACCAATTTATTTGTATACTGAAAAACATAACGAAACCATAGGATTGCATTCACATATTAAAAGTCATAACGAACTTCTTACAATTATCCTAAGCAACATTCCGCAGGATTTGTATAATAAGCTGCTTGAGCAGACAAAAGCGTTGGCGGATGTAAAATCAGAAAAGTTTAAAAAAGGAAAGGGCAAAAAAAAGTCCGGCTGAACCGGACTTTAAGAGGAATACTATTATTTTTTCTTTGGAGGAAATACCGCATCTGTTGCAGCTTTAGCGACTCTAAATTTCAGAACTTTTTTCGCCGGAATTACTATTTCTTCGCCGGTAGAAGGATTACGACCTTTTCTTCTCTTGCGGCTGGAAACAGATAATTTACCAAGACCTGGAATTGTAAAATCTTTTTTTGCTTGTTTATGAGCCAATGAAACGAACTCTTCTAAAAATTGGGTAGAAAGTCTTTTAGTTGTTCCCAATTTTTTCGAAAGGTGATCTACAATGTCGCCTTTAGTCATTGGTTTAGCTTGTGCCATAGTACATCCTTTTAATTAGTGTGTGAATGAATGGTCGAATGCAAAATAAATATTTTTTCAAACAAAACAAATATATTTGATAAATAAATATGTGAATGGGTCAATATTTGTAGGGGTTTGACAAGTATCAATATTTTGTTTAATGTTTATAGAACTTTTATGCATAAATTAAAATAACTATTTTTGATTATTCTAATAGCGGTTATCCGTCGAATGAAAAGATTATTGAAAATTTTGATGTTTCTTTTTTGCAGTACCCTTACGTCCGTTGCTTTCACGCAGCCTAATTATCAAAGGGCTTTTAAGGATTCTGTTTTATCCGCTTCCTCTAATGTAGATACATTAACTTCCAAACCGGATAGTGTTTCGCAGAGAACAGCACAAGCAATTATTCCCAATAAGTACCCGTTGTTTATACCCGACGAAGGAAACAGTTTTAAAATATCTTACAACAAAGTAAGAATGAACGACTATAGGCATAGCGCACAAGTATTATCATTATTGCCGTTCACGTATTTTCAGGACATGGGTTCGTTTGGTCAGCCGGGGATTATGAAGGTATACGGATTAAGCAACAGCAGCGTTGCATACAGTATCAACGGTATTGATCAAAATAACAGGTGGAAAAACCATCTGAATACCTACTACCTGTCGCCTGAAATTTTTGATACGCTGGAATTCGTTTCGTTACCTTCCGGATTTCTTTACAGCAGGATGAACAACCCGGTTCATATTAACGTTAACAGTCGCAATAAGTTTGCTAAGCGTTCTTACTCCAGGTTGCGGTTTCACCAGGCTCCAAACGAGGAGGGAAATATCGATTTGATATTTAACGCTCCTCTTTTTAGCAATTCCTGGATTTATATCCAGGTAGCTAACTCGGCAGCGGAACCAAGAGGGGGGCAACAAACCGGTGGGGATTATAATACGGATTTCAGTTTGTGGAATATTCAAACTTCTTTGAATTACTTGTTCGATAATTCCTGGGTGCTCGAAGCTTCATACAATCATATAAAAGAAAACATTGAACTTAACGGGGGGGTAGAACGAAACTCCAGCATGTACGAAGCGCGAAACGCTACTGTTATTTATAATGCACTGAAACAAAAAACTACTGCGCACAACTTTTCATTAAACCTTAATGCCGATATCTTTAAAGGCGCCAGGTCATTTATTTCCACATACTATCGCTTCAACGAACAGGAATACCGGCAAAATACCGATGAAGGTCTTTTAAGTGAAAGCATACCCGTAATTAAAAACGACAATAAGTATAAGAGTTATGGAATAAGCGGCCGCCAAATATTCGACTACGGCTTTTTTAACTTTGACCTGCTCGGTAATTATGAAAGAACCGATTACAATGCCGATTTAATTTCCAACAATACCAATGAGGATGTTTTTTCGGTCGGAGCTAGGTTATCACTTAACCTGTTCGAAGCAATTTACCCTTCTTTTTACGCAAAGACTTCAAACATACGCAAGGTACAATATACCGGGATTGGCGGAGAGGCCAAATTAAAATTAACAGACAGCTTTTTGCTTTCAGGAGAATTATCATTTTTTGAAAGTCCCTTTTCCTTACTCGAAGAACAACTAATGTCGGCAGGTACAAATGTTTCGAAACAAAAGAATACAACACTTGAATTAAACGCTGAATTAAATTCAAATGAGCTATCGGCTAGACTTGGATATTTTTATTATAGAAATGATAACGCAGCGCTTCCGGTTATAGATAATTATGCAGATACGCTTACTATTAACGAAGTCGGTTATTTTATCCCTTCTGAACTGGAAAGATCGGGGATTAATCTGTCACTCAGCCTTAACCTGTGGAAAATTCTTGTCACAACTAACAGCGCTTATTATTTTGATAACTCGACAAATAAAAATAATTCTTTGCCGGACTTTACATCCTCTTCCGGTGTTTATTATGTTGATACGCTTTTTCAATCGAACCTGTATCTGAAGGCCGGTATAAATTTTAAATTAAGCGGAGAAAAATCTTTCGTAACGTTTGACAATGAAAAGTCTTTACCGGTAGCCTACAGCTCAAACGGGATCTCGAATAATCCTGCACTGATCAGCACGGAATCGGTACCGTTAGCAAAGCAGTTTGATTTATTCCTTGCGGGTATAATTCAGGAAAAAGCAACGGTATATTTTGTATTCGAAAATTTACTTGATGAACAGTACTACCTATTACCATATTACCCGATGTATCCACAGGGTCTTCGTTTTGGGATTTCATGGGAGTTCCTGGATTAGTTATATTTGCCTCAAAATTTTTCCCGCAACCGGATATAATAAATAAGAAAGCGAGTACGCAATGAAGAAAACAATTCTATTTGTCTTTTCAATAATTCTAAGTCAGCAAGTTTTTACGCAGGTTATAACTACGCTACCTGAATTTCCAACCGCAAACGACGAAATCACTATCAGGTTCGATGCAACCAAAGGCGATGCCGGTCTTCAGGGGTATAACGGCAAAGTTTATGCACATACCGGTGTAACGATTAACGGGAACCGCTGGCAGAATGTAATTGGAAACTGGGGCGACGATAATGCGCAACCCGAATTCACCCGCACCGGGCAGGATCAGTACCAGTTGTTTATCGGTAAGCCCCATGAATTTTATAATGTAGATCCGGGTATCGAAATTACGGAATTATCTTTTGTATTTAGAAGCGAAGGATCCGAGGGTCCAACTGGGAGAGGACCGGACGGTGCGGATATATTTGTTCCATTATTTGAACCGGGTTTAACAATTGTAATTAACGCGCCGGAAATTAATACTAATTTCGGAGACCCTTCGCGCGCTCCTTTCTTTGCCTCGAAAGATGAAATTTCCACTTTTGAATTTTCAGCGGCGGCAATCGGTACACAAATAGCTGCCTTTACTCTTTACGAAAATAACTCGCAAGTCGCTCAGTCAAATACGGATCAACTGACGTACGATTTTGATCCATCACAAAAAAGCACGGGTTTATATAGCTACATTGTTATTGGCGAGGATACTGAAGGCTTATCCGATACTGCTAACTTTACAGTTGTATTAAACCCCGAGCCGAATTCGGCCCCGCCACCCCCGGGTACCAGGGCAGGCATCAATATTAATAGTCCGGATGTTACACTTTCGTTATTTGCACCGGGCAAAGATTTTGTTTATGTGATTGGAGATTTTAACGATTGGAAAATTCTTCCCGAATACCAGATGAATAAATATGAAAGTGCCGATACAACCTTGTTCTGGATTACTTTAAGTAATTTAAATACAACTACCGAACATGCTTTCCAGTATTTAATTGACGGCAATATAAGAGTAGCGGATTCTTACACAAAATTGGTCCTCGATCCTGCGAACGATCAGTACATCCCAAACTCTGTATTCCCTAACCTGAAAGCATACCCTGATGGTAAAACAGTAGAACCGGCGTCGGTATTTCGAATTAATGAACAAGAATATAATTGGCAGGTAACGGATTTTGAAAAACCTGCTGTTGAAGATTTGGTGATTTATGAAATGTGGCTTCTCAATTTTTTAGAAGACCATTCTTACGAAACTCTTATCGATACGCTTAGTTACCTGGAACGTCTCGGCGTTAACGCAATTGAACTTATGCCGGTAAATGAGTTCGAGGGTAATGAAAGCTGGGGCTACAACCCGTCGTTCTTTTTGGCTCTGGATAAATATTACGGCACACCTGAATCATTTAAAAGATTTGTAGACGAATGCCATAAAAGAGGAATTGCTGTAATTATAGATATGGTTTACAATCATGCATACAATCAAAATCCTATGGCAAGAATGTATTGGAACGGCGGTCGCCCGGCACAGGATAGCCCGTGGTTTAATGTGACGGCGCCCCACACCGATTTCGCATGGGGAAACGATTTTAACCACGAAAGCATTCATACACAGTACTTTATCGACAGGGTTAACGAGTTTTGGTTGACGGAATATAAGATCGACGGATTCAGGTTTGACTTTACGCGCGGATTCACTAATAAAAGCGGAAGCAGCGGGCCTTATGACCAGGCAAGAATTGACCTTATTAAACGAATGGCAGACCAGATATGGGCTGTTGATCCTAATGCTTATGTTATTCTTGAACACCTAGTAGATAGCAACAGCGAGATGAAAGCCCTGGCAGATTACGGTATGCTCCTCTGGGGAAATATGAATCATAATTACAACGAAGCAACTATGGGGTGGAATTCAGGCAATAACTCCAATCTTTCGGGGGTTTCTTATAAATCACGAGGTTGGAATAATCCCCATTTAATTGGCTACATGGAAAGTCATGACGAAGAAAGGCTCATGTACAAGAACATTCAATTCGGGAATTCCACAAATCCTGCTCACGATGCCAAGGATATATCGGTTGCACTTGATAGAGCCGGTTTGGCGGCAGCTTTCTTTTTTACTATCCCGGGACCAAAAATGATATGGCAGTTCGGCGAGCTGGGGTTTGATTATTCAATAAATTATCCTTGCGGCACAGATCAATGCCGCCTTTCCTTAAAACCATTCATTTGGGATACCTACTATTCCAATACCGAAAGGCAGGATTTGTATAAAACATACAAGTCGTTAATCGGGCTAAAGAAAAATTACGATGTTTTCAGAACTACGGATTTTACACTCAGCGTGAACGGACCTGTTAAAAGAATAAACTTGAACCACTGGTCGATGAATGTAACAATAGTGGGAAACTTTGATGTTGTTGAGAATTCGATTTCCCCGAATTTTCAGACTACGGGAACATGGTACGATTATTTTTCCGGAGATAGTATCTCCGTAAGTGATGTTTCGGCCAATATAAATATGAAACCTGGCCAATTTAATATTTTCACATCTAAAAAATTGCCGCAGCCCGACATAATTATATCGAGCGTTGAAGACGAAATTGCCGGAACAGTTGATGAATACTTTCTTGGACAGAACTACCCTAATCCTTTTAATCCAGCCACTACTATAAACTATAGTATTAAACAAGCTGGAGAAGTGGCCTTGCATGTTTACGATGTACTCGGCAGGCAAGTAACTAAGCTGGTTGATAAGTTTCAAAACATCGGTAGTTACTCGGTTAATTTCGATGCGTCAAATTTATCCAGCGGTATTTATTTTTATACGCTTAACTCCGGTTCGTTTACCGCTACCAAAAAATTAATGCTGATTAAAGAGATTGGTATCCCCGGTCAACACCGGCCGGGGAGTATCGACATGAAAAAATATTTTATCGAGTACTTACAGTACAACGATTGGGCGAATGAACAAGTAATCGCTTCGCTTAAAGGAATCGAATCGCCGCCCGAAAGTTGTGTGCATTTAGTATCCCATATCATCGCAGCCCAGGATATCTGGCTCGAAAGAATTGTAGGTAACTACAACTGGAACATCGAATTGTGGGAAACCTACAGTTTAATCGAATGCTCACTTCTTTCCCTTCAAAGCACAAGAAAATGGATGAACTTTATAAGGCAATGCAAGTCAAGTGATTTTGAGAATCTGATCAAATACAAAAACACGAAGGGAAACAGTTACGAGACTCCTGTTAGAGAAATCATTTCGCATGTGCTTAATCATTCATCATATCACAGGGGGCAGACAAATCAATTGTTGATCGAAAAAGGATTAGCGCCTGCAATTACGGATTATATCTTCTACACAAGAATTTAATCGGCGACTAAGTTCGATAATATTATAGCGGCAGCGCTTGCTACGTTTAGTGACTCAGCTTTGCCTTTTCCCACAATTGTTACGCGCTCATCAACCTGCGAGACAAGCGTTTCCGATAGCCCGTGCGCTTCATTGGAAAATATAATTATTGATTTATCTCGCAGCTTATATTTTCTGACGTCTGTTCCTTCTAAATCCGAAGCTAATACTTTGTAAGTAGGTTTGTATGTTTTAAGATGATCACTGAGCCCAATGTTACGTATTGTTTTTAAGCGGAAGATGGATCCCATGGTTGAGCGAATTACTTTTGGATTGTATAGTTCTACGCACGAATTGCTTAATATAATATGTCCAATACCAAACCAGTCGCACGTGCGAATTATAGTACCAAGGTTGCCGGGATCATTAATTTCATCTAAGGCCACAATAATGTCAGCACCTGATTCTTTAAACGAATCCATTGGCTCATCGGGAGTTTTGAATATCGCAACTACTCCCTGCGGCGATTTTGTGTCGCAAAGCTTTTGCAAATCCTTCACTGTTAATATTTCTAGTCGTGTGTTTTTCTGCTTAACGAATTTAATAATATCAGCATTGGTTTCATTGAATTGATGTGAAACGCAAACAAGCTCGCAAGAATATTCGCTGTGTAGTCCTTCAGTCAGCAGTCGTTTTCCTTCAACGATGAACTTTTTCTCAATCTCGCGATTCTTTTTGGCAAGTAACCCGGAGTATCGTTTTAATTCGTTTTTAGACAGCATCAGTTTTGTACACTGATTTAATTTTCTCCCGGTTTAGGAAAATTGGCATTCTCTGATTCTATTTGCTTATGCTCACCAATATCAATTGATGAGTTATTGCTTTCAAAATTATCCAGTTCCTGACGGTATCCGTCAATTTTAACCTGGAAAGTTTTTTCGAGCGCAATTAGCTGCGATATTTTAGTTGAAGCTTCTTCCCTTTCAATCTCCGATTTTGCAATATCGGCGACAATAGAATTAAGCTCTTCGGTTTTTGTTTCAAGTTCTTCCGCAAGCTTATCCAAATGTTTTTCGCTCGAAATTATAGTTTCGCTTAACAGCCTGCTCTTTTCTTCAAGTTCTTTGAAGCTGGATGTCGACCTGTTTAACAATTCCCATAACTCGCTTTCCAAATGGGATTTTTTACTTAACAACGATTCGATATCTACCTGTAATTCTTTCTGATTCAGCTTTAGCCTGTTAAATTCTTCTTTTGAATTTGTTATCTTTTCGTTTAACTCCTCCTTGCGCTTAATCAATTGCTCAATTGTTTTTGAGTACGATTCCTTTTCTTTTTTCAGAACCTTGACCATTCCGGTATATTCCGAAATAAGGGTTGTTTTTTCAAGCAATTGATTTTCAATTTCCTTCAATTCTTTATTCTTGCTAAGCAGTAATTGTTTCTGAGAGCTTACATCCTGTTTAACCTGTTTTAACTCCACCTCGAACTTATCAAGAGTTTCCGTAAAAGTGTTTTCCATCTTTAAATTTGCTTCTTCAATATTGAAGCGTTTTTCTTCAAGGGTGTTTATTTTACCCCTTACAATACTAAGCTGGGTATTTAAGGAATCTTCTTCTTCTCTTTTTCGCACAAGCTCCTCTTCGGCCGTTTTGCGGAGGAATTCCAAATTTTCTATTTCCAGTTGTAATTTTTTCTGCCGCTTGTCGAGCCCGGATATTTCTTCGGTATGCTCTTCAATTACGATTTTATTTGCTGATATATCGTGTTTTGTATTTTCTTGTTCTGTTTTCAGTCCCAGTATTTCTTCGGTCAATTTATCTTTACGCATTGTGTAGTCGTTGAACATCTTGTCTTTTTCAGAAAGCTGTTCGGCAAGATCAGCCAGGGCGGTGTCGAGATTATTTTTTATCTCCTGGTTGGCAGAAATTTTATCGTCCAGTTCGCTTAATATTCTTTGCTTTTCCTGAAGCTCTTGTTTGTTTACCGCAACCGTTTCATCATATTTGTTTTTTTCTTCTTCTAATTTATCTTTCACCTCTTTTTGTTGTTTTTCAAGGCCCGTCAATTCTTCCTTTGTTTCATCGATTGCGTCGAGATATTCCCTGTTTTCATTTTCAATATTACTTGCTCTCTTTTCGAGCTCCTCAATTTCTACTTTCCGGGTTTCAAAAAATTTGTTTAGTTCATCCTCTCTGTCCTTCATTTCAGCGGCAACTGTTTCAAGACTTTCAATTTTGTTTTCGAGGTCGGATATAGCGACATTCTTTGCTTCCATTTCGTTATCAAGCAATCTTATACTGCCGTCTTTTTCGGTAATTTCTTCAATCAATGAATTAATATTTTCCGATCGCTGATTTTTCAACTGGTTCAGTTCTTCCAGTTCTTTTTCAGACCTCTTTACGTATTCGGTAAGCCTATGATCTTTGTCTTCAAGTTCGTGAATCTTTTTGTCGAGCTCTGAAATGAAATGCGATTTGTTAACTTTATCTTCGTTTGCTTTTTGAATAAAATCGACAAGCTCTTTTTCTTCGCGCGAAAGTTCGGATAATGATTTTCTTGTTGCGCTTAGCTTTTCTTCAACCTCTTCCAAACTTTTTTGATGCTGGAGGGCTTTGTGAAGAGAGTTTCTTAATTCATCATTTTCGGCTACGAGCCTATCAACCTGTGCTTTTGATCTTGACGTGAATAGTGCCATGGTAATCTCTCCTATGGCTATTTTTAATTTAGCATATGATTCAGTGAATGTTAGGCCAAATATATGGTTTAGGTACGAACAAAATCAAGACGCTATTGTAATTGAAAAAATACGGCTGACTTTTATTTAACAGTTTTAAGCGAAAGAATATAAGAAGCAACTCCAATTAAAACCAGTGTCAGCAGTATTTTAAGCCAAATTAAATTCACGGCAAAAATTATTGTGTAGCCGAGAACAACAATTAATGCAGTTACAGCGATCAACTTCGACTTAAGTGTCATACCCCGCTTTTCCCTGTAATCCAGAACAAACTTACCAAGGTATTTGTTTGTTAGGAGCCAGATATAGAATTTTTCTGAGCTTCTCGCGAAACATGCTGCGGCTATTAGCAAAAACACCGTCGTAGGCATGACGGGCAGAAATATTCCAATTACGCCTAATGCAACACATACCCAGCCTATAATTATTAAAGCTATACGAAGTGATCTGCTTGATGAAATTTTTATAAACGACTTGTCTACTTCTTTCATTATTAGCTTTCCGCTAAGTGAAAAGCGAGAAATATTCTAATCATCCAGCACTCTCTTTAAATAATCCTTGTAGAATGATTTCGGATAAGTTTCGATTAGCTGTGACAGTTCTTCCCGGGAAATAAAGTTTTTCTTGTATGCTATTTCCTCTATGCAAGCAACCTTAAGCCCCTGGCGCTCTTCTATAACCCCGAAGAAATTCGAAGCCTGAAGCAATGCTTCCGGTGTACCGGTATCCAGCCACGCAACGCCCCGTCCAATCAACTGTACATTCAGATTATCCTTGCCCAAGTAGGCCTTGTTTACATCGGTAATTTCAAGTTCGCCTCTTGCCGAAGGTTCAAGCGCCTTGGAAATATTTACAACTTCGTTATCGTAAATGTATAAACCGGGCACGGCAAAGCTGGATTTAGGCCGGGCAGGCTTTTCTTCGATTGATATTGCTTTTCCGTTGTTATCGAATTCAACAATTCCATACCTTTCCGGATCCGTTACGCGGTACGCAAAGATGGTTGCCCCTCTTTCATGGTTGCTCAATGCGTCATATAAAAAATTAAACTTTCCGTAAAAAATATTATCGCCCAATACCAGGCTAACGGAGTCATTGCCTATAAATTGTTCTCCAATAATAAATGATTCGGCAATTCCGTTAGGCGCCTTCTGAACGGCATAATCAATATTCATCCCGATGTGGGAACCGTCATTAAACAGTTGCCTGTAGAGCGGAATAGTCTCTTGATTTGAGATAATTAATACGTCCTTAATACCACCGAGCATTAACAGGGATAAAGGGTAGTAAATCAGGGGTTTATCATATATAAGAGTAAGTTGTTTGCTGTAAATTTTTGTAACCGGGTAAAGTCTTGTACCGGCGCCGCCTGCGAGAATAATGCCCTTCATAAAATTTCCTTAGTTAGTAACAGTAAAATATCCGCTTTTAATTAGAATCTCGTTTTCATTATAAACCGTAAATTTATACTCCCCAGGTCGCGTGAATTGATATTGAAAATATGTATCTGGCCAGTCAGGGTTTATTCTGAATTTTTTCGATTCTACAAATTCGTCGTAATCGTACGCCCTGTTTTTCTTTCGCCAAACATCAACCAGAATTTTTGAAGTATTAAGCGCCCTGTAATTGTTTATAAGTATATAAATTCTACCCGAGTTGTTTGATAATCCGATGGAGTTTGTAACACCAAGAGGTTTTCCACCGATTAGAACTTTACGGCAAAAAATTATTTTGCAATTATCGTAATACGAGTTGCCTGTTGTTACGTTTGGGTTAGTAAAGCTTTCTTCGTATTTAATCGTAACTCTTTCGCTCGCAAATCTTTTTTGGTCGGATGTAATGAAATAAACATCGTACTCACCGGTTTGAGTAAACTTATAATTATAAACCACCCATTCCTGGTTAAAGCTCAAATTTATCGTTTTACTGTCGAACGGTTGGAAAACACCGTCTTCTTTTTTATCAATAAAAAGATAAAGTATATTTCCTTTCAGAGTATCATCCTCCGAATCAAGCATAATGTATATAAAACTTCCCCAGGGTTTAATTTCCCACTCGTTTGATGCACCGATAGGGTCGCCGTCCTCGGTATAGCTTTCAACAAAATAAACTTGTTGGGCTTGCAGCGAATATGAGAAACCGATTGTAATAATCAGTATGTAAAGACTTAACTTCATTCTTTAATCAGAATTTTGAATCATAAATATACAGAATGACTTTTACTTTTAGAATTGGTTAGCAATGCGTTCGGAAAATAAGTAAGTGCGGCTGTGAATTAAGTTTTCCAAAACGACGGTGAGAAAATTATTAAGATAGTAAACAACTCAAGCCGGCCAAGTAACATTAAGAAGGAGAGGAACCATTTGCCTATATCCGGTATATTAGCAAAATTGTAGCTTGGGCCGACAGAACCGATTGCTGGCCCTACGTTACCGATTGAAGTCGCAACTGAACCCATTGCCGAAAGAAAATCGAGTCCTATTAATGACATAATAATTGTTCCAACCACAAAAATGAAAATATAGAACAGGAAGAATGCAAGTATATTCGAAATTATATCGTTGGGTACTGAATTATTATTGTACCTAACAGGTATTATCGCCCTGGGATGAATCAGCCTGCGTAATTCCGAGAAGCTGTTTTTAAGCAGGAGCAAGTGCCTCACAATTTTTACACCGCCGCCTGTTGATCCTGCGCAACCGCCCACAAAGAGAAGCATAAAAAACACAATTTGGAAGAACGATCCCCAGGCTTCGTAGTCGGCTGTAACGTACCCTGTAGTGGTTATCATTGATACAACCTGGAACAAGGAATCGCGGAATGATGCTTCGGGATTGTTATACCCTTTTATTAAAAGTATCACTGCTATTAATACGGTAAATCCCAAAACAACTTTCAGGTAAAAAGTAAACTCTTCGTTTTTCGACAGTGTTTTGAATCTCGCATGCAGTACATGGTAATGCAATGCGAAATTAGTGCCTGCCAGAAACATGAATATAATTATAACATAATGAATATAAGGAGAAGTAAAGTGCGCAATACTATCTTGCTTGGTCGAGAAGCCACCGGTTGCCATAGTTGTAAATGCATGGTTGATTGAGTCGAAAAAAGTCATCCCTCCAAGCATTAACAGGAGAGTTTCAACCATTGTAAATAGTAAATATATTACCCAGAGCCGCTTAGCTGTTTCGCGAATACGGGGATGAATTTTATCCTTTGTTGGGCCTGGAACTTCGGCAACAAAAAGCTGCATACCTCCTATACCCAGTATCGGCATAATGGCAAGTGATAAAACAATAATCCCCATTCCGCCCATCCACTGTGTTAAGCTTCTCCAAAGAAGTAATCCATGCGGCAATGATTCTATATCGTTAAGTATCGAAGCGCCGGTTGTAGTAAAACCGGACATAGTTTCAAAGAAAGCGTCTGTATAGCTCGGCATTGATCCGTGAATAACAAAGGGCAATGCACCGAAGATCGACATAACAAGCCAGCCAAGCGAAACAACGATGTATCCTTCTCGTTTACGAATTTCCTTTTCATGGTCCTTGGTAAATAAGTATAGGAAAAGCCCGATAATACCGGTTCCAAAGCCGCATCCTAGAAGCACATAAACATCGTTGTCGTTGTTCGCAAGTGAAAACGGAATTCCAAGCATCATTGCGAGACCGTCAAGGATCAGTAAGAACCCGATAATGTTCAGTATTATTTTATAATTGAGCATTAGCTGAAGTATTTTTCAATTTTTGATATACAGTCCGGTAGTGAAAATACCACCACTTTATCATTGGGCTTAAATTCCGTTTCTCCGTCAACTATATACCCCTGATTGTCCCGAACATATCCGCCTATAATTGCGTTTTTAGGGAACTTCAATTTTTTAATAGGGTTTTTTGTGATAGCGCTTTTTGGTTTTACAACGTATTCCAGCACTTCGGCATCAACTCCCTGAAGAGTCGCAAGTGATAATATATTAGCTTTCCGAATAAAGCGGGTTATATTGTTTGCCGTGGTCAGTTTTTTATTTATCAGCGAGTCGAGCCCGATGGTTTGCGTAAGAGGAATGTAATCTACATTATCGACCTGTGCGATGGTTTTGTTTACGCCGAGGTGTTTCGCCATCAGGCACGTAATTATATTTGTTTCGGCATCGTCGGTAACGGATATAAATGCGTCCATATCTATAATACCCTCCTGCGCAAGTAAATCGATATCCCTGCCGTCGCCTTGTATTACAAGCGTCTTTTGAAGATAGTCTGCAAGTTCCGTAGTTTTATCGCTGTCGGATTCAATCAGCTTAATATTCATACGACCCTCGAGCAGCTTGGCGGTTTTACGCCCGATTCTTCCGCCGCCGAGTATCATAATATTCTGCAGCTTGGTGTTTTCTTTACCTGATAATTTAATAATATCGTCAATTCCTTCAGGTGTAGTGATTACGAAAACCTGGTCGTTGGGAAGAAATATATCGTCGCCCTTTGGTATAATAGTTCGCATTCCTCGGTGAATAGCAACAGTTCTAAAGTGCATCGAGTTGTATTGCTCTGCAGCTTCTTTCATAGTCATTCTTAAAACAGGAACAGATTTATCAAGCTTCAAGCCAATTAACGAAAGTTTACCGTCTTCAAATTCCAAAACGTCGGTTGCTGCGGCTCGTTCAATTAATTTTACTACTTCGAGCGAAGCTAATTCCTCGGGATAAATAAGGTGATCAACACCGAGTGATTTGAACATCTCCTTTTGTTCATCGGCAATATATTCGGCGCTACTCACACGGGCAATCGCTCTCCGGGCGCCGAGCTTCTTAGCAATAATCGATGTGTTAATGTTTATCGATTCCGATGATGTTACGGCAACGACCAAGTCGGTTTTCGCAACACCTGCATCTTCTAATATACTTATAGACGTGGATGACCCGAGAATGGTCATTACATCTGTTGAAGCGTCGGTTTTTTCCAAATGTTCTGAGTCTACGTCAATTACGGAGATATCGTGCTCTTCGCTCGATAACTGTTTTGCCAAATGGTATCCAACTTCACCGGCGCCTGCAATAATTATCTTCATCTAAACTTACTCTATTATTTTCCGTCTTAAAGTTAAGTTTGTTTTGATAATTTATCTACAACTAGAGCCCTGACAAATTTTAAATAATTCTTTAAATTCCTATGTACACTTAAAAAAAAGAGACATGCAGTCGTTTAATCCCATGTTAGAGTTGATTTTTAAAAATGGCATAAAAGCATATCGATTATTTTTTAGTTGCAAGATATTAATACTTAGCTATTGAATAAAACCAGCCTTTTTTAAACTACCTTCTAACATTTCCAATAATAATTTCGATAATCTGGCTAAAGATTAAAGATCACTTCGTTGAAGATTTTATTTAATGGAAAGTTATTCAAATATTAATGCGTACGGGCATGATGAACCATCACAGGAAAACCTAATTCAGATCATAAGCAAGGTAGTAATTAAGCTTAAGGAATTGGCGTTAATAACCGAAGATAAGTTTATAAAGTGCGGAACGCTGTTAAACAAAAATCATAACAGCATTCAAAATATTGTAACCAACACAAAAAACACCATCAGTCTTATTTCCTCGGAAGATTTATCAGAAAGTATAAACAGCCTGGAAAAAATAATTGATGAACTGAGCGATTCTATAAGTATTTCTAAGGATAAGCTAACTCAATCCAGAAAATCAATTACAGAAATAAACGAAAATATCGAACTGATTAGTGAAAGGATAGAGAATTTTAACGGCTTTATCAAAAGACTTAGAATGCTTGGGCTATCGACTAAGATCGAAAGCGCCAGAATCGGGCAGACCAGCAACGGCTTTCAAAACCTGGCCGGGAACGTGGAAAGCCTGTCAAATAAGATAGAAACGAAAACCAAATCGATACACTCAAAATCAAACGGATTGCTGAAACTAATATCGGAAGTATCTGAAAAAGCGGTTCAGTTGCATGATCAAAATAATAATGTAGAGCGAAATTCGTTCGAAAAAATTAAACAGAATATTTCCTTGTTCTCGAAAAAAATTATTGATGCGAAAAACAATTCAGAGGACATTACAAAATATTCAAGCCAAATTGCAAAGATATTAAGCGGCCTTATATCATCCTTTCAATACCAGGATATATCCAAGCAGCAAATCGATCACGTTTGTTCGGCGCTAAAAGGAATAGAAAAAGAAAATCATACAAAAGCTGAAAATTTTGGTGAATGGACTTCAACTGCATACAATGTTTTTTCAATCCAGTATGCACAAACTCAAAACACAAGAGATGAATTTTTAAGAGCTACCGGGGATATGATCCGGAAGCTTAAAGAAATTCATGAACTGATGAGTAGCTTACAAAAGATGAATGCTGAATTGCTGGACATAAACGACGGAAAACACAATTCTTTTATTTCCTCAATCGAAGTCGGAATAGAAGACATAACAGCTATTCTTAAAAAAAATACCGACGGGGTGAATGAAATAATAGGCCTTCTAAAGAAGGTAAATGACACGGTGAATTTGCTTTCATCATTTGTAAACGAAGTAGAAGATATTGACGAAGATATTGAACTGATATCGATGAATGCACAAATAAAAGCAGCAAGACTGGGGGGCGAAGGCGCGGCGTTAGGTGTGCTGGCTCAAAATATTCAGCAACTATCGGTTGCTACTAAGCTTGAAACCAATGCTATTACAAGCAATTTCAATTCGGTAAATGAGCAATCGGATTTGCTTAACAAGTTATTGGTAACCAGTTCCGAAAACCTTAAGCATTTGTCGAACGAGTCAATAAATAAAGATCTGAATAAAATTTTTATGCAATTGCACGATGTGCAAAGCAGCCTGATGTCGAACTTCAACAGCACCGGTTATTTAATTAAAGAACTGCACTCAAATTTTAGCGAGACTGAAAGTTTATCAGAGTTTCACTCCAATGCCGAAAATATTCTTGAAGAAGTAATTAGAGAATTAGAGCGCGGGGTAGCGGCTTTAAGTGTTGAGCATAAAAAAAATCCGGAAGCAAATGAACACATCAGCAAACTGAAAGAAAATTACACCATGCAAAGCGAGAGAGAAATACACGAATCTATTTATGATAGAAAGAATGTTAAAGTTGATCCGAAAATAAGTGAGAGTCCAAAATCGGATGATGATTTTGGCGATAACGTTGATCTGTTTTAAAGAATTATAAAAGGTTGAAAAATGGCTAAACGTACTAATCGTAAAAAAAAATTAGAGCTAAAAGGTGAACTATCAGTTCAAAACATTAATGAAGCTAAAAAACTCATTGAGGGTGAATTAGATAACAGTACAAACATAATTGTAGATCATTCAAAGGGTACGGAATTCGATCTGTCTTATGTACAGGTTCTGCTTGCAGCACAGAAACAGGCATTAAAAGATAAAAAGAATATTGAAATAAAAGATAGTAGTGAGGCATTCTTAGAAGTTCTGCAATTAGCGGGCATTGATAGAAGTAGTTTATCATTAGTGGGGACACAGTAATGAAAAAAACAATATTAACAATTGACGATTCGCCGAGCATCAGGCAGATGGTAAGTTTTACGTTAAGAGAAGCAGGTTACGATGTTATAGAAGCATCGAACGGTAAAGATGCACTAGCCAAAATTGAAGGGCGTGATATTAATATGATATTCACTGATTTGAATATGCCTTTCATGGACGGAATTGAGCTAATTAAAAATGTTAGGCTCTGCGCGAAATACAAATTTATACCGATTATCATGCTTACTACGGAATCACAGCAAGAAAAAAAGATTGAGGGGAAGAAAGCAGGTGCTACAGGTTGGATTGTTAAGCCGTTTAAACCGGAACAACTAATAGGTGTTACGAAAAAGGTGTTAAGATGAAAAACGAACACATTCAAGTTTACTACGAGGAAGCCGAAGAGCTCTTGCAAAAGCTTGAGCTTTCGCTTTTAGAACTGGAAAAGACTCCCGGCGAAACAGAATATGTGGGTGAGGCTTTCAGGTGTTTGCATACCTTAAAGGGTTCTAGTGGAATGTTCGGATTCGATAAAATATCAGAGTTTGTTCATGATATCGAAAACATATTCGATAAAATCAGGGCGGGTAAACTTACCATCTCAAAAGAAATTATAGATCTTACATTAAATGCGGTTGATCAAATACGCTTAATGCTCAATGACGAAGAAGATGCTAATGCATCGTCTTTATTAATTATAGAGTTTAAAAAGCTGGCTGCTGCTTCGCAAGGTGCGAAATCAACAGAGCAAGTAAAT
>JANQLA010000372.1 GCA_028280855.1 Melioribacteraceae bacterium
ACATCCAAAGACGATCGACTGGGTGATCATACTTTCTTTCCCGGTTCAGGCGCGGGCACTGTTGATATCAGATATCCGATCGTACAACCACATTATCAGCTTCATTATGAATATTTTAATTCAAAAACCTGCGTTCTCCGTTCACTGAAGAATATCTGCGTAGAAGGTCTGGATGAAGATGTTATAAAACGTGTTATTCCACTTGGCGGTCAGATTTCTGAAGCAGCGGCAAGAGTACTAGGTAATGATCCATTTCCCCCATTAAATGTAGTTGATAGTGCGCTGAATGCCGGTGCAAGTGCAATAATGAACATTCCATTCTTTGCTAATGAGATAAATGACAAGAGTAACGATCCCGATGACCTATACTTGAGCCCGCTTAGTACTCAAGGCAGGGAATACCGCTTATGGCCCGCTAAAAGCAACAGTGATGGTTATGTGGATGTATACAAGGGGCAGATAAAGCACATAGATAATGTAAGATTGCCTTTAGTTAATCCCGTTCATGTCAATTTTTGGGAGTATGATTCTGGAAGTGGAGATGATTTTCTGGGAGCAATTACAATTACAGGCAATACAAATGTGGGAACTTATGTTAATTTAATTACCGGTAGAGATGAAGGGGCAATCTATTTATTGGCTTACAGTATTGTAGCAGAATAGAGACCGGAGTTCTCAAGTTTAGCAGCCTTCGAGGAAAATACAAGTTTACCAACCTATGGTTGGTTACCTCGAAGGTTTTATTTTTCTATCCGCGCTAATCATAACAATCCGCGTCATCCGCGTTCTATTTTCGTAAGATGCAACATAACCTCTGCTTTTAGCAACATAGCTGCTTGTTGGGTGCTGACAATATCCCGTAATTTTATTCGCCAAAAAAACAGAGTATAATTTGCAAAAGCAGCTAACTCCGGCACAAAAAGTATTTCTCAAAAATGCATCGGAAATGGTTGATAAAATGATAACCGCGAATGGCTTTACGGTAGAAAAATTCAGCTCAATGATGGGACTCTCCCGCTCCCAGCTATACCGCAAAATTAAAGCGGCTACCGGTTCTTCGGTAAGCCTCTTCATTCGCAGCCGGAGATTGAACTATGCGCTCCGTTTGTTGGAGTCGGGGGAATTTTTGATTACCAGTATCGCAAAAAAATCCGGGTTCAGCAGCGAATCCTATTTTAGAGCTTGTTTTAAGCATGCTTTTGGAACTTCACCCGGCAAATATGTCCGAAGCGGAAAAATCCATGACGTGTTAAATGATCTTCCCAAAATAGAGGATAGTAAAAGATGAAACAAAGAATTCTGTTTATAACCGTAGTTTTGACGGCTAAAATTATTTTATACACAAATCTTACTGCTCAAGGAATCGCTATAGGCGGCAGTGAAATAACGGCTCACGATTCTGCAATACTTGAAGTTCACTCCACCGAAAAAGGAGTTTTGATTCCGCAGATGACAAAAGCTCAAAAAGAGGCAATCGCCTCACCTGCCGAAGGGCTTGTGGTTTACCAAACCGATGTGCCCGAAGGCATCAAATATTTTGATGGTAATGTCTGGGTGGATACTGAAACATTTAGCGGCACGCTTGCTTCCGGGAGCGGAAGTTCTACAGGCGTAAGCATCAACTCCACCGGGGCGGCAGCAGATCCATCCGCCATGCTGGATATCAGTTCCACTACCCAGGGTTTTCTGCCGCCGAGAATGACACTGGCGCAGCGAACTGCCATATCTTCACCTGCACAGGGATTAATGGTTTATCAAACAGACGGCACAAAAGGTTTATATTGTTATGACGGTTCCGGCTGGAACATACTCTACAACAACAACCACTACGTCGGCGAATCCTACGGTGGAGGAATCGTTGTTTATGTCGATTCTACCGGTATGCACGGAGTAATATTTCCTGAAGTAGATGT
The DNA here is from genome assembly GCA_028280855.1 of Melioribacteraceae bacterium. GTDB lineage: Bacteria > Bacteroidota > Ignavibacteria > Ignavibacteriales > Melioribacteraceae > PGYT01. The sequence continues at coordinate 1,914 of JANQLA010000372.1, forward strand.
TGTGGGAGATTACGGAGTGTTTTATTGGGATGAGCAAGAGACGTTTACCGGCGCTTCACGCAAAGAAATAGGTAAAGGCTATCATAATACAGTTGAAATTATAAATACACCCGGGGTTGATCTTGAGACGCTCAGTGGCCCAAAAGCGTGTGTGGACTGGGTTCACAATGGGTATAGTGATTGGTATCTTCCCTCGATTGATGAATTGCAATTATTGTATGATAACAAAGATCTGTTCGGCAACATAACTGAGGTTTATTGGAGTTCAACCGAAGTGGAGTTACAACCGAGTACAGCTTATATCTTTTACTTTGGATATGGATACAGCGGATGGATGGATAAATTAGATGCCGCGAAAGTCCGTGCGGTAAGATATTTCTAATTGACCCTGCATAGTAATTCACTGTCCGGTTGTGGCTGATAGAATGGAGTGAAATTGAGCGATAAAAAAGAACTAAACGAACGAGTAACAAAATTGGAAGAAATGTTTGAAATATTAGCTTAAGAAAAATTAGCGAAAATATAAACTAAGTCACGGGAAGTCATTTGTTGTAATATGTCGTACGATCAATGACTAAACATGACATTATGAAAAAATTTTTAAAAAGGTAACAAAATGAAAAATTTTATAATATTTTTAATGATAAGTTATGCATCAATCTTAGCCCAGGGCTTAACAATAGGCAGCGGCACAACGCTCAACGGGGGTTCATCAACAATAACAGTCGGAGGCAACTGGATCAACAGCGGTACATTTACAGCCGGCTCAAGCACAGTTGTTTTTAACGGATCGAACAGCCATCAAACAATAACTAACAGCAGCGACGAAACATTTAGCAATCTTACTGTTAACAAATCCGCATACGATGTTCAATTAGTTAATCACATTACGGTAAACGGAGTGCTTGAAGTTAATAACGGCGATCTTGATTTAAATGGAAATACATGTTATTTGGGAGCAAGCGCTGAACTTTTTGACGGAGACGGTAATACTGTTAAAGGTACAAGTGGAACCATCACGGCAACACGAACACTGAATGCACCGACATTAAATAATATAGCCGGGTTAGGCGCTGTAATAACATCAACCGCAGATCTTGGTGTAACTGTCGTTACCAGGGGACACGCGGCACAAAGCGGTGGGGGAAATGTCGGCATATTGCGATATTATGATATTTCACCGGCAAACAACAGCGGCCTTAATGCAACGCTGGGTATTTGTTATGATGAATCAGAGTTAAACGGGATTACAGAAAGCGAGCTCTCTTTGTATAGCTCAGCTGATGGAGGGACAAGCTGGACAAACAGAGGTGGTATTTGCGGCACTTCCGACAACATAATTGAACTACAAGGCATTGATGCATTTTCAAGATGGACTGCGGGTGGAAGCTCAGGACCCCTTCCGGTTGAACTGACATCTTTCACTGTTGCACAACTTGAAGCAGCAGTTCTCCTGGAATGGGAAACAGCAACAGAAGTAAATAACTATGGATTTGAGATAGAAAGGCAGCAATCAGAAAACGGAACACAGAACACAGAATGGAAAACAATTGGATTTGTAGAGGGACACGGCAACAGCAATTCGCCGAAGAGTTATGAATTTATAGATGCCGGTCCCTTTGGGGAAAATCCACCGGTGGGAGATTTACAATATCGCTTAAAACAAATCGATACCGACGGTACATACGAATATTACAGCTTAACAGCAGAAGTTGATGCAACAATTACATCATTAAATGACGAACAATTGCCGGAACAATTTCATCTATCACAAAATTATCCGAACCCGTTTAATCCGACCACTACAATAAAATATAATATACCGGTGGACGCCCTGAGCCTGCCTGACGGTTTACCCAACTCTGTTGGGCAGACAGGCCCCGTCGAAGGGCAACACGTATTATTAAAAATCTATGACATACTCGGGAACGAGGTTTCCCAATTGGTAAACAAATTCCAGCCGCCGGGATTTTACGAAGTTGAATTTGACGGCCGTAACCTTGCAAGCGGAGTTTACTTTTACAGGTTAACCTCAGGTAAATTTACAGCTATCAAGAAAATGGTTTTGATGAGATAGAAGAAAAAGGTTATCTGTAAAACCTGAGTTCGAGATAAAAAAAAGAAGAAATTGAATTTAAATTGTTCATAATATGTTAATCTCGTAGAGTTTAACAAAAAACTGGACATGAATGAT
>JANQLA010000375.1 GCA_028280855.1 Melioribacteraceae bacterium
GAACCGGTGTATAATTATTCACCGAGGTATGATACCTTTGTCTTTTCTTCTATTATCCTTCTAAATTGATTAAGCGCTTTGGTTTTATCATTACTTTGAGCGACAATGGTTTCTAAAAGGGTTATTGCATCCTCGTGATCATCCGCTGTGCTTCTTACACCCCCTTGTCTAATGCATAAGGCATCGGAAAATGCAATTGCGGAATGAACGATTAATACACCAGCGGCAGTCCAGTATTCCAACTCCATCGAATCCCTTGCGGCTTCATAAAAGTGTTCGGCTGTATTCAAATACTTTTTATATTCATTTCGTAGAACAGATTTACGTCCTTTTTGCCTAGCCATTTAACAAAGCTCTTTTATTTAAACCCGTAATCTCTTTCCCTTCTTCAATGATATCTTTCACAAGCTGTGTATTTTTTTTCTTCTTAAACTCCGTTAGTGTAAAAAATAATGGTGATAACTTAATCCCGAATTTATTATTTAACTTTTGCGAGGAATTGTCTAGTACCATACGAATGTTTTCGACCTCTTTTTTTTTCTCGACTATACAGCATAAGTCTAGATCTGACTTAGGGCTTTCTTCTTTTCTTGCAGTACTACCATATACTATCGCGCTAATAACTTTGTTTCTTAAAATTTTTGAAAGGCTCTTAAATAATTCGTTCCGGAATTGAGCTTCTCTGTCAAATATTTGAAGAACAACTTCGTTTACCAGGTAATGCTCACGGTTTAAGGTAAATATATGGTCCCTTCCCCCACGCAGTCTATTAACTATACCAAGCTCTTCCAGTTTCGTAAGCGCTTTTAATGATGTTCGCGGGTGCATCCCGGATAGCCGCGCTATTTCGTTGCCCGTATAACCGTTTGTTGTATCAATCAATGTCCGTAGAACTGCAGGGTGTGACCACGAGCCAAATAAGTTATTTAGTACCCTATGAATTACCATTTTACAATATCGTATCTGAGTAGAAGATTCCTGTTGTTTGTTCCTGATTTATCTTTTGTCACTTCCTAAAATAGTATACATGTAATCGGCATGAACAGAAATCGGCTGCCAGAATCTAATAATTAGTTTTGTATACAATCGTATACAAATATATACGATTGTATACAAAGTACCAAACAATAAAAGTAGATTTGAATATGATCTTTTAATTTGTGATTGCACCTAATTATTATTGCGGCTATATGGGCAAACCTTCGAGAGTCATGATGTCTTCTATAATTGCACGAAGTACATTATTAGCCTCATGAGCGTTTCGAAACACTTTAGCACCATCTTCATCCATAGGATAAAGAATCAGCTTTTCTTTAACCATGTTCGCAAAACGGGTCGGCTTACTTTAGTATAATCAAGATCGTAATGACTTTTCATATCTAATTTGTTATTAAACACGCCAAATTACGTTAAAAACTTTTCACACACTTTTCGAATCTTGTTCCGACAAGTTTTTTAGTTTAGTGAAAATTAGATTTTTATTTATAGTTGCAATTTTGTTGAATTTTGTAAATGGTGGCAACAGCTGTCCGCCTTTTGCAAATCTATTACCTTATAAGAGTATTTATCTTCAACATAGTTAGGCGTAATCCAGGCAACTACTATATCTTGATCACCAGTGTCAAGAAGAACTAAAGTGGGGCGTTTTTTAGTTGTATTTAATTCAACAAAAGAGAAGGAAATTATTACGATGTCTTCGAATTTGTTCCCTTGAAAAAGATTTCTGATCATTATTTTCATCAGCATTAGAAAACAGTATCAGAGCCCAGCAACAAGTTACCAGCAGCTCGCATCAAAAATCCACCTTCCACCCAATCGCATACGCATCGTTGTTTCTTTGGTCGAGCGGGAGTTTACCCGTTGTATACCTTACATATAAGCCCTGCTTTTGCGTTAACGACATGGTAAAATAAAACTGTTCGTCGATATTCATTTTTTTAACTGCATCAGAGGCATCCAGTTCTTTGAAGTACCGCAGGTCGGCGGTGAAGTATATTTGTTCGCCATTCGCCTCTGCGACTAATGTTTTAAACGCCGCTTCGAATCCAAGCCTGGGGTACATTTCAAGTTTACCGGCACCTTTCCTGGCAGGGTCTTTCTGCGGGTCAACCAGGTCTACCTTTGCAAGCAGCGTCGGGATGGTTGAGCCGCGCGGGTATATATTATTTTCGGTACCCGTGAACCAGCGAGTTATTGCAAATGGCCAATCAAAAACATTTAAATTTGCCAGCGTTGAATTGCTGTTCCAGGCTTTTATATCTATACCCAGCTTGGCACCGTAAGTATAATTCTTTAATGTAAAATCCTGGTTCGATTCAATTGCTGCGTCCAGTGAAAAATCAAAATAAAATTGGTTGGTTAAATTTTGCGAAATGACGTTTAAATAATCTTTCCAAAGCTTACTGCTCTTAAGCGAATCGATATCGTTTATCCTTGCAAGTGCAAGCTGCATATTCGTTAATTCCCTACTTACGGCATCGGTAACTTCAACAGCTCCGCCGATTGATTTGTAAAAGTGAAACGCCAGGCTGCTCTTAAGATAATTGAAAGGATTCGGGTCGTTTGTAAGAACTATGTTTCCACTTGAGCTTAAATCCAAAGCAAGCCCGGTTTTATCAATCGAGTTACCGGAAATTGTATTTTCTTTTATCACTTTGTTAAAATCGTAGGTTAAGCCTATCGCGGATGTATCGTCGAATTTGAAAGTCTTGAACTTCATGTTCAAATCTTTCAGAAGGCCTGCAGCGCTTCCTTTTCCAAGTATTTCCTTTAAAACAAAGTTTAGAGTTGAGGGATCATTCAGGGCATTTTTAAGCGACTCGTAAAACATCTCTTTCAACTGGTCCGGGTTCTTCGCCAAAGGGGTTAATTGATCAACAATATCCTTAACCGATTTTGTGTTATCCTGCCCATAAGATGGAAGCGTAAAAATCAACAGCACGAAAAACCATTTGAATCTTTTAAGTAATCTCATTTATCTGCTCCCCCAGGAAGAAATAATTATTATCTACAACTTCTGCAAGATCGGCAACGGTTTTGTTCTTATCTATAAAGATCGCTTTCATTTGGTTTATAGCTGTCTCAAGCGATGAACCTTCTTCATATTTAGCTTTATCGAAACTCCGGAACATGTTGTCAAGTTGATGGCATAATGTCTTTACCTGTATTTCCCGGAGGTCACTGCTCGAAGATTCGTTCCAGAATTGAAGCTCGGACATCTTTAACGAGCCCGCCTCCTTAAAGACCTTATTATACTGATGAAGCACCATTAAATGTATCCAGGTTTTAACACACGCAAGATTGTTGTTATTCCAGAATTCACTCATAGCATACTCCTCTAGTTAGTAATGCAAATTATGTTGTTTGAAACGTTGCCCTGGAAAGTTAAGCTTATATGGCTACAACATAACATTTAATTAAATTATACTCAATAAAATTATTTATATAAAATAGTATTAAGGTTTTGCCCTTTAAATGGCTTTTGATAAGTTATGAAGTGAACGAAAAAGCGGTGGACGTGAATGATTCAGTTTTGCCGGAGAAAAAACTAAACTAATTCTACTTTCCCATTTGGTAAAGCAAAATTTCTAATTCTTAATGTTTACTTAAAGGTAATCTCATCCCCGACCATCACTTTCCC
>JANQLA010000414.1 GCA_028280855.1 Melioribacteraceae bacterium
CCCTTCCACAAGAACTCCGCCGCCTGTAGTTCTGGCTAGTTCAGCAAATGATTCATATTCCAGTTCCGGAAGGACTTGCTCCTGAACTTCTGCCGTTGGATTTAATATTTCTTCCAAATCCACAAAGTCTTTTACAATTGCTATGAAGAAATGCCGAGTACTATCATACTTCAGCTTTCTTGCAATTTTGTTCAGTTCATCTTTAGATACTGTTCGTTTTAGCTTCTTTAGTCGTTTTTCCCATATTTCTTTGCCTTGTTCAACGACTTTATCTTCTTCCCTGTTTAAATACTTACGAATATTAGCTTTAGCTTTGTGCGTTTGTACAAACTGCAGCCAGCTTCTATTCGGATGCTGGTTTTTTGATGTTAGTATATTTACCTGATCGCCACTGTGGAGCACGGTATCCAAAGGAACAATTTTATTGTTAACTTTCGCTCCGATACAATGGTTGCCAATACTACTGTGGATTTCAAAAGCAAAATCAACCGGAGTAGAGTTTACAGGTAATCGCTTCAAATCTCCTTGAGGTGTAAAGACGTAAATTTCGTCCTGGTAAAGATTTAGCCTAAAAGATGCTAAAATTTCTTTCGTCGCTTCATTTTTTGAAGCATTTTCAAAAACATCACGAATCCAGTTGACCCAATCTTCCAACTGAGAATCGGAAGCAGCTAAACTTTCTTTATATTTCCAATGCGCCGCAACACCCTTTTCAGCAATTTCATGCATCTTCCGAGTTCTAATCTGAACCTCAACCAGTTTGCCGTCTGGGCCAATAACCGTATTATGAATTGACTGGTAATTGTTCTTTTTGGGTATAGAAATATAATCTTTAAACCTGTCGGAAATCGGCCTGTAAAGTTGATTTATAACTCCCAAAACGTAGTAACATTCGTTCGAATCGTTACCTTCAAGAATTACTCGTACAGCAAGCAGGTCAAAAATATTTTCGAAAGTGAGACTTTGACTAAGCATTTTCCGGTAAATGCTGTAAATGTGTTTTGCTCTCCCGCCAATTTCAAATTGCAGTTCGTGCTCCTTCAATTTTGTAACTATTGGAGCAATGAACTTATTAATGTATGCCTCTCTTTCTTTTCTTTTGCTTTTTATTTTTTTTGCTATCTCTTCGTATGCCTCGCGATTTAGGTATTTAAATGAAAGATCTTCCAGTTCCCATTTTACCCTTCCTAATCCGAAGCGGTTTGCAAAGGGAGCATATATTTCAACTGTCTCTTGTGCTATACGCCGCTGCTTTTCCGGTGGCACGTAATCAAGCGTACGCATATTATGAAGCCTATCGGCAAATTTAACGAGGATCACACGTACGTCTTCGACCATGGAAAGGAGCATCTTCCTGTAATTTTCAGCCTGCGAAATTTCATGCCCTGAAAATACACCGCTAATTTTGGTAACACCGTTTACAATATCAGCTACATCCCGACCGAATTCCTTTGCCACGAATTCCAAATCGAACTCCGTATCTTCAACAACATCATGAAGCAAGGCGGCAATAACCGAAATATCATCGAGTGGAATTTCCTTTGCAACTATTGACGCAACTTCATAAGGATGATAGAAGTACGGCTCGCCGGATGCTCGAATATCGTTTTTATGTGCTTCGAAACTAAGATTAAAAGCTTTCTCGATCATCTCCTTGTTTACCTTACGGAGATTTGCACGGCAATGATCCAACAACTCAGCCAGCAGCTTCTGATATTTATCTTCGGTTACTTTCATCTGATAAAATTATTTAAACCAAATACCTTTATACTAAATATAACGCGCAAATTCAATTTTTCGATGATAATCGAAGTGCATCATTGCGAAGTTTTTCAACCCGAACCAATCTTTCTTCGAGATTTGATTCTACGTAATCAGATAGCCTGCCGATCCCCAATATATAATCGCAATATTCAATTACTTTATCATAAATCATAAGCCTATGGTATAACTGTGCGCTGTTATGAAGATACACTATCTCCTTATAATGATTATTATTCATGGCGCGGTAATCTTCAACCAATTCTTCGAAGTAAACCAGAGCTTCTTCAGGGTTCTTATCCTTAACAGCTTTTGCAGCAGTATATTTGAATAGCCTGTTTCCAGGATACTCTTTCAAAAATTCATTGGATATTTTAGCTGCTTCCTCAAAATTCTTTTCATTAAGATGGATCCAGAATAGCGAGTACCTGGCAAAAAATTTATTATAGCTTGCAGAATCGCTAGCTGATTTCAAAAGTTCAATCCCTGCCAACCTATTGTCGTTAAAAAAAGGCAGCCAACTCAAATCTGAAGTTTTCGCAGATTTCCAGTAGAGATATGTTCCAATGGCAATTTTTGCTTCGTAAAAAAAAGCATCTGCCTGTAAGCATTTATCAAAGTATTGAAGAGCTGAGTAACCGTCTACAAATGCGTTTACCAAGTCCTTTTGAACAGCGCTGAAGTATGCTTTTAAACCGAGTGAAGCTCCGGCGAAAAAATTTGCCCAAACCTCCATTGTATTTTTTTCAAGCATCGCTTCGCTTAGTAAAAAAGAGATGTTTAAAAGTGAGTCAATTAAACCACTGTTGTACCCGGTTCCAAGATCGTATGATTTTGATATTTCGATAGTGGCGCAAAGCATGCTACCTAGGGGAAAGTCCGGATATTTTTCTTTTATTAAACGCGCCGTTCGTACTGCTGATTCATAATCCTGTAAAACCAAATTATGATTGACGTCTTTCCATAAAGAATCAATTCCGCGTTCTGGGTAGGACTGAGAAAAACATAGCGGCGGAAAGAAAAGGATAAATAATAAGCTAAAGCGTACCAAAAGTTCTGTCACCTGCATCACCTAACCCCGGTAAAATATATCCCTGATCGTTTAGTTCGCGATCAAGCTGCGCCGTATAAACCGGTACCTCAGGATGATCGTTGTTCATCTTTTTAACTCCTTCAGGAGATGCAATAAGGCAAGCCATTACAATATCCTTAGCGCCGCGTTCCTTTAAAAAAGTTGCTGCGGCTGATGCGCTTCCGCCGGTTGCCAGCATCGGATCCAAAATGATTACTTTTGATACATCAAGGTTCTTCGGCGCTTTGTAATAGTAATCAACCGGTAAAAGCGTTTCTTCATCACGCTGTAAGCCGATATGTCCAACCTTGGCATCCGGAATCATTTCGATAAACGAATTTACAAGGCTTAATCCCGCGCGCAAAACAGGCACCAAAACTATTTGATGACGAAGTTTGTAACCGGCCGTAACTTCAAGCGGAGTTTCTACTTCTCTATCAATAATATCGAATGTTTTACTGATTTCTATTGCAAGGCAATAAGCAATACGGCTTAGTGCTATCCTGAATTGGTATTCCCTTGTTTCCTTGTCGCGAAGGTATGTTATATCCCTTTTAATTAACGGGTTGTCTACAATTGTAAGTTTCATTTAAATTCCTTCTTAATTTTACGTCCAAGTTTTGACAGGATATTAATAAACGGAGATAAAGGCGGTGTGTAGTTATAATGTACTTCACTAAGCAAATCAGCTTCTGTGCCGGCATGAATTAGTGCAGATATTAAATCGGCATGTCCAACAACTTCATTTCTCCCTGCGAACGAAGCGCCAAGCAACTGCTTATTACTTTTCCTGTAAATAATCTTACCGAAAGTTTTTGACGATCCGGGCATTACAGGAACCTTATTATTTGATATCTCGGTTACAAAACAGGTATCATCAAAAAAGTTTGCCGCTTCTTTGTATGATAAACCTACCTGGGTAACATTCAAGCCAAAAAACGAAACAGCGATATTCTTTACTACCGGTTTCATGAATTCGTTACTACCGGCTGCGTTTGAGCCTGCAATATGACCGGCATCGTGAGCAAGTGTGGCAAGGGGAATATAGTTGGGTCTGCCGGTAATTTTATTAATAACTTCAATACAATCACCGGCGGCATAAATATACTGATCGGAGGTCTGCAATTTTCGATTTACTTTAATTGCGTTTGTATGCCCTAATTCAATTCCGCACGATACAGCTAAATCAGTATTAG